>CAYVPW010000012.1:0-33065 GCA_964453915.1 uncultured Christensenella sp. | reverse complement strand
GGATTCTATTAGCCCGTCCATTACTTCGTTATTGTGTTTCGTGCTTTCTATAAAATCAACAATATCTATTTCGCTTTTTATGCTCGGCGGATTATTTATTATCTTTACGGATTTTATTAAAGAGTTATTCATTGATTTTTTGCCCTTAATTTTTATATATTGATTTTATAGCCTATTTACATTTGTGTCAATAAAAAAAACTCAAAAAAGTTTGACTATAAGGATTTTTACAAGAATAAAAACAAAGATTATTCATAAAATTATTCAAAATAGAACACAAATAATCAAATAATTACGAATAAATTAAAAATATTTTCAAAAAGTTGTTAAAATCGTTTGACAAATTTTTTATCAGGTTGTAATATTGGGGCATACAAAACGAAGGAGACAGTAAATATGAAAAAGATTTTAACAACACTACTTGCGACAACGCTATTAACTACTTCAGCTATCGGGCTTACGGCTTGCACAGCGGATTTATCAGAACAGGATGCAAACAAAATTAGTTCTATACAGGCGCAAATAGATGCCTTGATTGAGAGTGACGAACAAAAGATAAATTCTTTGCAAGAAGAAATCAATCAATTAACGGAACAACTAAATCAGGCACAGGCTTCATATCAAGAAGGCATAGAAGAAATATCTCCGCTAGGTGCTGCAAGTTATAAAAAATTAAAGTATATAGATAAAAACCTTTCTGATCGTGATTGCTTAAACGGAGAAAATTTTACGGCGGCGCAACAATATATAAAAACTAATTTAATCGCTGCGGGATATAGCGAAAGTGAAATAGAATTTCAAGAGATTTCTTTTGATAAATACATAAAGAAACAAGGAATAGAAAACGCATTATCCACAGCAAAATCTTATACCACCGATGGAAAGAGTTATAAAAAAGCAGGGTGGGAGAAATACAGGGAAGATCCAAGTGGAGAATATACAAAGGCTACCATTGTATCCGAAAACATAGTAGTGACAAAGCAGGGCAAAATAGATAAGCAAATTATAGTAGGTATGCACTATGACGGAACGGGTACGGGAGACAACGGTTCGGGCGTTGCTTTGGGGCTTACAACCGCTCAAAACATTAAAAACGTGCAAACGACTTATACTATTAAATTTATTTTCTTTACGGCAGAGGAATACGGTTGCTACGGTTCTACTTTTTATGCAAAAAATATGACAGAATCGGAAATTGAAAATACAAAGTATATGATAAATATGGACTCTTTGGTATGCGGTGATTATTGCTATCTATACGGCGGTGTGCAGGACGATAAAACTAAAACAGTAAGTAAAACGGAAGCTTACGACAACGCAATGGATTTGGCTGAAAGTTTAGGGTTATCTTTTAAGAGCAATCCTTGGACTTATGAAAATCTCTCTCCCGAAGACGAAGCAGCAGGCGTTCCTTCTTACGCGGCGCCTTCTACCGGGGATTGGAGTGACCATGCGGGATTTAAATCTAAAGGTATTACTTATCTATATTTTGAAGCGACTAACTGGGAAATTCCCGATTATACCGGTTACGGAGAATCTAAACTTGTAGGAATGTTGATGAATACCGAAAACGACTATTTAGATTATATAGAAACGTATTATCCGGGCCGTCCGTTATCTCACTTAACAAAATTTGCAACGCTACTAAACGCATTGCTTTTGCAAGGTGAGTGGTGATAAAAGTAAATATACGTGCGTGTGAAAAGTATAAAAAAATCTCTTAAAGAAATTTCTTTAAGAGATTTTTTTGTAAAGTTAAAGTCTAGGCGGAGAAAGACGCGCTTTTTAGGGTATATTCCATAGCACCTAAAAACTTATAAGCGTTATACTCCACAATCGGTTCTACGTAAGAAAGTATTAAGGCGTTATTTGGTATATCGCCGGCTTCCGCACTTTGAACAAAAACAAGTTGGTTATATCCGGAAGCTTCCATAGAATTGATTTTATAAGAAACGCCGCTTGCCTTAAAAACAAGGTCTTGCCCGTTTACGTTTACGGTTCTTTGCGTGTCGCAATAATGCGTTATGCTTAAACTTTTACTTTCGGAATACGTGGGGTGAACGGTGGGTATAACCTTTGTTCCGTCTAAATCTAAAGAGAGATTTCTTATAACGAATAAAAGTTGGCTAGAATCTATCAACGTTTTGGGCGTATATTTTAATTCGTTTTCGTTTATTACCGTATATTCTTCTTCCGCCGGGTTTTTTGTTTTTGTTGCGGTTTTATAAGAAGAGCCACCGTATAACACGGTGTTGCAACCGATTAGTCTTTCTAAAATCAGTTCGTCAGTCACTTTTATTACGCCGTAGTCGAATTCGCTTTTAGAATAAATAGGAGCAAGCGCATAGTCGAAAGAACAAAAATAGGTTTCTGAAACTATTCTGTCCGTGCTGGTTTCCGTTTTGCCGTTAAGAGTATACGTTGCACTTAAAGAGAGAACGGTTTTTATAGATACAACGGAAGAAGGTGTTCCTTCGTAAACCGCACTTGTTTTTACTTCGTTTGGCAATTCGTTGCTAAGTTTAGGCAAAATACTTGTAGTGACCGTGTATTCGCCAAAAACGTTTGAAGTAAGTTCTTGTAAGTCTGCGTCTTTAACGAAAGACTTTCCGTCTTTATTATAGTTTTCTTCTAACTTAACGTCGTAAACAAGTGTTTCCGTGTAGCCTGTGGTTTTTCCGCCCCAAGCGGAAGAAAATTCAAGATAAGATTCTCCGGAACAACTGCACCCGCTAAAAAGCAATGCACAGCATAAGAGAATTCCAATAACAAATTTTTTCATTTTTATCTCCGATAATTTAGTCTAACGGTATAAATATAACATAAATAATAAAATTTGTAAATCGGTGTACGCAAAAACCCTTGAAAGTTAAAATAAATAAAGTTATAATGTAGTTATGAATCAAAAAATTAGACTTTTTATTACCGACAGTTATTATAACGTTTTTAATATTTTAACCGAAGACTTAAAAGGCAAGTCCAACGGAATGGAATATAAAAACTTGGTTTTTTGTGAAGAAAAAATCTCTCTAATGGCGGAGAGAGCCGTTTGCGATGCGCTAAAAGGCAGTTTTAATACGGACGTTTATTCTTTCGGTAATTATTTAAGAAGGGCAAAGCCTATAGAAAAAACACTTAGCAAAGAAGGTTCTGCAATGGCGGTGAAAAGGATTTTGCAAAAGTCTGCGTTAAAGTGCTTTTATGCAAGCAAAAAAAATCTTGCGCCTTCTTTATACGAACTGATTGCACAGTTAAAAAGCGCAAAGGTAAGCCACGAAGAGTTGTTTGATTGCACGGCTAATATTGAAGGAAGCCTAAAAAACAAGCTTACGGATATAGCGTCTGTTTACGAAAAATACGAAGAATTTATAGAACAAAGCGGACTATGCGATCAAAGCAAAATATTATCTTTTCTTCCCCAAATAATAGAAAACGATAAAGAGTTAAAAAATACGGACGTATATCTTTTGGGATACACGTCTTTTACCGGACAAATTAGGGACGTTATTACCGCATTGATAAAAACCGCACGCTCGGTGACGGCAATTTTAACGGGCGGCAACAACGGATTTTTATTCTTAAACGAAACGGCGGATGCTTTTAGAAAAGTCGCCAAAACCTGTGGGGAAAAGGTAAGTGAAACTTTTATTAAAACGGATTGCTCTAAAGAGAGTGGGATTATCCTAAAAAATATTTTTTCTCCGTTAATTAAAGAAAAGGTAAATACAAACGAAATATATGCTTTTACCGCAAAAGACATTTATTCCGAAATAAAAACCATAGCCGAAACAATTAAATTAAAGGTTATGGAAGGCGGTGCAAGATACAGCGATTTTACCATTGCAATCGCCGATAAAACGATATACAAAAACGCCGTAAAAGCGCAATTCGGCAAGTTAAATATTCCGTATTTTTTAGACGAAAAAATTTGTCCGGACACGCATCCGCTTATAAAACTGATTATAGATTATATCACCGCTTTCGATAAAAATCTTGAAAGAGAGTGTTTGTCGTCTTTTTATAAAAATCCGTTATTTTGCAATGATAAAAATTTAACGGACAGGTTTTATAACTATACGCTTAAATATAACGTAAACTATTCTTCTATAAAAAAACCGTTTTTATACAGCGACGGCTTAGACGATTTAGAAGAGCTTGAAGCTTTTAGAAAAAAAATAGTTTCATTTTTTGATAAATTCGATATAAATAAAACGCTAAAAGATTTAGAAGCGGAATGCAAAATAAAAGAGTACACAAAGCGGCTTGTTGATTTAGGAGAACCCGTACAGGCAGATATAAACAGGCAAATATACCAAGCGACAGCCGTTATTTTGGGCGATATGGAGGCTTTGTTAGGGGACGTTGCGCTTAGCTTTTCGGAAAGATTAAACGTGTTTACAAGCGGCGTTTATGCGATGGAACTATCCGTGATACCTCAGTTTAAAGATGCGGTGTTTATAGGCGGATACAGAGAAACCGCTTTGGCAAAATCAAAATATTTGTTTGCGGTGGGGCTTACGGACGGCGTGCCTTCAGTTAAAGAGGATGTTGCGCTTATCAACGATGACGATATAAACCGCTTATCCGACCTAAAGGTTTTGGTAGAACCAAAAATAAAAGTTGTAAACGCACGCGCAAAAGAAAATTTAGGCGTTGCGCTTGCATCGTTTGATAAAGAACTTTATTTATCTTATCCCTTGGTGGAAGCAAACGGCAAAAAAACCGCAAAGGGCGTAGTGCTAGACTTTTTTGATAAGGCTTTTACAATTAAAAAGCACCGCATAGACAGTAGGTTTACCGGTTATCTAACAAAAAGGCAAGGGCTTACTTCTTTTGCACTGGGTTGCGGCCGATTTGCTTATAGAAAAGAAGACGATTTTTCTAAACAAACGGCTTATTATAAAGCGGTAGAGGGGGATAAAGCGGCATCCAGCGTTTTAGATTCCGCAAACGCCGAAATTAAGGTAAGGCTAAACGGCTTTAAGGGAAACACGATAAGCGGCGTTGCTTCGCCTACTATGATAGAAGAGTATTATAAATGCCCGTACCGTGCGTTTGTAAATAGAATTTTAAGAGTTAAGGAGAGAGAAGAAGGAAAGATTTCCGCTTCTTCTTTGGGGAATTTTATGCACGCCGTGTTTAACGAGTTTTTATCTAACATAAAAGCCGTTGAGCAAGCAGGTTTTGAAAAGGCTTTTAACGAAGCGGTAAGCCGCGTGGCAGAACTTTCGGAATATGCGAGATATTTTGAGGATTGCGAAACGGATTACTTTTTTAGGCAAGCGATAGAAGAATCTAAAAAGTTTTGCGTTAAGTTTTATAACGAAATTAAAGAATCCGGTTTTACCCCTAAATATTTAGAGTTTCCGTTTGAGTACAGGTTGCTAAACGGAAAGGTTAAACTTAAAGGGAAAATAGACAGAGTAGACGTAGCGGGTGATTATTACCGCATTATAGACTATAAAACGGGCAGCGTAGACGCAAAAGATTCTTTGCTTTTTTCCGGAACGAAATTGCAGTTGTATCTTTATGCTTCGGCGTTTAAGGATAAAAAAACGGCGGGGCTTTATTATGCAAAGGTTGCCGATGATTACGGGGACGAAAAAACAAAGAAAGAAGAGTGCTTTATCGGTAAAACCGTAGACGGTAAAGAAGATAATAACTTGCCAAATCAAGAAGGCAAAAAGACGTTGACCGATAAGGAGATTATAGATTCTTACGTTGTTTATGCGGAAAAAGTTTGTCAAAAAGCGGTTGAACAAATGGACGACGGCGTGATAGTCAGTTCGCCTTTTTTAGAAGCGTGTAGATATTGTAAACTTAGCGGAATGTGTCAAAAAGAGTTGCTAGAAGAAAGGATGCTTTCAAAAGTAGACAAAAACGTTTTGACTGAATCGGTAAAAGATGGGGAAGAAGATGCCTGAATTAAAACCAGAACAAATAAAAGCGATAAATCACGATAGCGGCAACGTTATGGTATCCGCTTCCGCAGGGAGCGGAAAGACTTTCGTTATGATTTCAAGGCTTATACGGCTAATCACGGAAAAGAAAACCACCGTAAAAGAAGTGCTTGCAATGACGTTTACCGAATCCGCTGCCCAAGATATGAAAGATAAATTATACAAGGCGATGACGGACGCAATAGAAAAAACGGGCGACGAAACGCTTGTTGAGCAACTATCCGAAATACCGTATTCGGATATAAGCACGATAGATTCTTTTTGTTCTAGACTTGTAAGAAGATATTTTTACGAAGCGGGTGTTTCGCCGGACTATTCCATTGCCGACGAAACGCTTTCCGGGAAGTTGAAAAAAGAAGCGATAGATAAAACTTTTAAAGAATATTACGCTTCTAAAGATAAGGATTTCTTAACCGTTAACAAAAGACATTCTTCGCACAGAAAAGACGATAAGTTTAGGGAACTCGTTTTGTTTTTATACGAATACGTTTCTTCTGAAGGGGACGCCGCTTCTTTTTTTGCAAAGAGTTTTGAAAATTATTCTTTAAAAGGTTTTGAGGATACGGATAAAAAGTATAAGCAACTTGTAGATAAAGAACTAGCGAGATACAAACAAGAATTTTTAGGCTACGCAAAACAGGCAAGCGAGGCGGGCATAAAAAAAGGAGTGGAATCTTGCCTTGCGGTTGCGGATTTTTTAGAAAATTATTTGCGTTCTCAAAGCGTGTATTCTCTTAAAGAAACGCCGTTTAAGATAACGCTGAGTTTCGGTAAAACTGAAAATTTGGATTTTTTTGGCAACGAATTAAAAGAAAAGTGCAAAAGCAGGAAAGCAGCCCTTTCTAAGTTTATTAAGGGTGTTGCGGATAATTTATCTACGAAAGAAAACGACTTGAAAAGTTTAGAACAACTCCGCTTTCATACCGAAAAGATAGCGGAGATAGTGGATTCGTTTACTAGAAACTATGCCAAGATAAAAAGAGAAGAAAACGTTTTAGATTTTGCCGATTTAGAAAGGTTTGCGTTAAACGTTCTTTCCGATGAAACGATAAGAAAAGAAGTAAGCGAAAAATACAAATACGTGTTTATAGACGAATATCAAGATATAAACGGGGTTCAAGAAGCAATTATTACCCGCATAGCAAAAGATAATTTGTTTATGGTTGGAGACGTTAAGCAAAGCATATACGGGTTTAGGGGTTGTCGTCCGGAATTTTTTTCCGAAAAATTTAAAAAAATGCAAGAAAGCGGGCAGACGGTGATAAATCTCAATCATAATTTCCGTTCCGCAAACAAGGTGATAGAATGTGTTAACGAGGTTTTTTCTTATTCTATGACGGAAGAGTTTTACGGGCAGTCTTATAAAGATACCGCTTTGTTAAACGCCGGCGGCGTTTATGGAGATAACGAAGGAAGAGCGGAACTTCACTTTTTAATAGAGCCTAAACCTATGGAAGAAACGGAAGAACCGAGGATATACGATATTTTAGAGGAACTGAAAAAAGATACCGAAAAAAAAGACAAATCTTCGGCGGCGGGACTTGTTGCAAACATAATTTTTAACGAGATAGGAAAGGATTATTACGACCCGAAAACAAAAGAGAATAAACGGGTTGAATTTAAGGATATAGCCGTTTTAACGAGAAATAAAAACGCAGAGTTTGTGCAAGAACTTGTTAAAGGGCTTTCTTTAAGGGGGATTCCCATTTCTACCGATACCGCCAGTTCAGTGGTGGACTTGCCCGAAATAAAGCCGGTTGTTTGCCTGTTAGAGTTGTTAGATTGCTTTTTAAACGACGTGCCCCTCTGTACGGTAATGAAAAGTCCTATGGGCGGGTTTACGGACGAAGAACTTTTAACTATTCAAAGAGAGTATTATAACAGCCGCAAGGCGGAAGAAAAAAAAGACGGGTATTTTTATCAGGCAGCGGAATACGTTAAAAACGGCGATTTTGCATTGTCTGAAAAGGTAAAAGATTTTTACGGGTATATAGAATATTTAAGAGAACTTGCGGATTGTTTACCTGCAAAAGAGGTTTTAGAAAAGGCGATAGAAGACAGCGCTTATTACGAGTGCTTGTTAGCCAAGGGAAACGGGGAAAGACGTGCGGAAAATTTAAGGTTTTTTATTTCTTGTGCACAAAAGAACGGCAAAAATTATACTGTAAAGGAATTTTTAAATTTAATCAAAATAAATCCTTACGCATTTTGTTATTCGGGGGCAAGCGAAGATGAAAACGTTGTAAGTCTTATGACGATACACGCTTCTAAAGGACTGGAATTTCCCGTTGTGATAGTTTGCGGGCTAGAAAAAAAGATAAACGAAGAAGATTTAAAAAACGAAATACTTACGGATAGGGAAGCCGGTTTTGCCGTGAGAAAGTACGATGACGAATTAAAGACTTACGGAAGCACTATTTATAGGGGATACTTAAAACAAAAGGCTAAAATCAACATAATAAAAGAAGAATTAAGGCTGTTTTACGTTGCGCTTACTAGGGCTAGTTATTCTTTACACCTAGCGGTGGTTGCCGAGTGGGATGACAGAAAAGACGTTTTTAGCGGAGCGACTAGGTTTTTAGATTATCTTCCTAAAAGTTTACCTGCAACATTTTATACGAAAGATACTTTAGAGTTTTTTAATAGAAAAGAAGGGCCTAGAAAAGTGCTTATAGGCGAAGAAGAAAAAGAGCTTTATGAAAAGATGAAAAGCAATTTTTCGTATTGTTATCCGTTTGCGGAGCAAACCGCATTGCCGCTTAAAACGACCGTGACGGCGGTAAACGAAGGAATGGAAAGGGATTATAAAGAGATAATTGCCTTTGACGAAAAAGAAGATTTACCTTCTACTTCCGCAATGGCGGGGACTGCCGCACATAGAATTTTAGAATTATACGATTTTGATAGAATGCCTAATATTGCGGACGCAGTTAAAGAGTTTGTTAAAAAAGGACTTATAAAAGACGAAGAAGTTGCGCTTGTTTCTTTAGAAAAAATACAATTTGCTATAGACGGCGGTGCGTTTGACGGGCTTAAAGGAAAAACTTTGTATAGAGAAAAGGATTTTTTAGTAAACGTGCCTGCAAATTTATTATACGGCGTACAAACGGAAGAAACGGTTTTGATTCAGGGAAAGATAGACCTTTTGGCGATAGGGAAAGATTCTTGCGATATAATAGACTACAAATATTCTTCTTTGCCTGCTACCGTTTTAAAGGAGAAGTACAGTAAACAGTTGGAATTGTATGCTTACGCGGTAGAAAAAGTGCTTAATATTAAAGTGTCTTCTAAATACGTGATAAGTTTGCTTACGGGAGAAACGGTTTTAATCGACTAAAAAAGACGGTTTGCGCTAAATAAACGCCAAAAACGCGGTTTTTTATGCGTTATTATAATGCGTATGAAAGGAAGTTTTTCGGCGTTTTTAGAATCTTTTTGTTCAGCGTTTGGCGTAGACGGGTTTTTTTACTTTTTTTGCGGAATAGAAATTGTTTTATTTATCGTGTGTTTATTGATTTTATCTTTAAGTAGGAAAACGAGGAAGAAAGATGTAAAAACGGGTTTTATATTGTCGTCCGCAGTAAACTTTTTGTTTTTACAAGGGTTGCTTTCTTTGCAGGAACAAAAAAACACGGTTTTCTTCGTTCTTGTGCCGCTTGCTTTGGTTTTGCTTTGTTATATTCCCATTGCGCTTGTAAAAGGTAAATTTTGCAAGCCTAAAAAGAAAGAGAGCGAATTGATAAAACAGTTGGGCGAACAAGCTAAAAAAGAGACGGACGGTGGTGGAAATTTTTGTATAAAAAGAGAGAACGTAGACGTTTTACGCACCGCTAGCATGGAAATAGAACCCGAAATTGCAGCAAACAGCCGAAGCGGAGAAGACGAACTGGATTTTTCGCACGTTAAAAACATTCTTAAAAGGTTAGAGTATTATAATCTTACTTCGGTAGACGCAAAACAGGTATCCGAACTAAAATCCGCACTCTATCAAGCGGAAAGATACGGAACGGATAGAGAGATAAAGTCAAAAATAAACGACGGACTAGGTGCGCTATTAAAAATAATGTCTAAATACGGCGTATGAATAAAAGTTGACAAACCTAGTGATAAAGTATATAATTTCACCTATGAAAATTAAAAGATTATTAAGCTTAATATTATCTTTTTGCTTGCTTGTTGCATGCTGTGCTCTTTTTTCTGCCTGTTTAACGGATAACGGCGGATTAGAGATTTCGTTCGATGCAAACGGCGGCGTTTTATCCGAGCGCACGTTCAAGATAGAAACGGGTGAAAAAATAAAATTTCCGGAGATTACCAGAGAAGGTTATAAATTTAATTGTTGGGTTTACGAGTTTGGGGACGAACTTAATATAATAAAAGATGGAGACGTGTATGAATTCCGCTCTTCCGTGACGATAAAGGCAACGTGGGTGCCGAACGGTGCTTACGCTATTACCTATGATTTGGACGGCGGTAGTATGAGTGCGGGCAACCCCTTTTGTTATACTACTGACGGAAAAGACGTAAACTTGTTCGGTGCAAAAAAACAGGGGTATACGTTTATCGGGTGGAGCGGCACTGATATTCAAGACGTTTCCACTTATGTTTGTATTAAAAGTGGAAGCCGTGGGGATAAAAGTTATAAAGCAAATTATTTTACCGAAAGTTACACGGTAAATTTGGTTTTAACGGACAACGTTTTTAATCCGGATTCCGGCAGAGAAGAAGTCGTTCAGTGCACGTATAACGGGTTAAACGAATTCTCTATAGAAAACGTAAAATACGGAACGACGCTTGACTTATCCGCTCCGTCTATAGCCAAAACCGATTATTATTTTGAATTTTGGTACTATATTAAAGACGGAAAAGAGATAAAGTTTGTGCCTACGGGAGAAGTGGGTGCAACGGTGTTTAATATGTATACGTTTACAGATAAAAACGTGTATATATACGTAAAATGCCAACCATATTGGACGAAAGAATATTGATTGAATTTTTTTTAATCGCACACTGCGTTTAGATTATAAGCGCAGTGTGTTTTTTATTTATAAAGAGAAGCGGGGTTTTGTCTGTTTTTTTGCTTTTAGATAGCAATAGCGAAAAAAGGATTAAAACAAGAATAAATCTTACCGTTTTATCAACGTGTACAGGGTATTAACCGTTTAACAAAAAAACGGATACGGGGCATAGTATAAAGCAAAAAAACAAGGGGGGAAAATATGAAACCTTTAACGGTGGAATTGCCTTATCCGTGCTTAGAAAATATAGGAAAAGACGTTTGTTCCGCAATGATAATAAAAGAGTTTTTTGGCGGGCTTCACGGAGAATTGACCGCAATTTTACAATACGTATACCATTCTTTTTATTTTGAGAAAAACGGAGATAAAAGCACGGCGGAATTGCTAGAAAGTATATCCCTTGCGGAGATGATACACGTTAAAGTTTTGGGTAAGCTTATTTTAGATTTGGGGTGCGACCCGTGGTACGGAGTTTCGGACGGATTCAGTAGGGCGTTTTACGATACTTCCAGAATTTCTTACAGCAAAACCTGCGAAAAAATGTTATTAGACGACGTTTCTTCTGAAATTATGGCAATAAAAGGTTATGACAGGGCAACTTGTCTATTAAAAAACGAAAGGATTAGTGCGGTGATTGCGAGAATAAGACTAGACGAAGAACTGCACGTTGCCGCATTAAAAGAAAGATTAAAAGAACTTTATCAATAACTTTTTTTATAAAAGACGGACTTCTTTTTACTAAATTACGGTTAAAAAGTACATATAAAGCATAAAAATTCGATTAAAATATTGCAATCGGCAAATTCTTATTGTATAATAATACCTATACAGTCGGATTCCTTAAGGAGGAGAAAATGCTTTTCGGTAAAAAGAAGAAAAAAATTGCGTCTCGTGAAAGAGAAATCGTAGTTTCGGATACGCGTTCCGGTAAGATAGAGGGGTACAATAGACTTAGAGATAATATTTTATATCTTAATGCGGACGGAAAAAACAAAGTAATCCAGGTTGAATCATCCGTTATGCACGAAGGAAAAACAACGGTTGCGTGCAACCTTTCGGTAAGCTTGGGTTTGGCGGACAAAAAAGTTGTAGTCGTTGACTTGGATTTTAGAAAAGCTAACGTGTACAGAACGTTTAACATAGATAACGGTAAAGGGCTTTCAGAATATATGCTAGGCTCTATCGAATACGAAGATTTGATTAAAAAAACCGATTATAAAAACGTAGACGTTATTACTCGCGGCGGTGAGGTTTACAATTCTTCCGTAATTCTTATTTCAAAAAAACTAGAAGAATTGATAAATAAGTTAAAAGAAGAATACGATTATGTTATTTTAGACTGTGCTCCCGTTTTGCAGGTATCCGATTATATCAATATTTTGCGCTTGGCGGACGGCGTGCTCTTTTTGGTTGCATACGGTTCTACAACAAGAAATCAAGTATCCGAAGCGGTTAAAGAGTTAAAGAAAAACGAAGCGAATATATTGGGTATGGTATTTACCATGTACGACAGAAAGAAAGATAAAAACTACGGGTACGGCAAGTACTACGGAAAGGGATATTACAGTTATTATCGCAGTTATTTAGAAAACGAAGAAGAACAGCAACAGTCTAATAAATAGTGATTTATACAGATTGTTGCCACGGGAGATAAAATGACGGATATTCATTCGCACGTGATTCCGTGTGTGGACGACGGAAGCAACGGCATAGACGAATCTATTGAAATGATAAAATCGGCGGTCGAAAACGGTGTGGATAATATCGTTTGCACTCCGCATTACAGGAAACCGTATACTCGCTCCGTTTCTTCTATCGTGCGTTATTTTGAAGAGTTAAAAAAAGTCGTGGTTGAACAGGGGTTGCCTGTAGATTTGTATTTAGGTCAAGAAATTTACGTTGACGACGAAACGGACATTGACGCATTGATTAAAAACGGAACGGTTTTGACTATGAACGGCACTAACGTTGTGCTTATAGAATTTGATTTTACCGCTCCTTGCAATGCGGAAGAAATAGTATACCGTATAAAGAGGGCGGGCTACACGCCTATCGTTGCCCATGTTGAAAGGTACAAGGATTTGTCTATAGAAGACGTTTACGATATAAAACGTAGCGGCGGGCTTATTCAGGTGAACGCAGGATCCGTTTTAGGTGCGCCCAACGGCGTGGACAAGAGGTTTGTTAATAAACTCTTTAAAGAAGGTTTTGTGGATTTCGTTGCAAGCGACGTGCATTTCGGAAGAGAGAATTATTTAGACAGGGCGTATAAAAAGGTAAAGAAAAAATTTGGTGAAGACGCTGCGGAAGTGACGTTTAGCGCAAACGCAAAAGTGTTATTAAAATTAAAGGGTTAGACAGCCGTCTAGCCCTTTTTAAGGGAAAAATATTATGCAAAAAAGATTTATAGCGATAGGCGGCGGAGAGATAAAAAACAAAACCACCTTAAAGATTGACGAATACGTTGCTAATTTAGCAAAAAAACACGCGGGGGACGTAAGGGCAACCGCTCTTTTTTTGGGTACAGCTTCGCACGATTCTATGCCGTACTTTAACAGTTTTAGAAAGACTTATACTTCCGTGTTCGATATAAAGGCGGAAGTTGCGCTTATCGTTTACGGGGAAATGAATTTAGAACATATAAAAGAAAAGTTTAATAAAGCGGACTGCATATATATTGGCGGCGGAGACACAGTTTTTATGCTTGATAAATGGAAAGAAACGGGTATAGATAAGTTGGTTATAGATGCGTACGAAAGCGGAAAGATAATTTGCGGTTTGTCTGCCGGTGCTATTTGTTTTTTTAAAGATATGTACACCGATTACGAAATAATGAGAGGACAATCTTCTTGCTATACGTTAAAAAAGGGTATGGGGTTGATAGACGGGCTTATGTGCCCGCACTTTAACGAGAGAGAGGAGGATTTTTTGCCTAATTTTGAAAAGAGTGATTTTGATAAGGCGCTTTGCATAGAAAACGATTGTGCGGTAGAGTTTATAGACGGTGTATACTCTAAAACTATAAGCGCAGGCGGTAAGGCGTTTGAATTCATTAAAGAAAACGGAAAAACCGTAAAGAGAGAACTTGTTTAATGAACGAGATAAATTTTGATAAAAAAATGCAACAGGAAATAGAAGGTTTTGGTAAAAAAAAGCCGGATTTACTTTTACATTCTTGTTGCGCACCTTGTTCTACTTCCGTTATAGAAAGATTAAAAGATTATTTTAATTTAACCGTTTTTTATTTTAATCCTAATATAGACGATAAAGAAGAATATAACAAAAGGCTTGAAGAACAAAAGAGATTTTGCAAGATGCAAGGCGTAGTTTTTTTAGAAGGTAAATATAACGTAAAAGAGTTTTATGATTGTATAAACGGTCTTGAAAACGAAGCGGAAGGCGGGGCGCGTTGCTTTAAGTGCTATCGGCTAAGATTAAAAAGCACGGCGGAAGAAGCAAAAAATCGCGGCTTTGAATATTTTACCACAACGCTTAGTGTAAGCCCGTTAAAAAATGCAAAGAAATTAAACGAAATAGGAGAAGAGTTGGCAAAATTTTACGGAGTAAAATATTTGTATTCCGATTTCAAAAAAAGAAACGGGTATATCCGGTCTATAGAACTGAGTAAACAAAACGGGCTTTATAGACAAAACTATTGCGGGTGTAGTTTTTCTAAAAGACAGGCATTGCAATAAATCTTAAAACTTAAACGACTATCAAAACGCCGTAGTACAGATACGGCGTTTTATTTTTTTCTTTTAGCTCTTCTTCAGTTAAACCGAACTTTTTAGAAATGGAGCAATAATCGTCTAACGGGGTTGCGGTGTAAACCGTTCCGCTTGGAACGAAAACGTATAAAACGTCCCCTTCTTCTATTTCTTTGTTTAGTTTGTTTTCATAAATCAAAATTCCTACGGGCGTTTTAAATTTTTTTGATAAACTATATAAATTGTCCCCTTCCCGTACCCGATAAAAAAACTTTTTCATACGGTTATTATATTTGTTTTTTTTGCCGAATAGAATATTTTATACGATATGCGGAGGGACTGGTAGGTGAAAAATTTTTTTAGAACGGTGGCGATAGTAACGGTTTTTTCCGCTTGCGAAAAGTTTTTGGGCTTTTTATACAGAGTATTTTTATCTAGAACGATAGGAGCGGAAGGAATAGGTCTTTATCAGGTAGCCCTATCTCTTTTTGCGTTGCTTTTTACGTTTTCTTGTTCTGGAACACCTATTACCGTTTCTAGATTGATGACGAAATATCGTGCGCAGGGCGAGCCGGAGCGGGCAAGCAAGGTTGTTTCCGCAGGGCTTAGTTATACGCTTTTAATCGTTGTTCCGCTTTGTTTGGTAATATTTTTGCTTAAAGGATATTTGGGTTTTTTATTCGCGGACGAGCGGTGCGTAAGTATATTTTTAGTAATTTTGCCGGGGCTTGTTTTTACTTCCGTATATTCTATTTTGAGGGGTGTTTTTTGGGGAAATAAAGATTTTCTTCCGTATTCCGTGATAGAACTGCTAGAAGAAATTTGTATGATAATAGTCGGCATAGTTTTGATAAGCGCAGAAAACGACGTTTACGGCGGAGCGTTTGGAGCGGGGGTTGCCGTGCTTGTTTCTTACGTTTTTTCTTTTTCTTTGGCGACGGCTACTTTCTTTTTTAGAAAAAACAAGCTTGATAACCCCAAAGGAGAATTTAAGCCCCTTATATCGTCCGCTACGCCGGTTACGGCAATGAGAACGGCTAATTCTTTAATCACGTCTTTAGTTTCTATAATATTGCCTATGCGGCTTATAGAGTACGGATATACTTCTTCTCAGGCGATGAGTGCGTACGGGGCGGCGGTGGGGCAAACCTTTCCTATTTTATCTATTCCCAGTATGTTGATAGGCTCTTTTGTTTTGGTGTTGACGCCGGCATTGTCTGAAAATTACTATACGGGTAAAAATAGAGAATTAAAAACCGATTTAGAAAAGGCGTTAAAATTTACTATATTTATTTCCGCTATTTTCGTGCCGCTATTTTGGGTTTTCGGAAACGAAGCGGGTATAATTGTGTTCGACAGTCACGAAAGCGGTAAATATCTTTCCGCCGCCTCTTTGCTTACCGTTTTTATGGGGATATCTTCTATAACTACAAGTATACTTAATTCTATGGGAATGGAACAAAAAACGCTTAAATATTTTATAATAAGCGCACTTTTAATGTTGGCGTCCGTAATAGTTTTGCCAAAGTATATTGGCGTATATTCTCTGTTAGTGGGTTTTGCGTTCGTTTACGGAATAACGACTTTATGTAATTTGGTATTGATAAAAAAGACTTGCAAAGAAAAGCCCGTTTATTTACGCTTTTTTATTTACTCCCTTGCGTTTATAATTCCGACCGCCGCCGTTGCTTATATGTTTAAAAGATTGCTGTTGCCACTTTTTGGAAGCGTTTTAACTTTGTTTGTGGCAGGGGGATTTTCGCTTATTTTTAATTGTGCATTGTATTTTGGGTTTGACCTTATCTCGGTAGATTACGTAAAGGGGAAGATACGTAGTAAAAAAGCAAAAAGGCGGTAAAATAAAAAACCCACCCTAAAAAGAGGTTCTCTTTTAGGGTAGGTTTTTAAGGGTTTATAAAAGTTTAGTAGGCATTTTTATGCAGGCATTTCTTCAAACTGACTGTAATACAGTTCGCTGTAAAATCCGCCTTTTGCTAACAATTCTTCGTGATTTCCGCTTTCTATAATGTCGCCGTCTTTCATAACCAAAATTAAATCTGCGTCTTTTATTGTGGATAGCCTGTGTGCTATAACGAAAGAAGTTCTGTTTTTCATCAATTCGTCCATTGCACTTTGAATTTGCAATTCCGTTCTGGTGTCTACGGAACTGGTGGCTTCGTCTAAAATAAGCATAGGCTTATCGGCAATCATTGCACGGGCAATGGTAAGTTGTTGCTTTTGCCCTTGAGAAAGGTTTACTTGGTCAGATAGAACGGTGTCGTAGCCTTGCGGTAGCGTTTTTATAAAGTGATGTAATCCAACCGCTTTGCACGCTTGTTTAATTTTTTCGTCAGAAATACCTTTTTGGCAGTATACAAGATTTTCTTTAACTGTGCCTTCAAACAGCCAAGTATCTTGTAAAACCATACAAAACTGTTCGTGAACGTTTTCTCTCGGCACGCTTTTTATGGAAACGCCGTCTATTTTTATATCTCCGTCTAAAATTTCGTTAAAGCGCATCAGTAGGTTTACCATAGTTGTTTTTCCCGCGCCGGTAGGCCCGACAATTGCTATCTTTTGCCCCGATTTTGCCGATGCCGAAAAATCTTTTATTACGATTTTGTCGGAGTCTTCGTATCCGAATTTTACGTGAGAGAATTCTACGTTTCCGCACGTATCTTTTATGCGGTTTGTTTTTTTAGATTCGTCTTCCATTTCTTCGGCTTCCAAAAACTCAAAAACTCTTTCTCCCGCAGCGGCAGCCGATTGTAACGATTGCATAGATTGTGCTATTTGCGAGAGCGGTTGAGTAAAGTAGCGAACGTACATCATAAACGCAACGATAGTGCCCACGCTTATTTTTCCGTTTATTGCCAAAACGCCGCCCACTATACATACAGCAACGTACGCAAAATTTCCTACAAAGTTCATTATAGGCATCATAAGCCCTGCAAGACATTGAGATTTGAAACCGCTATCACGGAGTTTTTCGTTTAGTTCGTCAAACTTTTTTTCTGCGTTTTCTTCTCCGTTATATGCTTTTATAACGGTGTGCCCTGCATATACTTCTTCTATATGCCCGTTTATCATTCCCAAGTGTTTTTGTTGGCGAGAAAAGTATTTTTGGCTGCGCCCCATAATAAGTATCATAAAAATAAAACCTATTAGACTTGCCGCAATCGCCGTGACTGTTAAAATCCAGTTGCTTATAAGCATCATCACCAAAGAACCTATCAGTAAAACGGATTGACTCACCAAGCCGCCTATACTTTGGTTGAAAGATTGAGATATGGTGTCTACGTCGTTGGTGACTCTTGAAAGTATATCGCCGGTGGTGGCTTTATTGTAGTACCACATGGGTAGGCGGTTTATTTTTTTAGAAATGTTTCCGCGCATATTGTGCGAAACTTTAGCCGTCACCGTTGCCATAATTATGCTTTGCACTGCCGATAAAAGCCAACTTAAAAGGTAAAAAACCAATAGGGTAATGCCTATCTTTGCAATGGCACTCATATTTATTCCCGTTGCCACGCCGTTTGTTATTTCGTTAGTTAAATCGCCAAGTTTATCCGGACCTAACAGGGTAAGTACCGTGCCGCCTACCGCGCAGATAAGCGCCATAATTATAAAGACCAGATATTTTTTTGCATATCCTAACAGCTTTTTCCAAGTTCCTATCAAGTCTTTTGCTTTTTCTCCGCTCGGTCCGCGTCCGGCAGGACCGCGACGGGGTTTTACGCTTCCGAGTTTATATTCTTGATTTTTCATAAAGAAAGTTCCTCCTTAGAAAGTTGAGAAAGTGCTATTTGACGGTAAACTTCGCAGTTTTTTATAAGTTCTTCGTGCGTGCCGCAACCTGCGATTTTTCCTTCTTCTAAAACGATAATTTTATCGGCGTCTATTATAGTGCCTATTCTTTGAGCAACGATTAAGCGGGTGGTGTCTTTGCATTTTTTGTTTAGAGTTTTGCGAAGCACTTTATCCGTCTTATAGTCTAGTGCAGAGAAGGAATCGTCAAATATAAGTATTTCGGGTTTTCTTGCAATAGCTCTTGCGATTGAAAGCCTTTGCTTTTGTCCGCCGGAAAAGTTTGCGCCGCCCTGAGCAACGTAGCCGTTATAGGTGTCTTCAAGTTTTTCAACGAAGTCTTTTGCCATAGCGGTTTCTACGGCTTCTTTTACGTCTGCTTCGGTGGGGGGAGTTTTTCCGTTGTCTCCGAAAGAAACGTTGGAATTAACGGAGCCGGTAAAAAGCGTTGCTTTTTGAGAAACGTATCCTATTTTGTTTCTTAAAGATTTTTGGTCGTAATCTTTTACGTTTACTCCGTCTACGGTAATTTCGCCGTCGGAAACGTCGTAAAAACGGGGGATAAGATTGATAACCGTGCTTTTTCCGCAACCGGTAGAGCCGATGAATGCAACAGTTTCTCCTTGTTTTGCAGTAAACGAAATGTTTTGCAAAACGTATTCTTCGGCATCGGGATACTTAAAAGACACGTTGGAGAAAACCACTTCGCCTTTCAATCCTTCTTTTCCTTTTAATACTTTTCCGTCTTTAATAGAAGTTTCGGTATCTAAAACTTCGTTTATTCTGCTTGCGGCAACGGAAGCCCTTGGCAATATCATAAAAATCATAACCAACATCATAAACGCCATTACAACCTGTATTGCGTATTGAGAGAAAGTCATCATTTCGCCGAAAACACTCATTTTTTCCATCATGTCCGCTTGATTTATCAATGCCGCACCTATCCAGTATATGGCGAGTGACAGTCCGCTCATTATAAGTTGAATACTAGGCATCATAAAAGACATTGTTTTTTGGGAAAATAAAGTCGTATCGGTTATTTCTTTATTTGTTTTTGCAAATTTTTCCTCTTGGTAGTTTTCTGCGTTATATGCGCGAACTACCCTTAATCCGTTTAGATTTTCTCTAGTCACTCTGTTTAAATCGTCGGTAAGTTTTTGCATCTTTTTAAATTTAGGCAAAGCAAGCAAAATACATACGGCAACTACCGCTAGCAACACGATTACCGCTATTGCCATAGAAAGCGTCCATTGCCATTCGCTAGAAGCTATTTTGCATACGGACCAAACCGCCATTATGGGGGCTTTTACAAGCATTTGCAAACCTAAAACGATAAACATTTGCACTTGCGTCACGTCGTTTGTAGAACGTGTGATAAGGCTTGCCGTAGAAAAACGCCCGATTTCTTCCATAGAAAAAGATTGAACTTTTTTAAATAGTTTTTCTCTTAGGGTAGCACCGCAGTTCGTTGATATTCTAGCCGCAAAAACGGAAACGACTATAGAGGTTGCTAAACTTCCCAACGCACATAAAAGCATCATTCCGCCGTTATAGAGAATATCGCTCATTTCGCTGTTTGGCGATTGAACCAAAACCGTGATTTTAGACATATACGTTGGCATTTCTAAATCTAGCCAAACCTGTAGGACTATAAAGGCTACGGAACATATTGCTAAAATCAATTCTTTTACAGTAAATTTTTTAAGTATTTTTAGCATTTTTTCTCCTTTTTTGCTAACTGAGTTAGATAATTTATTAAAATAAAACGGACCACTAGGTCCGCTTTTTTTAATCTAGTTTAGGCGGAGCAGGTAAATTGGCAAGCATTGCCGTTCTTATTTCTAAAGATAAAGATATAAATTCTTCTACTTTTTCCATACCGACTTTATCGATTACAATTTCAAGATGTTCAAACAAGTTTTTTTTAACACACTTTGCTTTTTGCTTGCCTAGTTCGGATAATTTTACTAGGGTTTTTCTAGCATCGTCTTTGTCAATTTCTTTAACGATAAGGTTTTTTGCAAGCATTTTTTTAAGCAAAACTGCCGTTCTTGCAGTGCTTACGCCCATTTTTTGGCTAATCACACCGGCAGTTACGGGCTGGGTAGAAGTGTTTAAAATTCTTATTACTGCTCCCATACCGGCATTTGTATCGTTTACGCTTTTAAAAATGTTTTCCGGACCGAGAGAAATAAAATGATTAAACACGTATTCTATTTGTTCGTGAGTAGCCATAATACCTTCCTTAAAATTGCTAACTAGGTTAGATTATATTTTAATTTATCTTTAATGTCAAACGATTTTTAACAAAAAAAATAAAAGGGCTAAGAAAAATCAAAGCCCTTTTATAGGTAAATTCTGTTTAGATAAAAATTATCTGCATTCGTCCGCTTTGCCTGCGCAACCTAAAACGTTGATAAGTTTGTGTCTTACTATTTCTTTAATGTTTGCTCTTGCAGGTTTTAAGTATTCTCTGGGGTCGAACTTATCGGGATGTTCGCTAAAGAACTTTCTGATAGTACCCGTCATTGCAAGACGAAGGTCGCTGTCGATATTGATTTTGCAAACGGAAAGTTTTGCTGCTTCTCTTAATTGCTCTTCGGGAACGCCGATAGCGTTGGGCATTTTGCCGCCGAATTGGTTAACCATAGCAACGTATTCTTGCGGAACGGAAGAAGAACCGTGTAATACGATGGGGAAGCCTGGGATACGCTTAGAAACTTCTTCTAGAATATCGAAACGAAGAGCGGGGGGAACTAAAATTCCCTTTTCGTTTAAGGTGCATTGTTCGGGTTTGAATTTATATGCGCCGTGAGAAGTTCCGATAGCGATTGCCAAAGAGTCAACGCCGGTTTCTTTAACGAATTCTTCAACTTCTTCGGGTCTGGTATAAGAACCTACTGCGTGAGAAACTTCGTCTTCAATACCTGCTAAAGTTCCTAATTCGCCTTCAACTACAGCGCCGTATTTATGAGCGTATTCAACAACTTTTTTGGTTTCTTCTATATTCTTTTCAAAGGGAAGAGAAGAACCGTCTATCATAACGGAAGTAAATCCGCCGTCGATACAAGCCTTGCAGGTTTCAAAATCGGGACCGTGGTCAAGGTGTAAAACTATCGGAATGTCGGGACATTCTTTAACAGCCGCTTCAACGAGTTTTACAAGGTAGGTGTGGTTAGCATATGCTCTTGCACCCTTAGATACTTGCAAAATTACGGGAGCGTTTTCTTCTTTGCACGCTTCGGTAATGCCTTGAACGATTTCCATGTTGTTTACGTTGAAAGCACCGATAGCGTAGCCGTTTTTGTACGCTTGTTCAAACATTTTTTTAGACGTTACTAATGCCATAAAAAAATTCCTCCAAAATATTTACGTTTTTAAAAGAAAATCTAATCTTTCCAAAGCATTATACCGCTTTTTATCCCGTTTTGCAATTAAATTTTAAATTTTATTCAAAATACTTTATAAAACGGCGAAAAAGTTGTACAATATACGTGATAATAATAAAAATAAAAATAAATGTTGCTGCTTGCCGTTTTTGTAAAATCAAAAAAAGAAAAAAGCGGTTTTAAGCGATTTATAAGGAGTTGTGTTATGACGGACGAGAGAATAAAAAAACTTGCAAAATCTTTAGTAAACTATTCTTGCGACCTAAAAAAGGGAGAAAAGATACTTATAGAAGCAAAGGGAATATCTCACGAGTTTGTTAACGAAATAGTAAAAGAAGTATATAACGTAGGGGCGTATCCTTTTGTTGAAATTTACGACAACAAGGTGACTAGGGCGTTGCTTATGGGACAAAACGAAGAGCAAGCAAAGCTTAAGGCAAAGTTCGATGCCTTCCGTATGCAAGAGATGGATGCTTATATAGGAATAAGAGGCGGAGAAAATTGCAACGAATTATCAGACGTGCCAGAACAAAACTTAAAAATAGAGAGCGAATTTTATTCCCATCCCGTGCATCACGAAATAAGAGTTAAAAAAACCAAGTGGGTAGTTTTAAGGTATCCTAATCAGGGAATGGCGCAACAGGCCAATATGAGCACGGAAGCGTTTGAGGATTTTTACTTTAACGTTTGTAATTTAGATTATTCTAAAATGGATAAAGCGATGGACGCCCTAAAAGCAAGGCTTGACAAGGCGGATAAGGTGAAAATTACGGGTAAAGGCACGGATTTGAGTTTTTCTATAAAGGGGATAGGCAGTAAAAAATGTTCGGGAGAAAGGAATATTCCGGACGGGGAAATTTATACTGCGCCCGTTAAGACAAGTGTAAACGGAGTGATTACTTATAACGCACCTTCGGTGGAACAAGGCTTTAAGCACGAAAACGTTTGCTTAAAATTTAAGGACGGAAAAATTATAGAAGCTACGTCTAACGACAGTGCAAAACTAAACGCTATTTTAAATACGGACGAAGGCGCAAGGTACGTTGGGGAATTTGCCTTCGGTGTAAACCCGTTTATAGTAAATCCTATGGGAGATATTCTGTTTGACGAAAAGATTTCCGGTTCTATTCATTTTACTCCCGGTTGCTGCTACGACGATTGCTATAACGGAAACGTTTCGGCAATTCACTGGGACTTGGTTTTGATACAAACTAAAGAGTACGGCGGCGGGGAAATATATATAGACGGAGAACTTATAAGAAAGGACGGGCTTTTTATTCCCGACGATTTACAATGCTTAAACCCCGAAAATTTAAAATAAACGCAAAAAATAATTGACTAAAAGCATAAATACGGATATAATAATTGAGAAAAATAATAAAATCGTTTTATGGAGGACATAAAATCATGTCAAAAGTAACAAAAGTTGCAATTAACGGTTTCGGCCGTATCGGTCGTCTCGCATTCAGACAGATGTTTGGCGCAGAAGGCTACGAAGTTGTTGCTATCAACGACTTAACCAGCCCCGAAATGCTTGCTCATCTTCTTAAATACGACACTATGCAAGGCAACTACGTAGCACAAGGTCACACCGTAGAATCTACCGAAGATTCTATCATCGTTGACGGAAAGGAAATCAAGATTTCTAAATGTGCTAACGCTGCAGAATGCCCCTGGGCTCAATACGATGTGGACGTTGTTTTAGAATGCACCGGTTTCTACACCGCTAAGGCTAAAGCACAAGCACACATCGATGCAGGCGCAAAAAAAGTAGTTATTTCCGCTCCTGCAGGAAACGACCTTCCCACTATCGTTTACAATGTAAACCACAAGTCTTTAACCGCAGACGACAAGATTATTTCCGCTGCTTCTTGCACCACGAACTGTCTTGCTCCTATGGCTAAGGCTCTTAACGATTACGCTCCCATTCAATCCGGTATCATGACCACCGTTCACGCTTACACTGGCGACCAAATGATTCTTGACGGACCCCAAAGAAAGGGCGACAAGAGAAGATCTAGAGCAGGCGCTATGAACATAGTTCCCAACTCTACCGGTGCTGCAAAGGCAATCGGCTTGGTTATTCCCGAACTTAACGGCAAACTAATCGGTTCTGCACAACGTGTTCCCACCGCTACCGGTTCTACCACTATTTTGGTTGCAGTAGTTAAGGGCAAAGACGTTACGAAAGAAGGTATCAACGCTGCTATGAAGGCGCAAGCAACCGAATCTTTCGGCTACAACACCGACGAAATCGTTTCTTCCGACGTTATCGGTATGAGATACGGCTCTTTATTTGATGCTACTCAAACCATGGTTTCTAAGATTGACGACGATACTTACCAAGTTCAAGTTGTTTCTTGGTATGATAACGAAAACTCTTATACCAGCCAAATGGTAAGAACCATCAAATACTTCTCCGAAATCTAATCGGAAAGTTTTATAAACGGAGTTTCAAGGCGTTTGCGTTTGCAAACGCCTTTTCGTTTGCAATATCAATTATTAGTTTGATTTCCGCCGCAAAGGCAATTACACCCTCCGCAGGCGGTTGATAAAAGTGCGACTAGCAAAAGCAATTGAGTAGTAGAGATAGTATTGTTGTTGACGAGTAAAAACAAAAGCGCTATCAACGTAAGGTTGTTTGAATTCATATTACACCTCCTATTTTACAAAATATGCGGTTAAAAACCGTTTTGCGCCAAACCTTTGTATTTTTTTGCGGTTTAAACGGTACTACAATAAGTGTGCACTTATTAACGTGTGGGGGATTTTTATGAAAGAAATTTTATTAGACAGAAGGCTTCAAACAATGGTTAAAGACTACGTACCGAAAGGGGAAATTTTAGACGACTTAGTTTGTTTTTTTTCTATATTTTCGGACTACACGAGATTGCGTATGATTTCCGCTTTAGCTATTTCGGAAATGTGTGTAAGCGATATATCTAATTTGTTAGAACTAAATCAAACTACGGTGTCTCATCAATTAAGGTTGCTTAAAAATTTAAACGCCGTAAAAACGCATAGGCAGGGAAAAGTAGTGTTCTATTCTTTAAGGAACGAAACGCTTAACGAAGTTTTGCTTAAAGGAGTGGAATTTTTAGGCTATTAAACAATTGTAAAATATTATAAAATCGTTTATAATTATAATATGGGCGTAATAGAAGATAAGTTAAAACTTTTGCCTACCGACCCCGGTGTTTACGTTATGCAAAATGCCGACGGGGAAGTAATATACGTAGGGAAGGCTAAAAATCTTAAAAACAGAGTAAGGCAATATTTTTTTAATAGCGTAAAAACCGAAAAGGTTATGGCTATGGTTGCAAATATAGCCGATTTTTATTATATAATTGCACCTACGGAGATTGATGCGCTTTCTCTTGAAAACAATCTTATAAAAAAGTACAAGCCCAGATATAACATTCTATTAAAAGACGATAAAACCTATCCGTACTTAAAAATAAACGTAAAAGAAGATTTTCCTACTTTTGCGGTCACCAGAAAGATAAAAAAAGACGGAGCAAAGTATTTCGGCCCGTTTATGGGCGGCGTTTCCGTAAACGACGTGTTGGAAATTATAAATCTTGCTTTCGGCGTTAGACCGTGCTTAAAAAAACTCTGTTGTGAAAAAAAAGAAAAACCGTGCTTAAATTATCACATTAAAAAATGCGATGCGCCGTGTGCTGGGCTTACAACAAAAGCAGAATACGCCGAAAAGGTTGAAAGAGCAATTGATTTTTTGTCCGGAGAAACCTTGGAAACAGAGAAAATGCTTAAACAAAAAATGCAGGCGGCGGCGGAAAAGCAAGAGTTTGAACTGGCGTTAAAACTGAGAGACAATCTTAATTCTTTAGAAAAAATAAAGCAAAAAAGAATTACTTCTTTAAATACGTTTTTAGATGCAGACGTTATTGCCTACCAAACGAACGAAATTTATTCTGCGGTTAGTCTTTTGATAGTTAGAAAAGGAAGAATGTTAGGTGTAAAACATTTTTCTTTCGACGGGGCGGCGCTTTCCATAAGTGAAGGGATAAGTCAGTTTATTACAGGATATTATAAAAATCCAGCGGAAATTCCGGAAGAGATAATAGTAGAAACGGAAATAGAAGACGCTGCGGTTATATCCGAATACTTAAAAATTACGTTTGGCAAAAGCGCAAGTATAATTTGCCCAAAGGCAGGAATAAGAAAACAACTTTCCGATATGGCTATTGCAAATGCGGAAGAGCATCTTAACATTGCGGTAGACAGGGTTAAGCATAAAAACGATATGACTGTTGTCGCTTGCGAGCGGTTAAAAGAAATATTGTCTTTAAAAAGATATCCCAAAAGAATGGAATGTTATGATATTTCAAACATAAGCGGCGTTGATAAAGTAGGAAGTATGGTTGTTTTTTATGACGGAGAACCTGCTAGGGATTATTACAGAAGGTTTAAAATCAAGTCTTTTGAAGGGGCGGACGATTTTAGAAGTTTGCAGGAAATGATGACCAGAAGGTTAGAGAGAATGACTAGTGATCCGGATTCTTTTCCTAAACCAGACCTTATGGTGATTGACGGCGGAAAAGGGCAACTTTCCAGTGTAAAGGAAGTATTCGATAAGTTCGGCATAGACGATATAGATTTAATTTCTCTTGCAGAAAGAGAAGAAGAAATCTTTACCGTGGGCGAAAGTAATCCGGTGGTTTTAGAAAGGCGAGATTATTGCTTAAAACTTCTTCAAAGGATAAGGGACGAAGCACATAGATTTGCAATTACCTATCATAGAAGTTTGCATTCTAAAAGAGCGTTGTCTTCCGTTTTAGACAACGTAAAGGGATTAGGCAAGGTAAAAAAGCGTGCTTTAATAGAAAGGTTTAAGGACGTTGGCGGCATTGCCGGGGCTAGCCTTAAAGAACTGATGCAGGTAGATGGGATAGGCGAGAATATAGCGCAAAATATTATAGACGTACTGAAAAAAGAAGGAATTTAATGAAATACGATTTGGTAATATCCGATTACGACGGCACGCTTGGCGACAACAGCGTGATAAGTAAAGAAAATATAGACGCAATAAACAAGTTTGTTGAAAAAGGCGGAAAGTTTGTAATATGCACGGGGAGAATGTTTAAATCTATACGTGCCATTTGCTTAAATTACGGTATAAAGGGAATAATCGCTTCTTATCAGGGGGCAAAAATCAACGATATAGAAACGGGCGAGAGTTATTTAGAAGGCGGATTAGAAAATCAAGATGCCGTAGAAGTTGCCAAAACTTTTATCGGCGAAGGGGTTAAGCCGACTACGTTTATAAACGACGTGTTGTATTACGAAGAACATTCTCCATACGTAGACTTTTGTCTTAATACTCGCGTTATAGACACAATAAAAGTAGATAATTTGGTGAGTTTTATAAAAAACAACGGCGGTAGATTTGTAAAAATAAACGGCGTTTGCACGGAAGAAAAAGCAAAGGAAATAACTCCGTTGCTTAATAAAAAATTTAACGGTCGCGTGATATTCAATAACGGCGGTGCAAATCTTGTAGAAGCAATAAACCCTGCGTTCAGCAAGGGAATGGCGGTAAAGTATATGTGTAAATATTTTAACGTGCCGTATTCTAAAACGCTTTGCATAGGCGATTCCACTAACGATATAGAATTATTAACCGGAGAGTGGCACGGCGTTGCGGTAGGCGATGCCAGAGAAGAATTAAAAAGGGTTGCAGATGAGATTACCGTGTCGTTTAAGGAACATGCGGTTAAGGCTGTACTTGAAAAATACTGCTTATAATACATAGGTAAAAAGGTGAGACGATGGAAGAAATAATAGAGAACAAAACAGACGGAGCAATCACTTTGCCCCTTATACCGTTAAGGGGAAAGGTTCTTTTTCCTAAAACGATATTAAACTTTGATATAGGGCGTCCCGTATCGGTAAAAGCGGTGAACGTTGCAACCGAAAGGGGTGACGAAATTTTTATTTCCGCACAAAAAAACGCCTTTATAGATTCTCCTAAAAAGGGTGATATATGCGAAGTAGGCGTGATAGCGCAAATAAAACAGATAGTAAAGTTGCCAAACGGCAATATTAAATTAAACGTTTATGCGGCAAAAAGAGCAAAGATAGTAAAGTTTTTGCCTGCGGACGGATATTTTTGCGTTCAAGTAGATGAATTGCCGTATACTTCGCAAGTTTCAGAAGAAGAAAAAGAAGCGTACTTTCGTGTTGCAAAAAACGCATTTTACGAGTACACTTTGTTTGATAAGCGTATAACTAAAGAAATGATAAAAACTATCGTTGATATAAACGATGCCAACGAATTTGTTGATAACGCTATGACGGTTACGAACTTTAAGGAAAGCGAAGTTCAGGGCGTTTTGGCGGAAAGCGATACGATAGAAAGATTAAAGACGTTTGAAAAACTTTTTTCCAGAGAACTTGCGATAGCAAAGTTAGAAAAAAAGATAAGCGGAAAAGTAAGGGCAGGGATAGATAAAAGCCAAAAAGAATACTATTTAAGAGAACAACTAAAAGCAATTCACGAAGAACTAGGCGATAACGTGAACGAAGAAAACGAACTTGTAGACAAAATCAGGGCTAAAAATCTTCCTAAAGAAATCGAAGAAAAGGCGCTTAAAGAGATTGCGAGATTAGATAAAATAAATCCTTCTTCTCCCGATTATTCTATCATTCTAAATTATCTAGAGTGGATAATTGATCTTCCTTTTAACGAGCAAACCGTAGATACGGATAGCATAAAAGAAGCGAGAGCTGTTTTAGATGCCGACCATTTCGGACTTAAAAAGGTAAAGGAAAGAATTGTTGAGTATCTTTCTGTTTTGCATTTAACCAAAGAAATAAAAGGGCCTATTTTGTGTTTTGTAGGTCCTCCGGGAGTGGGAAAAACCTCTATTGCTCAGTCAATTGCCCGTGCTTTAAACAGGAAATTCGTTAGAATGAGCTTGGGCGGTGTAAAAGACGAAGCGGAAATAAGGGGACACAGAAGAACTTACGTCGGTGCAATGCCCGGCAGGATTATTTACGGCTTAAAAACCGCAGGGACTAGCAATCCCGTGTTTTTGCTGGATGAAATTGATAAATTGTCTTCCGATATACACGGAGACCCCGCTAGCGCGCTGTTAGAAGTGTTAGATCCCGAGCAAAACGTGTCTTTTAGAGACAGGTATATGGAGATCCCTTACGACCTGTCAAAGGTTATGTTTATTACAACGGCAAATTCTGTGGATACCATTCCTTATCCACTGTTAGACCGTATGGAAATAATAGAACTTACGGGATATACGGACGAAGAAAAAGTAGAAATAGCAAAGCGCTATCTTGTGCCAAAGCAAATAAAGCAAAACGGACTTAAAGAGGGACAAATAGAAATTACGGACGCCGCTATAAGAGAAGTGGTAGAGAGTTATACTATGGAAGCGGGCGTTAGAAACCTTGAAAGGGAAACGGGCAGTATAATAAGAAAGGTAGCAACGCTTTATGCCGAACACCCTAGAGTTAAAAAACAGATTGTCGATAAAGAAGACGTGTTTAAGTATTTGGGCGTTAAAAAGCATACTAGAGACAGCATTTTAGATAAGGACGAAGTGGGTGCGGCAACCGGACTTGCTTGGACTAGCGTAGGCGGAACAACGCTGACGATAGAAGTAGGTTTAATGCACGGAAAGGGGGAGATACTCCTTACCGGGAAACTTGGAGACGTAATGAAAGAGTCCGCAAGAACAGCGATAAGCTATATTCGTTCCCGTGCGGAAAAGTACGGAATAAAAGAAGAAGATTTTGAAAGCAAAGATATTCACGTGCACGTGCCGGAAGGCGCAACGCCGAAAGACGGGCCAAGTGCGGGAATTACCATGGCTACTGCGATACTTTCTGCATTTACGGGAAAAAGCGTAAAAAAGAGCGTTGCAATGACGGGTGAAATAACTCTTCGCGGAAAGGTTTTGCCGATAGGCGGGCTAAAAGAAAAAGCGCTTGCCGCTTTTAGAAACGGGATAAAAACGGTTATTATACCCAAAGACAATGAAAAAGATTTAACGGAAATTCCTAAAGAAATAAGAAAACAAATAAAATTCGTTGCGGTGGAACAAGCGGAACAAGTTTTTGAAAACGCAATAAATTTTTAAGGGAAACGGCTATGAAGATAAAAGACGCAACCTTTATTACCTCGGTTGCAAGTGCGGATAAATTTTATAAAACGGACAAGCCGATAATAGCGGTTTGCGGAAAGTCAAACGTTGGTAAAAGCAGCCTTATAAATATGCTTGCCGGCAAGAAAAAACTTGCAAAAACATCTGATACTCCCGGAAGAACAAGGCTTATCAATTATTTTGATTTCGGAGATTTCGTCCTTGCGGATTTGCCCGGATACGGTTTTGCAAAGGTTAGCAAAGAAGAAAAGCAAAAATGGGCTAAACTATTAGAAACTTTTTTAGCGACCGAGCCTATAAAATTATTGTTATCTTTGGTAGATATTCGTCACGATCCGACAGAAGACGATAAAATGATGATAAACTATCTTTATCATTATCGTTTGCCGTTTGTTATTATAGCGACAAAAGCCGACAAACTTTCTAAAACTAAAATCAAGCCGCAGTTGATGAAAATTGCCGCAGAATTGAGAGTAGGCGTGGGAGATATTACTTATTCTTCTTATACGGGAACGGGTAAAGAAAACGTTCTGGCATTGATAGAAAAGGCTTTGACGGTTAAAGAAGAACAAGAATAATAGCAACAAAAACTTTTAAAAGCAAACAGCATAACCCAAATAATGCGGTTATGCTGTTTGTTTTGAAAAAATATATAAGGGGGAAGGGTTATACGTTCTTTTTACCGTACAGTTTTGTTCTCATTCTGGGAAGAGCCGTTTCGGCAGTTCCCAACGGTTTTAATGCGTTGCGATAATCGTGTTTTACGCAAAACTCGTCTAATTCGCCTTGAAGGCGTTTTAGATTTTTAATTTGTACGGTAGATAAAACCGAAAGGTAGTCTTTTTTTGCAAAGCCTGCTTCCGCAGAATACTTTAATAACATTGCATAATGTTTAAGACAAAAACCTTTTGTGGAAATTATAGATTTATAAAAATCCTTTTCTCTCATAAAAAGTTGCGCAACGGTTTTATAGTATTTTATCATACTTTCTTCTAAAAGATTGCATATTATGCAAGAATCTTTTTGTTTTAATAATAATTCCGCCTGCGCTTTTGCTTCTTTTACGGATTTTATTTCTTTTAATCCACTGATTATATTGCTTGTTCTGGTAGATATTTGTAGGGCAACGGAAAGTTTGTTTTGCCTTGCAAACAGCATATCGAAGTGCTTTTCGCAAAAGCCAGTTTTATTTACTTTTAGGCGAGTGGTTTCTTCCATAACCGCATCGTTTAAAAATTCGTGTAAGAACTGTTCTTCCGCAACCGCCTGAATTTCACATAAAGGACATTCGCAATCCGTTTTGAACTTTTCTTTTATCAATCCTGTGTCTATATGATAATTCATACTCATATAATAACAAATTTAAAATGGAAATTCAAGGTTTTTATTGCAAAAAAATTGCTTGCATGCTAAAATAATAAAAAATAAAGTACAAAAACGTTAAATAACTTCAGGCGGTACGGTAATGATTACGGAAAAAATAGATTTATATAAATATTTCGGCTTAAAAAGAAAAGGTGGAGAAAACGGCTATCTTAATACTTATATCAATTACCATTCACCTGAATTTTGCGGTGAAAGAAAGCGTCCGTCAATCGTTGTTTTTCCGGGTGGCGGTTATTTTATTGCTTCGGATAGAGAAAAAGAGCCGGTTGCATTGGCGTTTGTTGCAAAAGGATTTAATGCGTTTACGTTAGATTATTCGGTTGCTCCCCAAAGATATCCCGTTCAATTATTAGAAGGGATTATGGCGGTTTTATACGTTAGGGAAAATGCTGACAAATACAATTTAGATAAAGATAAAATAGCGGGGATAGGTTTTTCTGCAGGCGGTCATCTTTTGGGTACGGTTTCCACTATGTGGAATTGTAAAGACGTTAAGGCTATTTTAGGCGAAAGATGCGAAAATGCAAAACTCAATGCTGCCGTTTTTTGTTATCCTGTGGTTTCTTCAGGTAAAAACACGCACGTTGGCAGTATGCAAAATTTAGCCGACGGGGACGAAAATATTATAGCTAAAGTATCCGTAGAAAAAAATATTACAAAAGCTTGTCCGCCCGCATTTATATGGACTACGTCAAACGATGCTTGCGTTCCTTCTGAAAACAGCCTTATGCTTGCCGCTGCCTATAAAAAGGTTGGAGTGCCGTTTGAATTGCATATTTTTGAAAGTGGCGAGCACGGTTCTTCTCTTTGCAACGAAACAACTTCTTTTGTGGGAGCACCTGCCGCAATGACGGATTCTCATAATGCAAAGTGGTTTGAACTTGCCGTTGAATGGCTAAACAAAAACGGTTTTAAGATAAGGTTATAAAAAAGTTTATTTTATTGAAAAAATCGGTTGATATTTTTTTTGAATTATGATAATATGATTAGGCAAATTTAACTTTAGAGTTGTTTTTTTGCGCTAACCATTAAAAATTCCTGTTATAAATGCTACTGTGGCTTAAGTCGGACCAGCTGATTCGTAATTATATACTTAACCATTAAAAAAGGGTTAAAAAGATATAAAAACAATCAAAAACAACTGATTTTAGCCCACTTAAACAAAAACCTGTAAAAAAGTTGTAAAAAAACTTGTAAAAACTCAATCAAAAATGCTACTGTGGCTCAGTCGGTAGAGCAGCTGATTCGTAATCAGCAGGTCGGCGGTTCGAGTCCGCCCAGTAGCTCCACATAAAAAGACCTTGTACAAAAAATACAAGGTCTTTTATCTTTCCCAACCACTATTCGTTAAGTTTACTTGTCTGTTTTATCGCTCGTAGTATTCTCAAAAGTATTTATAGTCATAATATAGTAGGTTTCCATAACAGGTGCTAAATTACTCGTGTAAATACAATATTCAATAAAATTCGGTAATTTCTCTTTCAGAGTTTGAGTAAAGATTTTTATTAAATCTTTTCTGAAATCGCTATCACTATGAAATTGTTGTTCTTTTGTAGGCTTGTCCATTATTTTTATTCTCCTTTGGTATTTATTGAGATAATCTACTCGCAGTAAACACGCAAAATATCAACTACTCGCATTAAACGAGCAA
>CAYVPW010000011.1:0-33514 GCA_964453915.1 uncultured Christensenella sp. | reverse complement strand
CTTTATGGTAAAATTATTATAACATTTTTTCTTTTTTTAGTCAATAGTTTAAATTTTTTTTATAAAAAAAACCAAATAAAAAGAAAAAGCTTAAAAGGTCTTGAAATATCGTAAAAAGCGTGTTAAAATGTAACGGTTAAGTAAAATATTTTCTCAAAAAACAAATATTTATTTGTGTTTGAGTAAAAAGGAGAAAAGATGTTTAAAATCGTTGATAAAAAAGTACTTAATCCTACCGTGACTCGGATAGACGTTTATGCACCGTTTGTTGCTAAAAAAGCGGAAGCGGGGCAATTCGTTATAATAAGGGCTACGGAAGACGGGGAAAGAATTCCTTTAACCGTTGCGGATTACGATAGAGAAAAGGGAACGGTTGCCGTTATTTTTCAAATCGTAGGTGCAACAACTTACACCCTTAACACCTTAAACGTGGGGGACAGTGTTGCGGATTTCGTTGGTCCGCTAGGAAACGCTACTCACACAGAAGGGCTTAAAAAGGTTGCGGTAGTAGGTGGCGGCGTAGGTTGCGCAATAGCGTATCCCGTTGCAAAAAAATTGCACGAACAAGGTTGTGAAGTACATTCTATCGTAGGGTTCAGATGCAAGGATTTAGTTATTTTAGAAGACGAATTCAAGGCTGTTTCAGATAAATACGTTTTGATGAGTGACGACGGAACCGCAGGCACTAAAGGTTTGGTCACGGACGCACTTAAAAATCTTATCGAAAGCGGCGAAAAATACGATGAAGTAATTGCCATAGGCCCCGTTATAATGATGAAGTTTATTTGTAAACTCACCAAAGAGTACGGCGTAAAAACGGTAGTAAGTATGAACCCCGTTATGATAGACGGAACGGGAATGTGCGGCGGGTGCAGGCTTACCGTTGGCGGAGAAACTAAGTTCGCTTGCGTAGACGGACCTGAATTTGACGGGCACTTAGTGGATTTTGACGAAGCGATGAAGCGCGGAGCAAGTTATAAAGAGTGGGAAAGACACAAATACGAAGAAACGTGCAACCTTTTCAAAAAGGAGGTAAAATAAAATGCCTAATATGTCCTTAAATAAAAATCCTATGCCCCATCAAGACGCGGACGTAAGAAATAAAAATTTTAACGAAGTAGCGTTGGGATATACCGAAGAACAGGCGGTAAACGAAGCGGAAAGGTGCTTAAACTGCAAAAACAAGCCCTGTATGAACGGTTGCCCCGTTATGGTTCGTATTCCTGAATTTATAGCAAAAGTAAAAGAGAAAGATTTTGAGGGCGCGTATCAAATTATATCACAGTCTTCTTCTCTTCCCGCAGTATGCGGAAGAGTTTGCCCTCAAGAAACACAGTGCGAAAAATATTGCGTTAGAGGAATAAAAGGAGAGCCCGTTGCTATCGGCAGACTTGAGAGATTCGTTGCGGATTATCATAACGAACATTGCAAAGACAAGCCCGTAAAACCGCAATCAAACGGAATGAAGGTGGCGGTAATAGGCTCAGGTCCTTCCGGACTTACTTGTGCCGGCGATTTAGCAAAAAAAGGATACGAAGTGACCGTGTTTGAAGCCTTCCACTTGGCAGGCGGCGTTTTGGTTTACGGTATTCCGGAGTTTAGATTGCCTAAAACGATAGTTCAAAAAGAAATAGACACCTTAAAAGACTTAGGCGTAAAGATAGAAACCGATATGGTAATAGGCAAGGTTTTATCTGTAGAAGAATTGATAGAAGAATATGGATTTAAGGCTGTATTTATCGGTTCTGGCGCAGGTCTTCCTAAGTTTATGAAGATTGCAGGAGAAAACCTTAACGGCGTGTTTTCCGCTAACGAGTTTTTAACGCGTATCAATCTTATGAAAGCTTATAAAGAAGATGCAACCACGCCCATAAAGCGCGGTAAAAATGTAGTCGTAGTCGGTGGCGGAAACGTTGCTATGGACGCTGCAAGATGCGCTAAACGCTTGGGTGGAGACGTGCATATAGTTTACAGAAGAACGTTAGACGAACTTCCCGCCAGAAAAGAAGAAGTTGAGCACGCAATGGAAGAAGGAATACAATTTGACCTTTTAACCAACCCTGTAAGAATAAACGGGGACGAAAACGGTTGGGCAAAATCCTGTACTTGCATAAAGATGGAACTAGGCGAACCGGACGCTTCCGGAAGACGCCGTCCCGTTGCAATAGAAAACAGCGAGTTCGATATAGAAGCAGACGTTATTATTATGGCGTTGGGAACTTCTCCAAACCCGCTAATAAAGTCTACGACCAAGGGGTTGGAAGTAAATAATCACGGCGGAATAATCACGGACGAAAACGGAGCGACTTCCGTTCAGGCTGTATATGCCGGCGGAGATGCCGTGACCGGAGCGGCAACCGTTATTTTAGCAATGGGCGCAGGTAAAACCGCAGCCAAAGCGATAGACGAATATTTAAATAAATAAAACGAAAGCAAAACCACCCGTAAAAAGCGGGCGGTTTTGCTAACTTATAAAAAATAATAATTCGGGAGAAGAACGATGTTTGATTATAGCATACTTGATCGCGCTATGGAAAAGTTCGGAAAAGAAGAGAAATCTTTAATAGCCGTACTACAAGAAGCGCAAGAACATTACAGGTATTTACCCAAAGAGATATTTCCGTATCTTGCGGAAAAGTTGAAAGTAAGCGAAGCAAAGATTTACGGAGTGGCATCTTTTTACGAGAATTTTTCTTTAGAAGAAAAGGGCAAATACGTAATAAAGATTTGCGACGGTACTGCTTGCCACGTAAGAAAATCTAACGCAATATTAGATGCGGTAAAAAAAGAATTAAAACTTGCCGAAGGGCAAAAGAACAGTGCGGACGGGCTATTTACGTTAGAAACGGTATCTTGTTTAGGTGCGTGCGGGCTTGCTCCCGTTATGATGATTAACGAAACCGTTCACCCCGCTATGACGCCCGAAAAGTTTAAAGAAATAATCAAAGAAATTACGGAGGCGGAAAATGAATAAGTTAAATAATTTTAGCGAACTCCGCGATTTTAGAAAAAAATGTTTAGACGAACTAAATTCTCAAGGCAAAAAGATTTTGGTGTGCGGCGGCACGGGCTGTATAGCGGGCGGTGCTTTGAAAATATACGAGAAATTTATAAAGTATTTGCAAGAGAAAAATTTAAAAGTTTCCGTTAATTTAGAAAAACACGTAGAACATCCGGACGTAGGCGTAAAACGCTCCGGTTGCAACGGCTTTTGCGAAATGGGACCGCTTGTAAGGATAGAACCTTACGGTTGGCTATATACGAAAGTAAAAGAAGAAGACTGTGAGGAAATAATAGAAAAATCCGTTTTGGGCGGAGAGTTTATAGAGCGCTTGGCATATAAGTTTAACGACGAAATATACCGCGAACAGGACGAAATTCCTTTTTATAAAAAACAAAAGAGAGTAGTTTTATCCGAATGCGGACATATCGATGCGGAAGATATAGGCGAATATATTGCAAAGGGCGGATATACTGCACTTGAAAAAGCGCTTACTCAAATGAAACCGGAAGACCTTATTAACGAGATAAGCGAGTCCGGATTGCGCGGTAGAGGGGGCGGCGGCTTCCCCACGGGCAGAAAGTGGAGTCAGGTTGCAAGGCAAAACAATTTTCCTAAATATATAGTTTGCAACGGCGACGAAGGCGACCCCGGTGCGTTTATGGACAGAGCGGTTATGGAAGGTAATCCTCATTCCTTGATAGAGGGTATGATGATTGCAGGCGTTGCTTGCGGGGCAAACGACGGGTATATCTACGTTCGCGCGGAGTATCCGTTGGCGGTTGCAAGGCTTCAACTTGCAATAAAGCAGGCAACCGAGTTAGGACTTTTAGGCGAAGATATTATGGGAACGGGTTTTTGTTTCCGTATGCACGTTAATCGCGGCGCAGGCGCTTTTGTTTGCGGAGAAGGATCTGCGCTTACCGCTTCTATAGAAGGCAAACGCGGTATGCCCAGAACAAAACCGCCGCGCACGGTAGAACACGGGCTTTTTGATAAGCCTACCGTACTAAACAACGTAGAAACTTTTGCAAACGTTGCTATGATTGTAAACAACGGGTCTGAATGGTATAAACAAATAGGTACGCCTACTTCTACTGGTACTAAAACTTTTGCGCTTACCGGAAATATTCAAAACGCAGGACTTATAGAAGTTCCTATGGGAACTACGCTGAAAGAAATTATTTTCGATATAGGCGGCGGAGTAAGGGACGGTGGAGAATTTAAAGCCGTTCAAATAGGCGGGCCTTCCGGCGGTTGCTTAACGGAAGAGCACTTTGATTTGCCGTTGGATTTCGATTCTTTGTCCAAGGTCGGTGCTATTATCGGTTCCGGCGGACTTGTGGTTATGGATAAAAAAACGTGTATGGTTGAAGTGGCGCGTTTCTTTATGGATTTTACGCAAAGAGAGTCTTGCGGAAAGTGCGTTCCTTGCAGAGAAGGCACTAAACGTATGCTTGAAATATTGAATCGTATAGTAGAGGGAAAAGGAGAAGACGGAGATATAGAACTTTTGAAAGAGTTGGGAGAAACTATATCTAAAACCGCATTGTGCGGTTTAGGAAAAACCGCAGCGGGCCCCGTACTATCTACGCTTAAATATTTTGAAGACGAATATAAAGCCCACGTATACGATAAAAAGTGCCCCGCGGGCGCTTGTCAAAAATTAAAGACGATAAAGATAGACCCCGAACTTTGTAAGGGTTGCTCGAAATGTGCTAGAAATTGTCCTGTAAACGCAATAAGCGGAGAGATTAAAAAGCCGTTTGTGATAGACCAAAAGAAATGTATTAAATGCGGCGCTTGTATATCCAACTGCGTATTTAAGGCGATAAAGGAGGAATAAAAATATGAGTGAGTATATGATTATCGACGGCGTAAAAGCCGAAATAGAAGGCGAAAAAAACGTCCTTGAACTTGCAAGAAAGGTCGGTATAGAAATACCCGCTTTTTGTTATGATCCGGAACTATCCATTTACGGCGCTTGCAGAATGTGTATGTTTGAAGACGAACGCGGCAGGTTTGACGCTGCTTGCTCAACAATTCCAAGAGCGGGAATGGTTGTAAAAACCAACACGCCTAAACTTCGTAAGTACAGAAAAATGATTTTGGAGTTGTTGCTTGCAAATCATTGTAGAGATTGTACTACCTGCCAAATGAGCGGAAAGTGCAGATTGCAAGAGTTTGCACGTAGATTTAATATAGAAAACGTAAGATTTCCCAACAACTATGCAGATTTAAAACAAGATAATTCTTCTAATTGCATAGTTCGCACGCCGTCTAAGTGTATTCTTTGCGGCAAGTGTGTGAGAATGTGCAACGAAGTTCAAGGTGTTGGTGCAATAGACTACGCTTTCCGCGGTTCTAAAATGAAAATTGCCACGGCGTTTGACAGAGATATAGTTAATTCTCCGTGCGTTGGCTGCGGACAGTGTGCTGCCGTTTGTCCTACGGGTGCTATCACTATAAGAGACGATGCAGATGCCGTTTGGAAGGTGATAGGTAATCCCGATATAGAAGTGTCCGTTCAAATAGCCCCCGCAGTGAGAGTGGGAATAAGCAAAGAATTAGGCTTAAAAGAAGGCGAAAACGTTATGGGCAAACTTGTGACTGCTCTTAGAGAAATGGGTTTTGATAAGATTTACGATACCAACATCGGGGCAGACCTTTGCATAATGGAAGAATCTCACGAACTCATAGAACGCATAAAAGAAGGGGGCAAACTTCCTATGTTCACTTCTTGCTGTCCCGCTTGGATTACTTATGTACAAGAAAAGTATCCGGAACTGCTAGAAAACGTTTCTTCTTGTCGTTCTCCTATGCAAATGCTTGCATCTTTGGTTAAGGACTCTTACAAAGGGGATAAAAAGCACGTTCACGTTGCAATAATGCCCTGTTCTGCTAAAAAAGACGAAGCACAACTTGCAAAATTTGAAAGAATAGTGGATTACGTGTTGTCTACGCAAGAAGTAATTCGTATGATAAACGAGTCTGGAATAAGCTTTAAAAATCTAGAAGAAAGCCTTGCAGATAATCCCGGTGTGGAGTATACGGGTGCAGGAGTAATATTCGGTGCAAGTGGCGGCGTTATGGAAGCGGCGCTTCGCACGGCGGTTGAAACTATATCCGGACAACCGTTAGAAAACGTAGAATTTAGCGAAGTTCGCGGTATGCAAGGCGTAAAAGAAGCCACTTATTCCGCAGGAGATGCTTCGGTAAAGGTTGCGGTTGTAAGCGGATTAAAAAATGCACAGGCTATTTGTGAAAAGGTTAAAAACGGAGAGGCGGATTACCAATTTATAGAAGTTATGAGTTGCCCCGGCGGTTGTATAAACGGCGGCGGACAGCCGTTTGTAGACGCATTTACCCGTTCGGACGTGGATTATAAAGGACTAAGAGCAAACGGACTTTATAAAGACGATGCTTCTATGAGAAAAAGAAAGAGTCACGAAAATTCTACCATTAAAGCCTTGTACGATAATTATATCGGCGAAATCGGCGGGCACAGAGCGCACGAACTTTTGCATACGCATTACGAGCCTAAAAAATAATATTACAATAAAAACGCTAGAAAAAATCGGCATAAGTCGATTTTTTCTTTTTATACGTATTTAATTTTTATCAAAGAAAACGTTGCGATATATCAAGTTTAGTGTTAAAAAAGACAAAAAAATTTATAAAAAGTATTGTAATAGAAAATTTTCGGGTGTATAATATTAAAGTAAAAAATAAAAACCTTTCGGAGGTAATTATGCAATATACTGAAACAATAATGTGGAAAGAAATAAACGAAACTTCTCAAGCTTTCAAAAATATCGTAAAGAACAACGAAAAAACGATAAAAGAACTTGCCGAAGCAATTAAAAACAGCGGTAAAAAACATTTTATGTTATCCGCAAGGGGAACTTCGGATCATGCAATGATGTATTTTAAATATATGCTAGAAATAAAAACGCCCTTTACCGCCGGCTACGTTGCACCTTCCGTCGTCACTTTATACGATGGAAAAATTAACTATGGCGATTGTGTATTTATCGGTTGCAGTCAAAGCGGTATGGCGGAAGACGTTAACGCAAGTTTATCTCTTGCTAAATCTCAAGGTGCAATTACTGTTGCTATAACTAATAACGAACAAAGTTTAATGGCAAAAACCGCGGAATATCATCTTTTCTGCTCCGCAGGGGAAGAAGTAAGCGTTGCTGCAACAAAAACGTACAGTGCGCAAATGTTCTTATCCGCTTGGTTGATCGCTGAGCTCGCTAACGACAGTGAGTTAAAAGAAAAACTTTTCTCTCTATCGGCTCAAATAGAAAAAGTTATGCCTTCGGTTGACGAACAAACTAAAACCTTTGCAGAGAGCGGACTTATCGATATGAAAGGCGGCTTTGTTTTGTCAAGGGGAATAACGTATTCTATCGCTTTTGAACAAGCACTTAAACTTCAAGAAACCGCATATAAGCAAATGAAAGGCTATGCAAGCAGTGATTTCTATCACGGACCTATGGCTATGGTAGACGCAACCACACCCGTAATAGTTTACGCCGCTAAGGGAGACGGAAAAACGGATATGATTAGGGCGGATCAAAAGAAGAGCATAGATAAAATGTTGTCTATGAACGGCCCTGTTTACCTTATCACGGACGATAAAGAATTAGTAAAAGATTATCAAGGAAAAGCAAAAGTAGCCTTTTTAGACAATACTTTGGGCGAAGATTGCGCTATATTCAACTTTGCAGTCTTTGCACAAACCTTGGCTTGCAAGGTAAGTTGCGGCGTAGGCAATACTCCCGATAATCCACGTGTTCTTAATAAAATCACCATTACTGTTTAACGTGATATTTAATAACGGAAAAGCGGCTTAAAAATCAATTTTAAGCATAAACTAAATATAAACGGTTTTGCAAACTTACCGTTTGCGAAACCGTTTTTTAGATTATGAAAGAAAAGTCGTTAAAAAAACTTTATAAAAGTACGGGAATTTTAGTTGCACTTTTGTTTTGCGCTTCGGCGATTTTTTGTTCTTTTAGATACGTAAAAAAGAGATACGTTTATCCGCTAGGATATAAAGAATACGTTACGGAATATTGCAAAGAATATAAAGTTAACCTTGCGCTGGCTTTTTCCGTAATTAAGGTAGAAAGCGGGTTTAACAAAAACGCAAAAAGTGAAAAAGGCGCTTTGGGGCTTATGCAAATAACGCCTGATACGGGAGAGTATTTGGCAAGATTATTAAATACGGAAGAGTACGATTTATTAGAAGAAAAATGCAATATAAAGTTCGGGTGTTTTTATTTATCGTATCTAACGGAAAGGTTTTATAATATAGAAACGGCAGTCGTTGCATATAATGCAGGAGAAGGAAACGTAAGGCGTTGGCTTAACGATAAACAGTATAGTAAGGACGGAAAAACACTAGATTATATTCCGTTTAAAGAGAGTAGAGAATACCTAGAAAAGATAAAACAAACTTTCTCAAATTATATAAATTTATACGGAAATATTCTTGACAAACAGCAAATTTTTAGTTAATATATAAAGGCTATGTGAGGGTGGCGGAATTGGCAGACGCGTACGTTTGAGGGGCGTATGGTTATCCGTGTGGGTTCAAGTCCCATCCTTCACACCAAGAGGAAACATCTTTAAACAAGCGTGTTTAAGGATGTTTTTTTATGCATTTAAACAATGTATTTTTTGCGTTGACGGAAAAATTATTTCGATCTAAATAGTTATTTTATCTTGGGGTGGGTGGTTTTTGATTATTCTTACGGCGAGAGCGGTCATATCGTCGTTTTTTACTCCGCCGTTTAGAGAAATTGCCTTTTCTAAAACGCCGTCTGAAAGAGATTTGGGGTTTAACGCCGGTACGGATTTTAGGTATTCTATTAAATCTCCGGAAGAGCCGAAAGCATCTGAAATCCCGTCGGAAATTAAAAGGATTATATCTCCCTCAAAAAGTGTTGTAGAGCAAACGGACGGTGTTAATTCTTCTAGTATTCCAAGTGGAAGTGAATTTCCTTCGATTATTCTTATTCCCGTTTGATTTATAACGAATCCGTATGGCGAACCGTATTTAATAAAATCTACACGGCACGTTTTTAGGTCAACAACGGATACGTCTAGTGCGGTAAAACTGTCTTCGCAATTTACGGCTAAAAGTTTATTTACGGTGCTTAAAATCAAGTTGCTTTCAAGCCCCGCCTTATAAAAGCTTTCTATCAAAGACAGTGCGGAAGAAGAAACGTTTTGCGCATATTCGCCGCTACCCATACCGTCGGAGAGAGCAATTAAAAATTTGTCTTCGCAAATACGTGTCACGGAGTGCGTGTCGCCGGAAAAATCAGAGCCGTCCTTTACGGCAAACGACACGCCGAAAACGGCGTCGAAAGCGGGGGCTTTTTTAAATGACAAATATATTTTGTCTTCCGTGATATCCGCTTTATCTACAAGTACGGTTTTAAACCCAAGCGAGTTATCTATTATTTTATTTATGGCGGGTAAAGAAAACTCTTTCATTATTACAACCAAAGAAACGGAAAAATTTTCGTTTTCTCCGTATACTAATATTTCGCTTACGCAAAACCCCTTTTTGAACAGGTTTTCAGCTAAGAACTTTTCGGTTTTATTTTGATATTTTAGCATTGTACCGGTTTCTAGCGCCAAAGAGCGTAGAATTTCAGATATGCCTTCCGCTTCGTTTGCAAGCATTTCTCTTTCGCTTTGATAGTTTAAATTTTCAAGTTCTCTTTTTCTGTATTCTGAAAGAGATTTGTTTAAGAAGAACAAAACGTCGTTGGGGTGAATACAAAATTTTAATAAATCTTTAGACATATCGATTAAAGAAAGTTTGCCTTTTGCAAAGCCTATATCAATCAATTTATCTAGGTCGGATTTTTTAGGACATTTGTTCTGTTTACATTTTTCTTTGTTATCGCAGTTAAGACACACTTCTTTGGCAACCGCAATTTGAAGAGCGTTTTTCGTTGTATCTATGGAAACCGCTTGCTTTTTAAAGGCGGTAAAAGCCTCTTTCATTTCAGAAAAAACCGCTGCAAGTTTGTATAAACGGTTGCTTGTTGTAAGCCTTTGCCTGTTTATTGATTTTCTTACTAATTGTTTTTCTCTAAAAACGTAAAGTTTGTCTTTTGCACCGTTTAGCGTTTTTTTGGGTATTAAGCAAAACGATATACACCCCGCAAAAACGGACAAAACCTGCAACACGCCGTATTCGGGATATATATTAAACAAAATCTGAATAAGGCAATCCGAAACGGGTATTGTAGCCGCCGATAAAAACCTGTTTACGGGCATAAAACATTCGGCAAAAACGCTCCACACGAGAATAACCGAAACGTATTCTATTCTTCCGTAATAAAAAGACAGCGAAAGCCCCATTGCGGAAGATATTAAAGAGCAACTTCCGTTTTTAAAAAAATAAGAAAACAGTAAGATAAAAAACACGGCAATGCTTTTCCATACTTCCGACGAAAGAGCGTTGCATATACCTAGCCCCGCTATTGCAAGCGTTGCAAAAACGGTTGCTAATTCTTCGTAATTTAATTTGTATTTTAATCCTTTATGTAAAACAGCCTTAAACGCAATTTGAAAAATCGGCGTTAAAACGGCGGTTAAAAAAACGGTTAGCAAACGTTTGTCTAGTGCGGTTTTTAAACCGGAATCTCCCAAAAAAACATACCCTAAAAGCGAAATAATAACGTAGATAAAAAGTTCTAATTTGATTTTTGCGGAAAAACGTTTATAAAGCAAAAAAACTATTATAATAAAGCCTACTGAAATGCTAACGGGAGCAAGTAATCCTATTTTTCCCATAGCAAAAAAAGAAGTTATAAACAGTAGCGGCGTGATTAAAAGAGAAGAACCTACGCTTAAAAGTGCCGCAAACGCTGCAACGGAATACGGATACACTTCTTTTTCCATAGAAGAAAAAACAAGGAATAAACAAAAAACGGTAAGGTAAGACAGAACGTTTTTATAGTCTAGTTTAGATTTTAATTTCATACTTTTACTCCGTGCAAAATATATTAGCGTATAAAGTATAGAGTAATAAAAAGGATAAATCGTGACTTATTTAGTAGATTGACGACGAAAAACGGCTTAATTAAAAGTAATTGCAAGTATAAAAAAAAGTTTTATAAAAACGCTTTTCAAAACAAAGATTATGTTGTAAAATTACGGTATAAATTAAAACACAAGGCGGTGTATAAAATGATAAAAATCGGAATTGTAGGATACGGCAATTTGGGCAAAGGCGTAAATCTTGCGGTAGAAGCCGCTTCTGATATGGAACTTGTGGGAATATTTACAAGAAGAAACCCTGCTTCTGTAAATCCTTTAACAAAAGTAAACGTGTATGAGTTTAAGGATATAGAAAAATTTAAAGATAAAATAGACGTTATGATAGTTTGCGGCGGAAGCGCTACGGATCTTCCCCAAATAACAGGCGGAATATTAAAAGACTTTAATACCGTAGATTCTTTTGATACGCACGCAAAAATACCCGAATATTTTGCTAATTTAGATAAAATAGCAAAAGAAAACGGTAAGGTTGGTGCAATCAGTATAGGTTGGGACCCCGGAATGTTTTCCGTTGCGCGTATGCTTTTCGGTGCGGTTCTTCCCGAGGGGAACGATTACACGTTTTGGGGAAAGGGCGTTTCGCAAGGTCATAGCGACGCTATAAGAAGAATTAAAGGCGTAAAAAACGCTATTCAGTATACCGTGCCTAAAGAAGAAGCTTTAGAAAGCGTAAGAAACGGCGAAAACCCGATTCTTTCTACGGGAGATAAGCATTATAGAGAGTGTTTTGTTGTTTTAGAAGAAGGTGCGGACGCTGCAAGAATAGAAAAAGAAATTAAAGAAATGCCAAATTACTTTAAAGATTACGAAGTAATAGTTCATTTTATAAGCGAAGAAGAACTGAAAGAAAAGCACAATAAACTTTTCCACGGCGGCTTTGTTTTAAGAAGCGGAAAAACGGAAAAAGACGTTAATCACGTTTTGGAACTTTCTTTAAAATTAGATTCTAATCCGCAATTTACCGGAAGCGTTTTAACTGCTTATGCAAGGGCGGTTTACAAACTTGCAAAAGAAGGAAAGAGCGGCGCAGTGACCGTTTTTGACGTTCCGCTTAAATATTTATCCGATAAGTCGGAAGAGACTTTAAGAAAAACTTTGTTATAACACAGTTTAGCATTAGCAATTTTGCAATTATGCGAAGTAAGTATTACTCAACCGTTAGATAACGTAATAAAAGGATAATAATGGCAAATAAAAAAACAACAAGAAACAGCGCTAAAAAACAAGCGGTAAAAACGGCTAAAAAGGTTGCTAAAAAATCTCCGGCTTTAGCCGTTTTTCTTGCATTTTTAATTATCGCACTTGCAATAGGCGGATATTACATATATAAAAAATATTTCCAAAAAGAAGTTGTGCCCATTACCGGCGAAATGACTGTGCATTTTCCGGAACTTGGCAGTTATTATACGGGAGATTGCACGCTTATAAAAGTAGGAGACGTAGAGGTGTTGATAGATGCAGGGTCTAAAACTGCTTGCATAGATACTTTGGATAACTACATTTCTACCTATTGCACGGATAACGTTTTAGAATACGTTATAGTGACTCACGCACACGAGGACCACTATGCGTGTTTTACAACGGAAAACAGTTTGTTTAACAGGTATACCATAGGTACGATTATAGATTTTGCGCAAACCAATCAAAAAGAAACCGCAAAAATGTACGGCGATTATTTAAGAGAAAGACAAGAAGCAATAGATGCGGGTGCAGTACATTATACGGCAAAAGAGTGTATAGATAGCGGCAATTACGAATTCAGCCTTTCGGACTCTGTAAAAATGACAATCCTTAACAGTTATTACTATCACAATAAGGCGGGTTCGGGAGAAAATAATCATTCAGTTTGCACACTTTTTACGCACGGAGATAGAAACCTTTTGTTTACGGGAGATTTAGAAAAGGCGGGAGAAGAAAAACTGGTTGAACTTAACGACTTGCCGGAAGTAGAACTTTATAAAGCGGGACACCACGGCTCTAAAACATCTTCTAATAATTGTCTTTTAAGCGTGATAAAACCTAAAAACGTTTGCGTTTGTTGTTGTGCGGGAAGCAGTGAATATACAGATGCGGAAGAAAACAAATTTCCAACGCAAGAATTTATTGACAGAATTGCACCGTATACGGATAAAATATATGTTCCGACCATATTTGTAAACGACCAAGGAAAGACGTATAAATCACTTAACGGAAACGTTGTTTTTGTTTCTAATTCGGATTCTTTTACCGTGAATTGCTCTTATAGCAACGTGTTGTTAAAAGATACGGATTGGTTTAAAAACAACAGAACTCCGCCGCCAGAGTGGAAAGTCGCTTAAATATTAGGCGAATAAAAAATCGCTTACTTTAATTCGGAATAAATAATATAAACCTTCGCATACTACCGAGTATACGGAGGTTTTTTTATGCGCGATACGGGTATTGTAAGAAGAATAGACGATTTAGGCAGGGTTGTTATCCCAAAAGAAATAAGAAAAACTTTAAGAATAAAAGAAGGCGACCCGCTGGAAATATTTACTAATAAAGACGAACTTTTATTCAAGAAATATTCTCCGCTTGGCGGCGAAACGGATTTAGCCTTTTCAGTGGGGGAAAGTTTAACTGCCACCAGCGGTAAAAACTGCATTATTACCGATACGGATACCGTTGTTTTCTCTAATACAAAAGCAAAAGAAGTTATCGGAAGCACGGTGAGCAAAGATATTGAACGCATAATGAAAAACAGGTCTGAAATTTGCAACTGCCGTGCAGACGGAAGAAAGCCCGCAAGCGTTTTTTCGGGCGAAGCGTTTAATTACGAAAATCAAGTGATTGTGCCAGTAGTAAGCAGCGGCGATTGCTATGGTTCGGTAATATTGTGGGACGAAGAAAAAACTTTGAGATTTTCTTCTTTAGACGTAAAGTTGGTTAAACTTGCCGCCGAGTTTTTAGCAAAGCGTTTCGAGTGAATTTATTCACTCTACATATGGATTCCCGAAAAAAAATAATAAACGGCGCATTGCTTTTGGGCGGAGGGGCGTTTATTGCAAAAATTTTAGGTGCAATATACAGAGTTCCGCTTACAAACCTTTTGGGCGGAGAAGGACTTGGACTATATCAAATGGTCTTTCCCGTTTATTGTGTTTTGCTGGATTTTTCGGGCGCAGGCGTGCCTAACGCTCTTTCTAAAATAATAGCAGAGTACCGCGCGCCGGATAAGGAAAGGTATGCGGGGCGCATATTAAAAAACAGCATAAAGTTTTTTGCGCTTTTCGGCGGACTTTTTACCCTTTTAACAATGGTGTTTGCAAAATATTTATCCGCTTGGCAAGGGAACGGCAACGCTTTTTTAGGGTATTTGTTTTTAGCCCCCGCTATTATTTTAGTTTCTTTAATATCCTGTTATAGGGGATACTTTCAGGGGCTTATGAATATGAAGCATACCGCTATTTCTCAAATATTAGAGCAGGTAGTAAAACTTATTGCGGGGCTGCTTTTGATAAAGGCGTTTTTGCCTAACGTGCCCTTGGCGGTTGGCGGCGCAACTTTGGGCGTTGCCATATCAGAAGCCTTTGCGCTTATATACCTATATGCGGTGTATAAAAGAAGAAATAGAATTCTATCCCTTAACTTTCCAAAAGAAGAAAGCAATTTTTTAATAGACTTAAAAAAAGTTATTTATTACACCGTGCCCATAATGTTGATAGGCATATTTGTTCCGCTATCTCAAATTGCGGATAGTTTTTTAATAGTAAATTTACTTTCTGAATACAGAAAAGACGCAACCGTTTTATACGGGCTGTTTTCCGGTGCTGCCAACACGGTTATAAATTTGCCCGTTTCCGTTTGTTACGGGCTTTCCGTTGTAGCAGTGCCTTTTATAAGCGGTGCAAAAGATAAAGCGGAAAAATTAAAAAACCAAAAGTTTACGCTAAGGTTCACTTTTTTTTCTTCTTTTATATTCGCTTTATGCGTTTACTTTTTTTCTAACTTTGCGGTAGGCGTTTTATTTGGCGGACTTGGAGAAACGGAAAAAGCAATAACGGTAAAACTCATTAAGCTTTTATCCGTAAACGTTTTGTTTTTATCTTTACTGCAAACTCAAAATTCCGTTTTGATAGGTTTAGGGAAAGCGTATCTTCCGCTTATAGGGGCGGGAGTGGGGCTAGCCGTAAGAATTATACTTTGCGTAATCTTGTTGAAAGTTCCCGAATTAAATATTTATGCGGGCGGAATATCTTCAATCGCTTGCTATTTTACCGCCGTTTTGATAAACTTTATTATATTAAAGACAAAACGGGGTGCTTATGCAACTAAAATGCCTTAATGCTGGCGGCGAAAAAATAAAAAACAACGTTTTTATGGCACCCATGGCAGGGTATACGGACTGTGCTTTCCGTTCTCTTATTTGCGAGACGGGCGCAGGGCTTACTTTTACCGAACTAGTTAGCGCAAAAGGGCTTTCTTTCGGTGGGGAAGGAAGTAAAATTCTTTTAAAAACCAAAAATTACGATTTAACGTCGGCGCAGATTTTCGGCTCCGACCCGTACTATATGCGTAAGGCTTGCGAAAGCGAGGATCTTGCGCATTTTAAATTTGTGGATATCAATATGGGGTGTCCCGTTCCGAAAGTGTTTAAAAACGGAGAGGGAAGCGCACTTTTGTGCGATATATTGTTAGCGGAAAAGATTGTTAAAGAATGTGTAAAAAGCGGCAAAATAATTTCCGTAAAGATAAGAACGGGCATAAAAAAAGGTGATAACGTTGCAAAAGATTTTGCGGTTATGGCGGAACAAGTCGGCGCAAGTTTTATAACGGTTCACGGCAGAGTAAGAGATATGTATTACTCCGGAGAACCCGATTTTTTTGCCATAGAAAGCGCAAAAAAAGCAGTAAATATTCCCGTTATTGCCAACGGCGGAATTTTTACATCAAAAGACGCTTGTTTAATGATAGATAAAACGGGGGCGGACGGAGTAATGTTAGCCCGCGGCGGAATAGAAAACCCGTTTTTGTTTTGCGAATTGACGAATACAATAAGCCCATACGGGAAAAAAGCCTTTATTTTAGAGCACTTAAAAAGAATGAAAGAGTTGTACGGCGATAAAAAAGCAGCGGTAGAATTTAGAAAATTCGTGCCGTATTATTTTAAGAGTGCGGAAGGAATTAAAGAAACCAGAATTGCGCTTATGACCTGTCAAAGCGTAAAGGAAATTGCGGATATAATAAACGAAAAACTTTAACAAAAACCTTTCTCCCGAAATATGATAAATAAGTAAAAGAAAAAGGGAGAAATCTTATGGACGTATGTTTTGCCACCGCAGATACCATAAACGTAGTTTGGCAAGAAAAACTTTCTAAAATAGGTAAACACGACCTGTTGGTTTTTGGCTTTAACGGGTTGGGATTAGTCAGTTATAAAAAAGAACTTGCCGGAGAAACGGAGTATTTTCAGGACTTGGCAAAACTTTCTAAGCAAACGGAAAGCGTTGTGATTTGTGGTTGCGATACGGATACTTACGGAACTTTCCGTCATTCCGCCGCTATTGCGGATAGAGGCAAAATTTTAGGTGTTTCGGACGCCGTGCATACAATAGACGAAAGCGAATTCGTTCCGGGCGCAAACTTTAGAGTTTACGATACGTCTAAAGGTAAGATAGGAATCATCGTTTGGGAAGACTTGTTTTTTCCGGAATCCACCAGAGTTTTAACCCTTTGCGATGCGGATTTTATAGTTTGCGTGTTTAAAAGGGTAGAAGATACAATGCCGCAAATAACGCTTAGGACTATGGCGTATTGCAACGGCGTGAGTATGGCATTGTGCTCTAAAAACTATGCCTGTGTGGCGGATTATAAAGGAAATATTACCGTTGCAGGTACTTCAGACTTAATAAAAGCAAAAGTAAAAACCGAAAGAGATTTTAGACTTATCAGTTCTAGAAGACGTGGATTATACCGCGATTTTAATTCCGGTTATTAAAAAGGAGATAAAAATGAAATTAAACGTTGTGCTAGTAGAACCCGAAATTCCGCAAAACGCAGGTAATATTGCAAGGACCTGCGCCGTGACGGGAAGCGTTTTACATATGGTAAAGCCGCTTGGCTTTGAAGTATCGGACAAGTATTTAAAGCGTGCCGGATTAGATTACTGGAATTTTGTTGAAATCCATTATTACGAAAATTTGGCGGAACTTATGGACAAGTACTATAAGGGGGATAATTTTTGGTTTTTTTCTACTAAGTCAAAGATTATTCATTCAGACGCAAAGTATAAGGACGGGGATTTTTTGGTGTTTGGAAAAGAAACTAAAGGTTTGCCGGAAGATTTGCTAAAAGAGCATTACGACGAGTGCGTAAGAATTCCTATGATGGGTAATTTGCGTTCTTTAAATTTATCTAACTCTGTGTGCGTGGGCGTATACGAAGCTTTAAGGCAGGGCGGATTTGAGAACTTTAACACGGAAGGTGAAATACCGCAAAGGTAAAAATTGTGTAAAATCGTTTGACACAAAAGATAAAATAATTGTAGAATAAAATTGCGCAATACTTACAAAAGGAAATATTTATGAGTGATACGATAGTATATAACATTTTCTTTATGCTTGGCGGCATAGCCGTTATGATGTTTGGAATGAAATTTATGGGTTCTAACCTAGAACAGATTGCCGGCGATAAAATGAAGAAAATGCTTGGCAAAATGACTTCTAACCGTTTTGCCGGAGTTGGAGTTGGTGCGGCGGTCACTGCAATCATAAACAGTTCAACGGCGACAACCGTTATGTTAGTTGGTTTCGTTAACGTAGGGCTTATGACCCTTGCGCAAGCGACTTCCGTAATAATGGGGGCAAACATAGGGACGACGATTACTGCTCAGATTTTATCTTTATCCGGAGACGGGCAGGGAATAGATATGAACGCCATTGCGGCGCTTATTGCTGCCGGCGGAATGGTTATGACCATGGTTTGTAAAAAAGATAAAATAAAAAGACTAGGTTATATATTCGTCGGTATAGGTATGATTTTTATCGGTCTAAAAATAATGAGCAGATCTGTAGATAGTATAATACGCGATCAAAACCGTAAGTTATTGCCGGTATTTGAAAGTATTTTTCAAAATGAAAATATTTTTCCTCTTTTACTTCTTTTAATCGGTATAGTATTTACCGCCCTTATTCAAAGTTCTGCAGCCGTCACCGGTGTATTGATTGCATTAGGTGGCGCAATCAATTTTAGAACGGCGGTGTTTATTATTTTAGGTTCTAACATAGGAACTTGTATCACTTCTATAATTTCCTCTTTCGGCACTTCTACAAATGCAAAAAGAACTGCGATAATCCACCTTTTATTCAATTTGTTCGGTTGTATAGTGTGTATCGTTCCCCTTTGGGTTTGGACGGATTCTATAAGCGCATTTATGCACACTATAAGCGGCGATTCAATGGAAAGAATTATAGCAAACTTTCACACGTTATTTAATTTGTTGACAACCATAGTGTTATTGCCGTTTACTAAGTGTTTAGTTAAACTTGCGGAATTAATTATTCCCGAAAAACGCGGAGAAAGAGAGAACAGGTATAAATTTACTTATATAGACGATAGATTTTTGGAAACTCCGCCCATTGCTGCGGATAATACAAAAAAAGAAATAGTAAGACTTGCGGAACTAGCTAAGGAAAATATAGAAATATCCGTTTCTATGCTTTTAGATGAATCCGTAGAAAGGGGCGAAGAGTTAGAAGAAAACGAAAACGTTCTAAATCATTTATACAAAGGAATAACCCGTTATCTTACAAAACTCATTGCAAAAGATATGAACCGAAAGGACGAGATAAAGATAGGAACGTATTTTCACGTGGTAAGCGATATAGAAAGGGTTGGCGATTATGCGGAAAACATAATGGAATACGCACAAAAAATGCGTAACGAAAATATGCGTTTTTCGGCTGCTGCGCAAGAAGAACTTAAAGAAGTGACGGAGACGATTATAAAACTTCACGATAAGGCTCTAAAAGCCTTTGCAGAAAGAGATGTATCTTTGCTCCCCGAGGTAGACGTTTTAGAAGAGAGTGTAGATAAGTACAGTATAGATTTAGAAGTTAAACATATAGAAAGGGTTAAAAACGGAGAATGTACTCCGGAACTTGGTTCTATATACTTGCAAACCGTTTCTAATTTAGAAAGGGTTGGCGATCATATAACCAACGTTGCCTTTTCTTTAAAGCAATATATTAACAAATAATTAAATTAAGCGTTGACTTTTTTGAAAGCACAATATATAATAAATAACTGAAAAACAGGCAAAATAATAATGAGTTTTCGCTATAAAGCGGAAAACGGAGGTTTATATAATGAACAAAAAATCCATAAAAGACGTAGACGTAAAAGGTAAAAAGTGCCTTGTTCGCGTAGACTTTAATGTTCCTATGAAAGACGGCGTTATTACGGACGAAACACGTATAAACGGTGCTCTTCCCACAATTAAGTATCTTGTGGAAAACGGCGCAAAAGTAATTCTTTGCTCTCATATGGGCAAACCCCATAACGTTTTAACCGAAGGCTTCGGTTTAACGAAAAAAGAAAAGAAAGCGGTAGAAGCGCTTCCCGAAGGAGAACGCGAAGCGGCAAGAGCAGAATACCTTAAAAAGGCGCTTAAAGATAAAGAAAAATTCTCTCTTCGTCCCGTTGCCGAAAGACTTTCCGAAAAGTTGGGTCAAAAAGTGACTTTTGCTACGGACGTTGTAGGTGCTTCTGCAGACGAAGCGGTTAAAAACGTTAAGGACGGAGAAGTTGTTCTTTTAGAAAACACCCGTTTTGAAGCAGGCGAAGAAAAGAGAGACGAAGCGCTTTGCAAAAAGCTTGCAGAATATTGCGATATTTACGTTAACGACGCATTCGGAACGGCACACCGTTCCCACGCAACCACGGCGGCTATTGCAGAATACGGTTTTGTTAAGACCGCAGTTTGCGGGTTCTTGATTGAAAAAGAACTTTCCGTTATGGCGGACGCTCTTGAAAATCCCGTTCGTCCTTTCGTTGCAGTACTAGGCGGTGCTAAGGTTGCGGATAAACTTAAAGTAATATCTAACTTATTAGAAAAATGCGACACGCTTATCATCGGCGGCGGAATGGCATACACCTTCTTAAAGGCAAAAGGATACGAAGTCGGCAAATCTCTTGTTGACGACGAACAAATTGCTTATTGCAAGGATATGATGAAAAAGGCGCAGGATTTAGAAAAGCAACTTTTCTTACCCGTAGACGCTGCTATTGCAGAGAGTTTCCCCAATCCTATAGATGCGGAAGTCGCACTTGAAATTTGCGATATGGATAAGGTTCCCGCAGACAAAATGGCTTTGGATATCGGACCTAAAACCCAAGAACTTTATTGCGACGCAGTAAAGAATGCAAAAACCGTAATTTGGAACGGACCTATGGGCGTGTTTGAAAATCCCACGTTTGCACAAGGTACCAAGGCGGTTGCAAAGGCTCTTTCCGAAACAGAAGCAACTACTATTATCGGCGGCGGAGATTCCGCAGCGGCTGTGACTCAATTAGGATATGCAGACAAAATGACGCATATTTCTACCGGCGGCGGTGCTTCTTTAGAGTTGTTTGAAGGAAAGAAATTACCCGGCATAGAATGTCTTAACGATAAAAACTGATTATATATAAACACAACTAGGAGATAATACAAAATGAGAAAACCTATCATTGCAGGAAACTGGAAAATGAACAAAACCGCTGCTGAAGCAAAGGCGCTTATCAACGAACTTAAACCGTTAGTTGCTAAGTCTAAACCCGAAGTAGTAGTTTGCGTTCCTTATACCGATTTATGGGCGGCAAAGGAAGCTCTTGAAGGAAGCAAAATTCATTTGGGTGCAGAAAACGTTGCATGGGCTGAAAGCGGTGCTTTTACCGGAGAAATTTCCGCTGATATGCTTTTAGAAATCGGCGTTGAATACGTTATCATCGGTCATAGCGAACGTCGTCAATACTTTGGCGAAACCAACCAAACGGTTAATATGAGAACCAAAACCGCTCTCGCTAAGGGATTAAAGCCCATCGTTTGCGTAGGCGAAACTCTAGAAGAAAGAGAAAAGAACAAAACCAAGAGAGTATTAAAGAAACAAATTCTCGAAGGATTTGACGGAATAACCGATTTTAGCAATATAGTAGTTGCATACGAACCCGTTTGGGCAATCGGAACCGGCAAAACCGCAACTGCAGAAGATGCAAACGCAACTATCGGCTATATCAGAAGCGTTGTAAGAAAGAATTTCGGTGCGGAAGTTGCTAAAAATCTCCGTATTCAATACGGCGGAAGTATGAAACCTGCAAACGCTAAAGAACTTATGGCAATGAGAAATATAGACGGCGGCCTTATCGGCGGCGCAGCGCTTAAGGCAGAAGATTTCTCTAAAATAGTAAATTACAAAGACTAATTTATAAATAATAAAAAGGCTGTGCAAACAGCCTTTTTGACTTTTTTAGTAAAATGTTAAAAGCAAATTTTCACACGCACACGTATAGGTGCCATCACGCCGTAGGAACGGAAAGAGAATACGTAGAAGAAGCGATAAAGGCGGGCTTTAAAACCTTGGGTTTTTCAGACCATACGCCTTACTTTTTCGATAACGGGCATATCGCCGGCGATAAAATGCTCCCCGATGAGTTAGAGGGATATGTAAACACCGTAAGGAATTTACAAAAAGAATATAAAAAAGATATAAATATTCTGGTCGGATTAGAAGCGGAATATTATCCTAAATATTTTGGCAAACTCATCGATTTTTTAAAGCCGTTTAACCTAGATTACCTTATTTTAGGGCAACACTATACCTTTAACGAAACGGACGGTGTATACGCTTTTATAAAAGAACATACGGAAATCGATTTTATAACGTATGCAAATCAGGTCGTAGAAGCGATAAAAACGGGGTATTTTTCTTACGTGGCGCATCCGGACGTGTTTTATTATCCGCCCGAAACGGAAACGTTTGCCGTTTATATGGAAAAAATATGCAAAGCGGCAAAAGAACAGGATATTCCCGTTGAGTTTAATATAGCTGGCTATTGCGGTGGGTACTGGTACCCTTGCGACGGGTTTTTGAAGACTGCGGCAAAGGTCGGAAATAAAATAATTTTGGGAGTAGACGCGCATAGAAAAGAAGCGTTTGCCGAAGCGCAAAGCGTCTATTGTGCGGCAAAAGAGCGTATAGAAAAATTCGGCTTGGAAATTACTGATAAAATAAAACTTTTAAACGGTAAAACCGTTTAATAATAAGGAATTGTTATGATAAATCAAAGACCAAATTGTATAATAATAATGGACGGATACGGATTTAATCCGGATTCTTACGGCAATGCTATAGAAAGTGCGGACAGCATAAACGTTAAACGCCTTATGAAGGAATATCCTTCTACTTATATCGGTGCAAGCGGAATGGACGTAGGGCTCCCCGAAGGACAAATGGGCAACTCTGAAGTAGGACACTTAAATATCGGTGCGGGCAGAGTAGTTTATCAAGACTTAACAAAGATAACAAAAGCGATAAGCGACGGCGATTTTTTTGAAAATCCCGCTTTGTTAAAGGCTGTTGACAATGCTATAAACAACGATAAAAAGCTCCATTTATACGGACTTGTTTCCACTGGCGGCGTACACAGCCACACCACGCATCTTTATGCACTTTTAGAACTTGCAAAAAAGAAAGGCGTAAAGCAAACGTTTGTTCACTGCTTTTTAGACGGAAGAGATACCGACCCTGCATCGGGTGCGGAATTCGTTTCCGAGTTGCAAGCGGAAATGGACAAATTAGGATACGGTGAAATTGCGTCCGTTTGCGGAAGATACTACGCAATGGACAGAGATAACAACTGGGATAGAACGGAAAAAGCATACGATATGCTTACCTTGGGTGTAGGAGAAAAAACCGAAAATGCAGTTCAAGGCATAAAAGATAGCTATGCTAAGGGTATTACGGATGAATTTATGCTACCAACCGTTGTCGTTAAAAACGGAAAGCCCGTTGCATTGATAGAAGAAGGGGATTCCGTTATATTCTTTAACTTCCGTCCGGATAGAGCAAGGCAAATTACAAGGGCGATATCTCAAAAGGATTTTACCCCATACGAAGATACCGAAAAAGGCAAAAAGATGTACTTTGAAAGAAAGAGCGGCTTTTTACACCCCGTTTATACGGGTTTTGCCGTGTACGACGCTTCTTTTAAGGACGTTTTCGTTGCTTTCCCGCCGGACGAAATTACAAACACCTTACCTCAATATTTGAGTAAGCTAGGATTAACTCAATTGCACATAGCAGAAACGGAAAAGTATGCGCACGTCACGTTCTTTTTTAACGCTAAGTTAGAAGCACCAGTAGAAGGTGAAACCAGAATAGTTATTCCTTCGCCAAAGGTTGCAACCTACGATATGCAACCGGAAATGAGCGCTTATCTTGTGACCGATAAGGTGTTGGAAGAACTTGATACCGATAAATACGACGTTATGGTATTGAACTTTGCAAACTGCGATATGGTTGGGCATACGGGCGTTTTCGATGCTGCCGTAAAGGCTGTTAAAACCGTAGACGAGTGCGTTCAAAAGGTTGTAGATAAAATTCTCTCTAAGGGCGGCGTTGCTTTGATTACCGCCGATCACGGAAATGCAGATAAAATGCTTGATGCAAACGGCGGACCTTTTACAGCACACACCACTAATAAAGTTCCGTTTATAGTTTGTGGAAACGATTATAAAGGCGCATCTTTAAGGGACGGCGGAATTTTAGCGGATATCGCACCTACGCTTTTGGACGTTATGGGACTAGAAAAACCCGCAGAAATGACGGGTAAAAGTTTAATTAACGCTAAAAAGTAGAAAAAAACAGTTGTAAAAATGTTTTTTATATGTTATACTTTATTGCGTTATAAAAAAAGAAAGATAGGAGAAATCTTATGGATATAAGTATGATAAGTTTATTATTAGCGGCAGACGGCGGTATTTGGAACACCACGATGCCGGTATTAAAAATCGTTGCGTTGATAATAATGGCATTATGTGCTTTATTCATTATATTCGTGGTGCTTTTCCAACCCGGCAATTCTTCCGGCGTAGGGGCGCTCGGCGGAACTACCGAAACTTTTTTAAGCAAAAACAAAAGCAAAACGTTTGAACACAGAATGAAAAAGTTAACTATAATCAGTAGTATAATTTTTGCGGTTTTGTGCATTGCGTTTGCGGTTGTCAGCGTGCTTTAATTAAAAAAACAAAAGGCGGCGGTTCTTTATGAACCGCCATATTTTTTATTATGAGAAACATTTTAGAAGGCGTTTTGCAGGGGAACGAAAGAGGATACGCTTTTTTGATTCCTTCGGACGAAACGGTAAAAAACGATTATTTTATTTCACATTCCGATTTGCGCGGTGCTATGCACGGCGATAGGGTTATGTGTGAAATTACTTCTTTCGGCAATGAAAGAACCACCGCAAGGGTGTTGAAAATTTTAGAGCGTGGAATAGAAAAACTCGTGGGGACGTATTTTTATACGCGCACGGGCGGTTTTGTAGTGCCGGACGATAAAAAATATTTTACGGATATTTTCGTGCCGTCTTCTAAAGGGCTTAGGGCAAAGTCCGGAGACAAGGTTGTGGTAAAAATTCTTTCTTATCCAAAAAAGAAATCTCCGGAAGGTATGATAATAAAAATTTTAGGCAGGCAGTTTGAAAAAAACGCAGAGTTAAAGTCTATATTGTATACCTACAATTTGCCTGAAAAGTTTTCTAAATCCGTGCTTGATTACGTTGAGGAAACAGCAAAAGAACCTACGGAAAAGGACTTTATCGGAAGAAAAGATTTTAGAGATTTAATAACTTTTACGATAGACGGGGAAGATGCGAAAGATTTTGACGACGCCGTTTCTATAGAAGAGCTAAAAGGCGGTGCTTATAAGCTTGGCGTTCATATTGCGGACGTTAGCAACTACGTGCTTGCAAACACGCCCGTAGATTACGAAGCGTATAAAAGGGGAACCAGCGTGTATTTTCCTGAAAGCGTAATTCCCATGTTGCCGGAAAAACTTTCTAACGACGTTTGCTCTTTAAGAGAAGGCGTGGACAGATTAACGCTTTCTTGCGTGATGACGGTGGATAAAAACGGAAAAGTGAAAGATTGCGAAATATCTCCTTCGGTGATAAAAAGCAAGGCAAGGCTTACCTATAACTTTGTTCAACAAATATTAGACGGAGATGAAAACGCAAAAAAACTTCGCCCCGAAATTACCGAAAAGATTTTGGCGATGGATAAACTTGCGGATATTCTTTCAGCAAAAAGGAAAGAAAAAGGAAGCGTTGATTTAGACGTTAAAGAATCTAACGTAAGAGTTTCTAAAAGCGGAGAAATAACCGTAAGCGCAGGCGGGCAAATAAAGTCCCAAAAAATCATAGAAGAATTTATGATACTTGCAAACGTTTCCGTTGCGGAATATATGTATTTTCTAGAAAATCCTTTCGTTTACCGCATACACGAAAAGCCGACGGAAGAACGCTTAAATACCTTTTACGCGTTTTTAAGCAGCATAGGAATAAAGACAAGGCGAAATAAAGAAGGGGTATATTCTAAAGATTTTCAAACGATTTTAGCTTCCGTAGAAAATACGCCGTTTTACACTACTGTGAATAGAATTACGTTGCGTTCTATGCAAAAAGCAAAGTATAGCGAAACTGACAAGGGACACTTTGGGCTTTCTGAAAATCATTATTGCCACTTTACTTCTCCTATCAGGAGATATCCGGATTTAGTAGTGCATAGAATTATCAAAGACTTTTTAAGCGGAAAAGTTAATTTGCAAGACAGATACGGACAGTTTGTGATAGACGCATCTAAGCAGTCTTCCGAAAAAGAAAAGAATGCAATGAGTGCAGAGCGTGCGGTAGACGATTATTATAAAATACTGTATATCAGCGGTTTTGAAGGTGAAGAGTTTGATGCCGTTATAAGCGGCGTGACGAATTTCGGTATTTTTTGCAAACTGGAAAACGGAATAGAAGGGCTTGTAAAAATAGAAACAATAAAAGGCAAAAAATTCACTTATATGCCTGAAAAATTTACGCTGACGGACGGAAAAATTTCGTTTAGGCTGGGCGAAAAAGTAAAAATTTCCGTTGCTGGAGTAAACGTTATAGACCGCAAAGCAGAATTCTTGCTTGTTCAGTAAAAATTCCGTTGCAAAACGGGAAAAAAAGTAGTAATATTTAATTATAAAAATGAAAGATAAAACGATTTGTTCTAACAAGTACGCTTTTTACGAGTATTCGGTTTTAGAAACTTTTGAAGCGGGAATAGTTTTAGAGGGCAGCGAAGTTAAATCTTTGCGTGCGGGAAACGTAAACTTAAAAGACAGTTTTTGCCTTATTCAAAGCGGAGAAGCGTTTATAAAAAATATGCACGTTGCAGTCTACGATAAGGCTGGCGCTTTTAACAGTAAAGATTCTAAAAGAGACAGAAAGCTTTTGTTGCATAAATCCGAATTGAGAAAGATAAAGGCAAAGGTAAGCGAACAAGGCTTAACTTTAGTTCCGATAAAACTTTATTTTAAGCAATCGCTTGTAAAGGTTGAACTTGCTTTGTGCAGGGGTAAACATTCTTACGATAAAAAGCGTGATTTAATGGAAAAGGACTTAAACAGAGAAAAATTGAGAGAAATTAAAAATTACGATAGATAAGCCGAAAAAGGAGAAACAAAAATGGCGGACAAAAAAAGAATAGAGACTATATGCGTTCAAGGCGGATATACGCCAAAAAACGGTGAACCGAGACAAATTCCCATTTATCAAAGCACGACTTTTAAGTACGATACCAGTGAAGATATGGGAAAACTTTTTGATTTGGAAGCAAGCGGTTATTTTTACAGCAGATTGCAAAACCCTACAAACGATTTAGTTGTGGCAAAACTTACAGAGTTAGAAGGCGGCGTTGCAGGTATGCTTACTTCTTCCGGTCAAGCGGCTAACTTTTTTGCTATCTTTAACATTGCAAACTGTGGCGACCACGTTATTTCAAGTTCTACAATTTACGGCGGAACGTTTAACCTTTTTGCCGTGACTATGAAAAAGATGGGTATAGACTTTACGTTTGTTTCACCCGATATTACGGAAGAAGAGTTGGATAAGTGCTTTAAGCCGAACACCAAGGCGGTTTTTGGTGAAACTATCGCAAACCCCGCTCTTGCGGTTTTAGATATAGAAAAGTTTGCAAACTGTGCGCATAAGCACGGCGTTCCGCTTATTATAGACAACACGTTTGCTACTCCCGTTAATTGCAGACCTATAGAATGGGGTGCGGATATAGTTACCCACTCTACTACAAAGTACATAGACGGGCACGCTTCCGGCGTTGGCGGCGCTATTATAGACGGCGGAAAGTTCGACTGGAAGGCAAATGCGGAAAAATTCCCAGGCTTAACCACTCCGGACGACAGTTATCACGGACTAGTATATGCGGATAAGTTTGGCAAAGAAGGCGCATTTATAACCAAATGCACTGCACAACTTATGAGAGATTTCGGAGCTATTCAATCTCCTCAAAACGCATATTACGTTAACTTGGGATTGGAAAGTTTGCACGTGAGAATGAAACGCCATTGCGAAAACGGACAAGCCGTTGCGGAATTCTTGCAAAATCATCCTAAAATTGAATGGGTAAGATACTGCGGGTTAAAAGGTGATAAATACTACGAACTAGGTCAAAAATATATGCCCAACGGTTCTTGCGGCGTTGTAAGTTTTGGAGTTAAGGGAAATAGAAAAGATGCTGAAAAGTTTATGAAAAGCTTAAAAGTTGCCGCAATAGAAACGCACGTTGCAGATGCAAGAACCTGTTGTTTACACCCCGCAAGCGCAACTCACCGCCAAATGACGGACGAACAGTTGACTGCGGCGGGAATTTCGCCCACGCTTATCAGATATTCTTGCGGTATAGAAAACGCACAGGATTTAATAGACGATATAGCACAAGCGTTAGAACAAGTATAATAAACTAAAAGGAAGAGCGTAATGCCCATAGTTGTACCAAAAGATATACCTGCGGTAAAGGTTTTACAAAGCGAAAATATTGTTGTTATGAACGAAAGCAGGGCGGTTTCTCAAGATATCCGCCCGCTTGAAATAGCAATACTTAATCTTATGCCGACAAAAATCGTTACGGAAACGCAATTTATGAGATTGCTTTCTAACTCTCCGCTTCAAGTAAACATAACGCTTATAAGCACGGAGTCCTATGTTGGTAAAAACACGCCGCAAGAGCATTTAGAAAGGTTTTATAAGCCTTTTTCAGAAGTAAAAAACCGTAAGTTCGACGGAATGATTATCACGGGTGCTCCCGTGGAAGACAAAGAGTTTGAAGAAGTAAAGTATTGGGACGAATTAAAGCAAATATTTGAATTTGCCAAAAAAAGCGTGACTAACACTATGTTTATTTGTTGGGGTGCGCAAGCGGCTCTCAATTATTTTTACGGAATAGAAAAACACCCGTTAGAAAAAAAACTTTTCGGTATTTACAGTCATAAAAAACTTATAAAATACGATAGACTGTTAAAGGGAACGGACGACAGGTTTATGATTCCCCATTCAAGGCATACCACCGTATACGAAAAGGATATAAAAGATTGCAAAGATTTGGTTTTGCTTGCTTCTTCTAAAGAAGCGGGGGCAACGATTATCCGCTCTAAAGATAATAAATTTATCTTTATAATGGGGCACGCAGAATACGATAGAGATACTTTAGAAATAGAGTATAAGAGAGATTTAGATAAGGGATTAAAAATCGATCCGCCGGCAAATTATTACGTAAACGGTAAAGACGGAGAAATAAAAATGTGCTGGGCTTCTACGGCTAACTTGATTTTTATGAATTGGTTAAATCACTACGTATATCAACTTACACCTTACGACATAGAAAAAATATAACAATACTCATTAAAGGCGATTTCGCCTTTACGGGGGTGATATAGTTTCGATTGGGCGTTTAGGCTAAAAAGTAAGCATGTCGAAGGCTCGGCTTCGTAAAAACGGAAATTAAATTTTAAATGCTAACAATCAAGAATTAGCATACGCTGCTTAATTTAAGCGTACGTCTTACGGAAATATCCCGTCGATTTCCGATAAGGCGTCAGTAAGACGGGGTATCGCTTTTTCGTATATAACCGTGTACGGAAAGCGGGATTAAAGCGGTTATGGATAGATTAAAGGTTGCCGGCGGCCGTAATTTATCCGAGATTAAGCGTTGGATAAACATGTAGAAGTTTTTACGTCTTTCGTTCAAGACCGGAGTGCAACTCTCCGCATCTCCACCACGTCGAAGCACTGCTTTACGTCAGCCGTTTGCTATCGCAAATGGCACGACAGACAGCAGTCTTCTCTTTTTTTAAAAAATCTTTTGCAATGCAAAATATTTTCGGGAAAACCTCATAATGCTTGGTGCCATCGGCACGTATTCCACACGCCAAAGCTCACCAACACGCAGAAGCACCACTATTTGCTTTGTAGTTTACTTTAAGCAAATTGCACAATAAAGGCGGTGCTAAGTTTTTAAATTCAAATAAGAGTTTGTTTTTTTAAGTTAAAAATCCGCACCTATCGGGTGCGGATTTTTTGTGCGTTGCGTACCAAAAAAACATATAAGCGAATAAAAAATCATAAAGTAATTTATGCAAAAAACAACTAGAAAAAATCTAAACGAATTAAGTTTGGACAATTAGTTATGGAACTGCAACTATAGAACTTCCAAGTGACAGTCAAGTTATTGCAACTGTACCGTATAAAACAAGTGAAAACAAATTCGTGTTAGAAAACGTAGGTTTAGTTGCAGGCGAAACTAAATGGTTTGCGATTGAAATTACTTCTGATATGCTTGGTTCTATCGATAGCAGCGACGTACAAGTTGACTTTACGGTAAGCGGCAGTGCTACGCTAACTATCGGGGTGGAGAGTGTAGCCGGCAACGAAATTACAAACGATTCCGTGATAAACGGTTCCGGATATTTTGAAAGTTTAACCGCAGGTAAATATTATATAAAAATCACCGCAAACGAAAATATTACCGGTTCTTTGAGTATAGTTTTTGCTTAAAACACAGGTTTATAACTTAAACTTGTTTAGGTTAAATATAGAATTAAAACTTAAAAAAGTCGTAGAGAATAAACTCTGCGACTTTTTTTATCGGTTAAAGGGGATTGATCTATAAATGATAGGCAAATTTTATACGGATAAAACGAAGTTTTTTATGAGTATAAAAAAATCGACAAAATTTTTAAAAACATATATAAATCGATTGACATATATACCGTATTTTTTTATAATGTTTTCCGTTATTTAAGTTTAGATTTATTAAACTTTTGGTTAAATTTACCTAAACTTTAATACAAACGGAAGTGTTTTATGGTATTAGGAGAAAAAATTAAAGATTTAAGGCTTGCGTGTGAACTTACGCAGGAAGAGCTTGCCGACAGGTGCGAACTTACAAAGGGCTATATATCTCAGTTAGAAAACGATTTAACAAGCCCCTCTATAGCAACGCTTATAGATATACTTTCGGCGCTGGGAACAAACCTGAAAGAGTTTTTTTCGGATATAGAAAGCGAAGAAAAGGTTTGTTTTACCAAGGCTGACTTTATAGAAAAGATTACCGAAGACTACGAACTTAACTGGCTTGTTCCAAACGCTCAAAAAAATGCTATGGAACCCGTAAAAGTTAACCTTAAAGCGGGCAAAAGTATGGACGAAGATTTTCCGCACGAAGGCGAAGAGTTCGGGTACGTTATAAAAGGGGAAATACAAATTTCTTTGGGTAAAAAACGGATAAAAGTAAAAAAAGGCGAAAGTTTTTATTTTACTTCGGATAAAGTACACCAAATACAAAACAAAGGCAAAACGGACGCAGAATTTTTGTGGGTTTCTTCTCCACCGTCCTTTTAATTATATAATCACCTATAAAGAGGAAAAGAAAAATGAGCAACAAGATTATAGAATTACAAAACGTAAAAAGACAATTTGAAGACGGCGTGGTTGTTGTTGACAACCTTAACTTTTACGTAAGAAAAGGGGAATTTATCACCTTTTTAGGACCTTCCGGTTGCGGAAAGACCACTACGCTTAGAATGATTGCCGGCTTTGACAAACCCACGGAAGGTAAAATTTTATTAAACGGAAAAGACATAAGCGATTTGCCCCCAAACAAGCGCCCCATAAACACGGTTTTTCAGCGCTACGCACTTTTTCCGCATTTAAACGTGTACGATAACGTTGCATTTGGAATAAAAATGAAAAAAGTTAAGGTCACGTATAAAAAAGATACCGGAGAAACGGTAGAAAAAATTGAAAAATACAAAAAGTGGGAAATAGCTAAAAAGGTAGAAAAAGTATTAAAGATGGTTGATCTGGAAGGGTTTGAAAAGAGAAGCGTTTCTACTCTTTCCGGCGGGCAACAACAACGTGTTGCCATTGCAAGGGCAATAATAAACGAGCCTGAAATATTGCTTTTAGACGAGCCTTTGGGTGCGCTAGACCTTAAAATGAGAAAGGAAATGCAGTTAGAATTAAAAGAAATGCACAAAAAACTAGGCATTACTTTTATTTATGTGACGCACGACCAAGAAGAAGCGCTTACTATGAGCGACACGATTGTGGTTATGAAAGACGGCGAAATACAACAGATAGGAACGCCAACCGATATTTATAACGAGCCTAAAAACGCTTTTGTGGCGGACTTTATAGGAGAAAGCAATATTTTTAGCGGAACGTTGACGGGCGATAAAAAGGTAAAGTTTATCGGGTACGTTTTTGATTGTGTAGACGATTTTGAAAAGAACGAAAAGGTAGACGTCGTAGTTCGTCCGGAAGACGTTGTTTTGCTAGATGCCGGCGAAGGACAAGTAGACGGTAAAATTATCAACTCTACGTTTAAGGGCGTTCACTACGAAATGGTTATGAAAGTCGGCAAAACCGAAATTGTAATTCAAGATACGATAGAAAGAAAAGTCGGCGAAACGGTAAGCTTAAAAATAAGTCCGCAAGATATTCATATTATGGCAAAAGAGTTTTGCGCAAACAAGTATGACGGATATATCACCAAAAAGAATACCGTTTGCTTTGGAGACGGAGAGTTTGAATGTGACGTCACTCAACTGTATAAAGGCTCTTTCTTAGACGAAGAAGGTTATTTAATTACCTTAGAGGGTGAAAGAATAGACTTAACGGACGTAGACGTTAACGTTGAAGTGGGACTAAAAGATATTAAAATCACCGATAATGCGGAAGAAGGCGGTGCGGAAGGCAATATCGTTTCTATGATATATAAAGGCGACCACTATCAACTTATAGTCCGCACGGACGAAAACGAAGAAGACTTTGTTTTTGATACAGAAGATACTTGGAACGTTAACGACAGAGTTGGCGTGATAATACCCAAAGATAAGATAAAACTTTCTTTAAAGCAGGAGATTAAAAGATGAGTAAGGAAACGAGCGTTGTAAAAGGAAAGAATAAAAAGTTTTCTTTCGCCTTTTCTAGAAAGCAATTATGTATTCCGTACGGATTGTTTTTGGCAATGTTCGTGGTGCTTCCGCTTTTCGTTATAATTTATTATGCGTTTACCGATGCAAGCGGTGCGTTTACGTTTTATAACTTTGTGGAATTCTTTACGGACAAAACAAAAATAAGCACCTTGCTTATAAATATCGTAATAAGCCTTTTAGTCACGCTTATTTGTTTGGTAATTGCATATCCTACGGCGTATATTCTTTCTAAAATGAATCAAAAAGTGGCACTTGTATTTTTGTTGCTCTTTACAATGCCCATGTGGATAAACTTTGTTTTAAGGGCAATGGCAATGAAAGAACTTTTGGGGCTTATAGGTATAGGTTTAGGTTCAGGTGCAAGTATTATAGGGCTTGTATACGACTTTTTGCCGTTTATGATTTTGCCCATATATTCCACTTTAATAAAGATGGATAAAAGTTTAGAAGAAGCGGCGCTAGACCTTGGTGCAAACAGAGTAAAGGTATTTATGAAAATAACCTTACCGCTTTCTTTTTCCGGAATAATAAGCGGCGCAATGATGGTGTTTTTGCCCGTTATGAGTTGCTACGTGATTACGGATACGTTTAGCGGAAGCACAGGCTTTACCGTGATAGGTAAACTTATTGCTTGGTGCTTTTTGGGCGAAAACGGAACTATGGCTAACGTTAACGGCGGTGCTACCATTTCTTTGGTAATGCTTGTGATAATGTTTTTAACAATGCTTTTAACCGGCGGATTTAAGGCGGAAAACGTGAGGGGGACTAACTTATAATGAAAAAAGTTTTAACTCATTTGTTTTTATATTTAGTTCTCGCATTTATTTATATACCTATATTTATTTTGGTTATATACAGTTTCAATTCCGGCAAA
>CAYVPW010000010.1:0-33641 GCA_964453915.1 uncultured Christensenella sp. | reverse complement strand
TCTGTATCTATGATATAACATTGTGCAGCAATCATAGAATCGCCTTCTATTAGCTCCCCCCCCCGCATGTTGAGGAGTATATAACAGTTCCGCTTCCTATATCAACATTATCACCTATCACAATAGGTCCGTCACCAAAAAACAAACAGTCAGGATATATGGTCACATTTTTTCCAAGTTTAATGTTTCTATTTATAAGCGTGATATTACCTAAAAGTTTAAAACAATTGTGATTACATTTTATCTTTCTTTTAAAAACAGCTTTGCGCCACAATAAAGCAATTTTTTTAAAACACTTATCAAAAAATAATATCATTTTTCTTCCACCTTATTTAATAATTCCCCTAAATCATTCGTGAATTCTTCGGAGAGTTTTTTTATTATTGATCTACTGTCATAACCGTCATTTATATCTACTCGCTTTATCGCCTTTGCAATCTCCTCAGGTGTTTGTTTGTCATAATAATACATATATTCACCGATTGCCGATTGCTCTATTGCGGGAATTTTTATACTTACTACTTTTAAGCCGTTTGCCATATAAGAAAGTATTTTAGACGGAAACGACGTTGTGTTAAACGCCGCATCAGGATTTTGCGTACTTAACCCAATATCGCAACTTTGTATAAATTTTATATATTCTTCACCTGACAACAATCCGTCGTAAGAAACAACGCATTTTGCGCTGCTATTTACCCTTTTAATTGTATTTATCAACAATTTTTTATCATTTTCAGTTCCAAATCCAATAATATGTATGTGATATTGCTCATCAAGGTATTCCCCGGCTGCTGCTGCTGCTGCTGAACCACCTTTTCTAGGATCAAAAGTGCCTGCGTATACAATGTGAATTTTTCCATCGTTAAAATGTTGTCCACATATTTTTTCCACCTCATAAGTACCGTGAATTATTACCGATGGTTTTTTATTAACATTAATAAGGTTATCTAAAAGCTCGGTAGGAAAAACGTACGCATCCGCTTTTTTAAAAAATGAAAGTTCTCTCTTTACAGTTTTCTTGTTGCAAGCCACGTCTCCGTAAATTTCTTCCACTTCCAAAATCATTTTAAATCGTTTAATAAATTTTGTAAAGCGCAACGTAGACATATACGCTAAAGAATGATATACAAGTATTTTTTCCCCTCTTTTTATGTGAAATAGCAAATAAAAAAATAAAATAAGACTAGCGGCTATTTTTGCCCATAATTTTTGAAAAATATTACCCCATTTAAAAGCAGGGAACATTTTTAACGTTATTCCATCGTCTATCTGTTCCGTACGCCCCTTAAAACGCCCTATCGACGATGCCATACTTGCCGAAATAATTTCTACGTTTTCTCCAACCTCAACTAAACTTTTACAAATATATTTCATTTTGTTTGTTGCCGCCAAACAACTACTGCGTTTTTCTTTATCAGAAGAATCGTAAAAACTCAAATATTTCATTTATATTACCCCCAAAAAAACTCATATGTCGGTATACCGTTGCGGAAAGCAAACAACAACAACACTATTCCGATTACTAAAGACAATACTTGTCTAGTTTTTTTATTCGGTTCACTTTGTATTGCCAACGGAATCAATAAAATATTGAAAAAAGAAAAATACATACTCACTCTAAAAAACTCGGCAATCATAGATGAAAAAACTTGGAAAATCACACCTATAAATGCTAAATTATACAAAACATTAGCATGCTCGTATTTTTTTACTACGTTAGGATAATATATTAACCCAAAAGCAAAAATAGCAAGTTGAACTATCAGCCCTGCAAAAGTCAACTTCGTTTCGCTATCTGCGTATCCGGACAAATAGGTTTCTTCAAAAAATTGACTTATAAAACTACGCAACTGACCTTGGAATGCAATAAATACAACCACAACCACTATTGCAACAACAACGTGGAACAATCCCATTTTTTTGTTTGCAATAGGATATATCAAAACAAAAATAAATGCGGAAGTATGAAATAATGTTGCTATAAAAGTCAATAACAAAAACCATAAAAGTTTTCGATTTTTTGCAGGAAAATATGCTAGCATCGTAAAAGACAAAGCCATTGCTTGACGAAGTCCTGTTAAACTAAAAGAGAAAAAGCCCAAACTTATCCACGCAATAACACTCATTAAGGGTGACTCTGATTCTTTGTATATGACAAACACCCCGCTAAATGCATACACCGCACCAATAAAAGCAATCCAAAACTGAGCATCACCAAATATTCGCCCAATCAACCAACCCAACAGATGAAATGTAGGGTTTTTTATATCGGTGGTATACAATTTTAACATTGCTTCAAACGAATAATTTTTGTAATTATTAAATTTATTTACATATCCTATAACGTCTCCGGAATAATCTTTAGAACGTAAAGCGGCATACAAAAACAACGCAAAACCAGCAGCAATCAAAAATGCTTTTTTTCCGTTTTTTAAGAATTTTTTAGATAAAAAAATCCACGCAAATATAAAAACAACTACAAATAATAATATATACACTATATGTCTCCCCGTATCAACTTTTGATACAAAGCAAACGTCTTTTTCAATAGCTTTTCTTTTTCAAAACGCTCGGTAGCCCACGCAACACAAGCGGGTGAATATGCAATTTTCCCGTTTTTTGATATTTTATCAATGGCAATACATATTCCGTCTACATCACCGACATCTACAACGTAGCCACACCCGTCTCCAACAATCTCCGGACAAGCAGTAGAGTTATAAACAACAGCCGGCGTCCCACACGCCATTGCTTCCGCTATCACTTTACCGAACGTATCCTCGCGAGACAAATGTACGTAAGCATCTGCCATGGAATATACCTTTGCCAACTCCCCTACATCTTTAATATATCCTAATTCTATCACGTTTTTTGGCAAACTTTTGCTTGCTTCCACATTTCCGACTAATACAATTTGTATATCAGAAGGCAATTTATTCGCAAAAGTCAACAAGTCGCTAAACTTGTTTGTTCCTTCTTTCCAACCTGCCCCGATACATAGAACGGTAAATTTATCTTTTGATATTGAGTATTGCTCACGCACGTCGTCTTTACGCGGATAAAACACACCTAAATCAATCCAATTATAAATACTTTCTATAACTTTTGCTTCTTTAAGATAAGATTTTTTCGCCTCGTTTGTAATCCACTCCGATACGCCTATCACCGCTAGTCTAGGAATAGATAAAAACAATCGTTTTTTATCTGCTAACATTTTTGAGGTACGATCAAAAAAACAACTAGGAATATCTTTTTTTAGTTGAATACAACCGCCACAACAATTTTGCCATTTATCACATTGCGCCACAGTATAATGCGTGCATTTACCTGTAAAAAACCAACAGTCGTGCAACGTTATTACCGTAGGTATATCATTTTCAGCCAAATAACGCAACAATAACGGTAAATTAACATAATGGCTATGCAAGTTGTGTAAATGGACCACGTCTGGTTGTATTTTATTTATCCAACGCAATAACTTTTTCGTAGCAAATTTATTGCCATATTCTTGCAGACCGAAAACACGAGAAAACAAGGCATCTTTTTTATTAAAAAACTTATTCCCCATCAAAAAACCGTTCTCAACATCTTTTGTAGCACGCTGAAACGCCACAAACGATTCTCCGCCAGTACGCTTTATTTCTTCTGATAACTCCGCAACTATTCGCCCCGTGCTTCCCGCTCCGTATACTGCATTAATTTGTAAAATCTTCATTAATTATTTACCTTATGCTTTTCTATCGCAGATTCTAAATCTTTTTTTAACATATTTTGCATTGTTTGTTTATAATGAAATTTTTTTCCACAATCCCAGGCATTTTGTGCATATTGATCCATTAAATCTCTGCTATCGTATAATTCTTTCAACCTCGATTCAATTTCCTCTTCACTTATCGCTACGGCAGCATTATCATTTTGAATAAAATAATCTATAGATGCACAATCCTTACTTCCGATTGCTAAAATACAACGATTAGTAGCAATATAATCGACTATTTTTGTAGAGAACGACTGATGTACAATCAAACGCTCTCTCAAGGAAAAACCCTCTACGTGAACTAAAACATCTGCATCCGCTTGTATCTTTCGTAATTCCTGATAGCCAACCGCTGGCAATAATCTACTGCTTTTTTCCAAATTCAATTTAGCCTTTTGTTTTTCTTTTAGTGGAGAAAGCGAGTAAATATCCAAACTGAATTTTACACCGTTTTCATTTAGTTTTTGAATAGCTTTTGCCAGTTTAGCCAAAATATCAAATCTACCCCTACTTATATTGCCGGCATAAATCAATTTCAATGTGTTACCATGTTCTTTTGATAAAGGCTTTTTTTCATCTGAAAAATCGTTACACTTCGTCAAAATTTTAAATTTATCCCCGAAAATCTTCGTATACTCTTGCTTTTGAATATTAGAAATAACGTACACTGGATTGCACCAAGAAAACACCCGTTTCATTTTCGGACGCATACAAAGTCGATCTATCCAAAACAGAGGTGACAAAGAAAACTGCCGCAATGTATACACATCGTCTGACACATAGCCCACGCACGGCAAGTTCCAACGCTTTTTTATGAATTTATTTATAGAATGAATATAACCCGAATAATAAATCGGGATGAACAACAAATCAGGCTTGAAATCATCGATAAAATCTATCAATTCTTTACTTTTCCATTTGCCAAGTTTCCAGATAAGCGTACGTATCCAGTACAAAATATGGCTTTTATATTTACGCGCCACGTTAAATATCTTTTCGCCGTCGTCAAATTTTATATTCTCATCGTTTTCTATAAAAACTTCTTTGCCTGAAGGCGTCCTTTTTAAGGCGTGATTAATCAACGATTTTTCCGTGATTTGAAAAAAACGTTGCACTATTGTAGTATTCGGTTTTCCGTACTTGCAATATATATTTGCTATTTCTAAATTTTTCATTCCCCCGAAGATATTCGAAAACGAATTTCCGAAACTGTTATCATTTCTCCAAGGCGAATTAGACACAATTAAAATTTTCAATGTCTACCCCCGCTACGCCGCCACAATATTGAGCGCAAAAATGTACATATTTCGAAAAAACAATCCTCCGCATTTGCCTTCCAATTGATTTTTTTGCGTGTCAACACTTTTTAAAATCATATTCACTTCATCGTCTACCAAAATCATTTCATTTTTTGAATATGTTTGTTTCAACACTGACTTTGCACTCGCACACAACTATTTATCTGTTTTGTTTACGGGATTGATTATATTGATGAGTTTATCCATCACAACCCCCTTTGTTTGTTCATTTGTTTCCGCATAATCACGGTCATTTTATAAAAAAGCCAATACAACTTATGCTTTGCGAAAAAGAACAAGGGTCTATACTTTATCGGTAAGGCAGAGATTTTAAAATTCTTAAACGCCGTCTTGTAAATTGGTTGTGTTAAAGCCTCTTTAACTTCGCACATAGCGTCTTTTCTATTTCTTGTTCTGTAGGCGTTTCCGCCAATGGGAATTATAGAAAAACATACTCTGCTATAATACGCATCCCATAATTCGTCCAAATCATTTTCTTGAATCAATTTTTTCAACAAGTCAAATTGTACCAACCATAATTTTAAGGTATCTTTTCTATACCCAGCTGTTTGAGACCCCACATTAGTACGGCGATAATAATATATCGGCTCGTCAAAATAGACTGCACACCGTGCACAAAGAGCGTATCTAAGTAAAAAATCCAAACAATCAGAATATATTTCCTTACGGCTAATCCATTGCAATCCATTATTACGAACAATTTCCGTTGAAAACAACTTTGCAGTATCAGTCAAAAGCGAGTCTATATTATCCGGATGTCTTAAGCGATCTTTTGTAAGCCCCAAAATACTCTCCGATAAAAATAGCCTTTCTTCGTCAGTCAAAAAAACGATTTCTTCCTTATCAAACGGATGCTTAATCGTTTTTCCGCTCGTGGATACCTTATAATAAGTTCCCAAAACAAAGTCAGCATTATAAGCCTTTGCTTTATTAACAAGTTTTTCACAAGCATCTAAAGGAAGCCAATCATCGCTTTCCAAAAATGTAAACCATTTTGTTTTTACCGCAGCCATCCCGACGTTTCTCGCATCGCAAACGCCGCCATTATCTTTATGAATCACACAAATACGAGCGTCTTTTTCTGCATATTCATCGCATATTTTAGGACTAGAATCTGTTGCCCCGTCGTCCACTAAAATAATCTCAATATCTTTGAGTGTTTGATTTACGGCGCTATCCAAACACTCTTTTAAATACTCTTCAGCATTATAAATAGGCACTATAATACTTATATCTGCCATTTTACAAATTCTCCTTATACCAAGCGATTGCTTCATTAAGTCCACGTGCAAAATCATACTCCGGTTCATATCCTAAAAGTTCTTTTGCTTTAGAAATATCTGCGTTAGAATGTTTTATATCTCCTTTTCTATCCGGACCGAATTTTGGTGGAATATCCTTTTTTAGTGCACTTGTTAAAGTATTATAAATATCTATCAAATACTCTCTACCACCGTAAGCGATATTAAAAGCATTACCTGCCGCTTCGTGAGATGCTAAACAAGCTTTTAAATTTGCCTCAATGACGTTTTCAACATACGTAAAATCACGACTTTGCTTACCGTCTCCGTTTATAGTCGGTTGCTCGTCTGCCAAAAGTTGTTTTATAAATTTAGGAATAACCGCAGCATAAGCTCCGTTTGGATCTTGTCGACGCCCGAACACGTTAAAATAGCGCATTCCATATGTATCTAGACCGTAATATTTAGTATATAGTTTTGCCCACTCCTCGTCACAACGTTTTGTAAGCGCATACGGAGACAACAAATTTCCTTCTCTGCCCTCTCTTTTAGGCAAATTCGGTTCGTCGCCATACACAGACGAAGAAGACGCATAAACAAATTTTTTTACGCCGTTTCGCCTTGCAGCCTCTAACATATTAAGAGTTCCTTCTATATTGTTTTTACAATAAAATACCGGCATCTCTAAAGAGCGCGGCACACTTCCCCAAGCGGCTTGATTCAATACATAATCCACACCCTCGCAAGCCTTCATACATGTGTCTAAATCTTTAATATCACCCTTTATAAATTCATAGTTAGTGTTATGTAAAAACATATCAACATTGCGCTGTTTCCCCGTTGACAAATCATCTAAACAACGCACTCTATACCCCATTTTCAAAATGGCTTCACATAAATTGGACCCTATAAATCCTGCGCCTCCCGTCACTAAAAACAAAGAGTTTTCCGGAAAACTTAAATGTCTGTATCCCATAATTACAATCTCCAATAATTATAACCTGCTTGCTCAAATTCTTCTTTGTTTAACAATCCTTTAATATCCAACAATACTTTTTTGCCTTCGCCAAACATTTTGTTTATATCTGCAACAGTGAAGTTTGAAAATTCTTTATGTGCAACAGCCAAAACAACGGCATCCATATCTTTTATATTATTAACGTTTGTAAATTCCACACCATATAAGCGTTTAGCTTCTTCGGCATCTGCCGTTGGATCTGCTATCATAGGTTCTATACCGTACTCTCGCAACTCCTTAACGATATCAAAAATCTTTGTATTTCTTGTATCAGGACAGTTTTCCTTAAATGTAAAACCGAGAATGGCAACCTTTGCATGTTTTACAGCTTTTTCTGCCTTAATCAAATTTTTAACAACGTTTTCGGCAACATACTTGCCCATATCATCGTTGATACGACGACCCGCAAGAATAACTTGGCTATGGTAGCCTATTTGTTCTGCTTTATACGTTAAGTAATAAGGATCGACGCCGATGCAATGTCCACCGACTAGCCCCGGATAAAACTTCATAAAATTCCACTTCGTTCCAGCTGCTTCTAATACAGATTTTGTATCCACTCCGATTTTATTAAAAATAATCGAAAGTTCATTCATAAAAGCAATATTGATATCACGTTGACTATTTTCAATGACTTTTGCCGCTTCTGCGACTTTAATACATGGAGCTCTGTGAACGCCAACCTCTACAACAAGCTCGTAAACTTTAGCAACAATGTCTAAAGTTTCTTTATCAATACCAGATACTATTTTCGTGATGGTTTCAAGACGGTGTAGTTTATCCCCCGGATTTATACGCTCGGGTGAATAACCGACCTTAAAATCCACACCGCATTTAAGCCCTGATTCTTTTTCTAGAATAGGCACGCAAACGTCTTCCGTCACACCAGGATAAACAGTGGATTCGTAAACGACGATACTACCTTTTGCCAGATTTCTACCTAAAATACGGCTAGCACCCTCAACAGGTGTTAAGTCCGGTGTTTTATCGTCATATACCGGAGTTGGAACCGCTACTATATGAAACTTTGCTTCACGAAGTTTGGTTTCATCGGAAGTAAATTCAACGGCGGTATTTTTAATCACGTCGTTTCCAACCTCGTTGGTGGGATCTATACCGGATTTATATAAATCAATTTTTGATTTATTTAAATCATACCCAACGACTTTAACTTTTTTTGCAAAAGCAACCGCTATCGGCATACCAACATATCCAAGACCGACAAGGGAAATTTTTTCTTCGCCTTTTAAAATTTTTTCGTAAAGATTTTCAAACATGTAAAAGTATCTCCATTTTATTTTATATTCAAATAATCACACATTACCGTGTTAACTTTTTCTACGTCGAATTTTTCTCGACAATACTTTGCTGAAGCCTGTCCCATTATTTTAATAAGATCAGGATTTTTTACAAATTCCATCATTTTACTGGCAAGAGTCTCACTGTCTTTAGTTGGAACAATAAACCCCGTTTCTCCGTCAATAACGGTTCCCCTGCACCCAGGAGCATCAGTCGTAATAATTGCTCTTCCCATAGATGCCGCTTCTAAAACGGTTCTCGGCGTTCCTTCCCTGTAAGAGGGCAAAACGTAAACGGAACATTGTTTGTAATAGTCAACAACTTTATCGGTTTCTCCAAAATATTCTATAATTTCCTCTTTAATATACGGGGCTAAATCTTCTTTAGACATAGAGTCTTGTATATTTTCACAAGCACCTAACAACATACATCTCACTTGCGGATATTGTTTTTTTACAATTCTACACGCTTCTAAATATTCACGCACTCCCTTTGAATACATCACCCTTGCAAGCATAAAAAAAGTTATAATTTCAGGATATTCCGCCACATAAAATTTGTTTGTGTTGACACCGGAACCGTTCACCACTCCCGTTTTTATAGGTTTTACTAGTTTAATATTTTCAAATTGACACTTATCGTCGTCATTTTGAAAAACAACCTTATCCGCCTTTTTGAACGCTCTTTTATACAACACCGACATAATTAAGCGAATCAACCTCGCCTTAAACGTATTTGCCGTAAAAGCGTATCCAACGCCGGTCACCATAGCTACAGTGTGGATTTTCTTTTTTGTTTTTTTCTCTGCTTTCTTTGCCGCAAGCGTCCCATAAATAACGGGTTTACTAGTATATCCGAAAACAACATCTGGCTGTTCTGCTTCAAACAATTTTTGTAAGTGTTTTTGATATTTTAAATCTGCAAATGGATTAACGCCGTTTTTATTATTTGGAATTTCAACGAAACGCACCCCCAATTCAACTATCTTATCTATATCGATACTATTAGGTCCGGTCACAACAACCTCATAACCGTTATCAATTATTTTTTTAATCAAATCTCCTCTAAAATTATAAACCGTGCGGTTTTTTGGAGACACTATAATACACTTCACTTTTTTCCTCCGCCCAAATTATTTAAAATAACCTGGTTTAACCTTTCCGTATTTCCATCACCGACAAAACTGTTGTGCGGGGTTATAATAACGTTTTCCTTATCCCACAAAGGATTTGTATCGCAAAGCGGTTCGTTATCGAACACGTCTACCACGGCACCCAACAATTTCTCGTCTAATGCTTTAACCAATGCACTTTCTTCTACAACCGCACCGCGCGCTATGTTTACAAGCACGCTGTTATCTTTCATTTTTTCAAAGCTACTTTGGTTTATTATGCCTCTGGTTTTATCCGTCAAAGGCAAGGTAAGCACAACCACGTCCGAAACGGACAAACATTTATCTATTTCTTCTAACGGATAAATGTTTTTATAAAAACCGTCTTCTCTTAAAAACAAATCTACGCCTATCACGTTGCAACCAAAAACATTAAAACGCTTTGCGCATTCCGTTCCAACGCTACCGCAACCTACTATGCAAACGGTTTTTCCGTTAAGTTCTAAAAGACCACGCTGTTTTTCCCATAAACGCTTCTTTTGATTTTCATAAAAGAACCGACTTTGCTTATATAGTTGCAAAACTCCGCAAACGGCAAATTCAGCCATAGGCACGCTATATACACCGCGCGCGTTTTTTATTTCTATGCCGTGAGCGTTTACGTAATCCATCGGCACTCTGTCAAATCCTGCGCTTGTCAACTGAATATATTTAAGCGATATAAATTTTTCTATCGGGTGATACAAAAACAATCCGTTGCAAATTACCCCGTCTACATCTTTATACTCGCAAGGCAATGCGTCCTTTTCGTTTTGCAAGAAAAGCACAGAATGTCCCATCTCTTTTATTTGTTTGATCTGTTCTTCTCCGCAATGCCACGCACCCGTAATCAACAATCTCATTGCTAGTTTAATCCCTTTAAGATTTTATCAACAGCTTCTTTTACTTCCGCTTTGTTTTTTTCAAAGTCTAAATCGCCGTTTTTACATTTTGTTTCTAAATTTCTAATTGCTTTTAAATCAACGTCAAAAATACGGCGAATTTCGTTTAAATCCGTAATAACGTTGGTATTGCAAAAACTTCTGGACAGTATAGCACACGTAGAGCCAAGCCTATAATGCTCTGCAATAACTTTTTCTGAAGGCAACGCACCTTTCCCAAGCGCCGCAATTCCGCCAAAACCGTAAGGAATTCCTTTTTTCTTAAATTTATCGCAAAGTTTTTCTACCGTTCCGTCGCTTAAAAGTTGAAACATAAATTTCATACCGTATCCCAGACTTAAATCGTTTAATCCGATAAAAATTTCGTCTAGACCGTTAAGTTCAAGAATTTCATCTATACACTCTACAGCCTGCGGGGTTTCTACAAGCGGTAAAACCTTTGCTCTTCCGTCAACAAAACGAATAAACTCTTCAACCTCTTCGGCGGTTTTAAAATACGGCAACATTAAAATATCCGCCCCCGCACTTATCGCAGCGTCTATCTCTTCTTTAGAAGAGCAATACGCTTCCGTTCTTTCGTGAATAGGATTGCAACGCACCATAATTTTAGAGTTTTTAATTACGCTGCGAATTTTACGAATATCTTCAATCGAATGATGATATTGCACGGTATCCATTCCACCCTGGCGGATATTTTTACCTATATATTCCATATCGATAAAAATGCGTTCTACGCCAGCCTTTTCCACAATCTCTGCAACAGCCGGATTGTTTGTTATGTACATAAGTTTAAGCATCTTTTTCTTCCTTAAACTCCGTTTCTTCTTTATTGTCTACCGCCGTGTTTTGCGTTAGCGCTATTTCCGCGTTTAAATTTTCTGTTTCTCCACCGTTTGGTTGAGAAATTACCGTAGCCCCTTTATTTTCGTTATCGGCATTAGTGAACACCTTGCCAACGGTTTTAAAAAGTATTTTTATATCAAGCCACAAAGACACATGATCTACGTACCAAACGTTAAGGCTTATTCTTTTATTCCACTCAACGTCTTTACGACCGTTTACTTGCGCCCAACCCGTAATACCAGGACGCACTTCAAACATTCTTTTTTGCTCTTCCGTATACTTATCAAAAGTCCACGGATGATAAGTAAGCGGAGGCCGCGGGCCTATAAAACTCATATCCCCTTTTAGAACGGATATAAGTTGCGGAATTTCGTCTAAACTGGTTGCCCTTAGTATTTTTCCTATTTTGGTTACTCTTGCATCGCCTTTTCCGGAGTAAACGCCGCTACCCGTTTGCTCTGCCCCTACGCACATAGAACGGAACTTTAAGATTTTAAACACCTTGCCGTTTTTACCTATTCTGTCTTGCTTAAAAATAACCGGACCTTTAGAATCGATTTTTATCAAAAGAGCGATAATTAACATAGGAATCGCCGCTATAGCGAGCCCTAAAAAGGATAAAACTATATCAAAAAACCTCTTAAAAAAATGCTTATACATAACAAGATATCCCAACCGGCTTATGCCGCCAACACACGTTTTTTTGTGTTAGCTACACCACGCCACGCTAAATTATTATATTATCTTGTATATTTTAATACATTCATCATACTTTGTCAATACTAAAAAACAACGGCAACGCTTGTTTTGCCTTTTTATAAACCCAAAACACAAAATCACGCGTTGCCGAGAAAATTTTACTATAAAAAAACAAATCCACCGGATAAAACCATTGCTAAGCATATGTGCTTTTGTTTGGTTTTTATCGGTGGATTTTTATTCGTTTTAAGCATCTACCTTTTCAAATTCTTGCTCTAATTCTGCCTGTTTAATCAAATAGTCGTTTTCTGCTTCATAAACGGAAAGCATAGGTTTAACAGGTAAACCTTTTTTTCTGTCAAAATAGTTCTTTGTTATTTTTACAACCTGTCCGCTTAATATTACAAGTGCTATAAGGTTGGGTATTGCCATAAGTCCGTTGGTCATATCCGAGAAAAGCCAAACGAATTTAGACCCTAAATTATCGTCCCCTGCAAAATAAGTTATCAACCCTACTATTATTATCAAGGCAATATACAAAATATTATACACTATTTTGCTTGCCTTTTGATGATTTTTAAATATATACTGCGTTGCCTTTGCCCCATATACCGCCCACGCAAGAACGGTAGAAAAAGCAAATAGCGGCAAAATAATGCTGTATGCAATAGTGCCGAACGTTCCGAAAAGTCCCGTAAATGCGCTCATTGCCACAGTTGCGCCGTCCGATTCCGCAGTGACGTTTAATCCGGAAGTTAGCACAAATAAAGCGGTAAGCGTACAAATTATAAAGGTATCCAAAAATACCTCGAATATTCCCCAAAGCCCTTGTTCTACCGGTTCGCGGTTATCGGAAGTGGTGTGTACCATACTAGACGACCCAAGCCCCGCTTCGTTAGAAAAGATTCCGCGAGCAAATCCGTATCTCATTGCTTGAGCAATTCCATACCCCATAAACCCGCCGAGAGCAGATTTTGTGGTAAACGCAGAAGTAAAGATAGAAGCAAACGCTGCGGGAACAGCCGCAATATTTGCAAATATTAAAATAAGCGCCATTATTATAAAGGCAATAGCCATAAAGGGGACCATAACGGTAGTCACGCTGCCTATTCTTTTCAACCCGCCCAAAACGACCAAAGCCGTAAAGAAAGCAACTATTAACGCCGTGACCCACGTGGGTATTTCAAACGCCGCCTTCCAAGTGGTTTGAATAGTATTAGACTGAACGGAACCGTAGCCCACCGCAGCAAGCGTTGTAAATACGGCAAACATTACTGCAAGCCATTTTTTTCTTACGCCGTTTTCTATGTAGTACACAGGTCCGCCAAGATACTCCCCTTTATAGTCTTTTTTTCTATAAAACATACCTAGAGTAATTTCGGAATACTTTGTCACACAGCCGAAAAATGCAGATACCCACATCCAAAACACGGCGCCCGGTCCGCCGGCTATAATAGCCGTAGTCACGCCGACTATATTGCCCGTTCCTACCGTTCCGGACACTGCTGTGCAAAAAGCGGAAAACGGAGAAAGCGACTTGTCGCTTTTGTTCTTTTTACCCTTCTTGGTTCCTTTTAGCGTTTTGCCCATCGTTTCGCTCATAGAAAGCTTAAACCTTCTTACTTGCAACGCTTTGCTTCTAACGGTAAGTAAAATACCTGCTAAAAGTATCAATATAATCATGGGAATTCCCCACAATATATTGCTGTCAATCCAATCTAGTACGTTGTAAATTGCTTGCATAATTTTGACCTTCCGTAAAAAAAATAGAGCCTTTATAAAAAAATAAAGACTCCAAAAAATACAAATATAAATATTTGCCCTGTCCTTTTGCCTGAGAGATTCGGCTTTTAGCCTTGCACCTTCGGCATTCGTTTAAGGTTTAAACGAAATTCTCCAGAGTCCTCTGACATAACGGTCTAAAAAATATTCCGCTATGGTAAACGAGATTATTAAACTGTGATTATAATACTCTTTTAATCAACCGTTGTCAAACGATTTTAAGCGTATAATCAATTATTTTACTTGTTTTTATTTGACAATCGCCAGTTTTTTTGATATTATCAAGAAAAAACAAAAAACAACTACCACCGGGTAGGAATGCAAGGCATTCTTTTTCGTATCGTTAGGTCTTTGAAGATACGGAATGAGAGTGCTTATTTTTTTGGAGAAAAATTATGGGCAAAAATTTAACGGCAAATCGCTTAACCTTTAAAACTAGATAAAAAACCCTTTTGGCTGTGGATAATATCTGTATCCGTTATCGTTGTTTCTTTCTTTATATTTGAAGGAAGCAATTACCTGTCTTTAATATCTTCTGTTATAGGCGCAACGTCTTTAGTATACTGCGCAAAGGGCAACCCTATAGGGCAAATACTTATGATTGTTTTTAGTATCTTATACGGGATTATATCCTATACCTTTGCATATTACGGAGAAATGATTACCTACCTTGGTATGACTCTTCCTATGACAATTTTTTCTTTAATATCTTGGCTAAAAAACCCTTACGATAAAAACGGGGCGGAAGTAAAAGTAAACAAAATAGGCAAAACAGAAGTTTATTTATCTTTAATTATCGCTCTTTCTGTGACCGTTGCTTTTTACTTTATATTAAAAGCGTTAAACACCGCAAACTTAATAGTAAGCACAGTGTCCGTTGCAACAAGTTTTTTCGCCGCCTACTATACTTTTAGAAGAAGCCCGCTTTACGCTTTGTTTTATGCGGCAAACGACGTGGTTTTAATAATATTATGGACGCTTGCAACTATACAAAATATTACTTATCTTTCCGTTTTGGTGTGCTTTATAACCTTTTTGTTTAACGACGTATACGGTTTTTTTAGCTGGCTTAAAATGGCAAAATGGCAAAACGAAAACAAGTAAATTATTTAACTAAATCATCAATTTAATCATGTATAATACAGCCTTAACCGCATAAATTAAAAGCGGCGGATTTTTCAATCCGCCGCTTGTATATTTTAGAACGTTTTATTTTTTTATTTAACTTGCATAATAATCATATACATATCGTCGGCTTTGCCGTCAAGTTTCTTATACGTAGTTATGCAATTAGAATATAACACCTCAACGGTATAATTAAAAACGTTAAAAGTATTTACCCGTTTTTTTCATAAACTACTATATCGTATACTTTTAATTCGCTCTCTTTTGGCAACGCCGAAACAACAATTAAATCGTACTGCATAATTTGGTCGTTTAAGTCGTTTTCTTTTAAGTACCCGTTGTTTTCGTTTTTATAAGACATTGAACCGCTTTCTACCACTTTAAGCGAAAAATCGTTGCTAACGTTATTCTTTTCGTTAGTTCTTATAATCACGGAAAATATCAACGCAGAAACAACGATTAAAACAAGAATTACGGGAATAACTTTATCCGTAAAAAAACAAAGCACGGGATGCTTTTGTTTCGCCATTTCATCCCGCCTTGTTTTTTCTATTTCACGGTCGTTCAAACCTAACTTCGTTGCCTTTACAGTGTTTATAACGTCCTTCGCTATTAAGACGGAAAAACTCAAACCAACGGCAACGAAAACCACCATTGTCAGCACGAATATGTAAACGTTAAAGTCCATATTCTAAACTCTTTTATTTATTGTTATTAAGCGTCTACAACTTCGCTTATAGTAATAGTTATTTTTGCGTTGTCGAATGCCGTTTTATAATTATCGTAATCGCTCTTTGTGGGAAGAGAAATAGCATTAACGGAAATATAATCAGATAAATTTACGGTAATTTCGCCTTTTACCTTGTTCCCGCTGTTTAACTCAACGTATCCCACATCTCCGCAAGCAGTGTTATATCCGCTGAGAACGTAAATAGACTTAACGGCATTTTCATCAGCTGCATCGGTGTATTCGTTATTAGAAACGGTAATAACCATTTTTAATTTTATACCGTTGTCAAAAACGTCTTTATCCGCACCTTGCGCAGCAGGCTCAAACTTAACGGTCATAGTACTAATAGTGCCGTCTACAACTAAATCGTTGTCTGTATCGTCTACGTTTATTTGAACGTCTCAAACAGTTATAGTACCTTTTTTTGTTTCTACGTCTGTACCCGCTATGGTATATCCGATATTACTGCTTTGGTCATCTGCATTGCCTTGTGCATAATAAAAAGTCGCATAAACTCCGCCGATAGTTAAAATTAGCGCAAGCGAAATGATAAAACCGATTCTTCTCATTGATTTCTTCATTTTTTCACTCTCCTAGATAATATTTACGTCCTTCGCCAAGGCGAAACTTTTGGCAAAGTACCGTTTTTACAAAAATAATTTTATTTTTTTAAAAAAAATATAAGGTAAATACTGTATATTTTCACCTCAAAAAGATAATGCACCTATATAAGTGCAAGAACATTCTAAAAATTTTGTACATTATTGCCAAGCGTTTTGCACCTGTTTAAGCGCAAATTTTGGAGAATTTTTAAAAATATGAATGCGGGAATCGAAAAAAAGGTTGGAGAAAACATAAGAAAAATAAGGGAAAGCCAAAAAATTACTCAAGAAAAACTTGCAACAAAACTGCAACTTTGCGGATGCGACATTACAAGAAGCGCCATAGCGAAAATCGAAGTCGGGCAAAGGCATCTTTATCCGGACGAAATAGTTTTGATTAAAAAAATATTAAACGTGAGTTTTGATGATATATTAAACGTTTAATTTTTCTTTTAATTTAGCAAGTACATTACTACTTTTATTCATATACAAATAAAAGTTCGTTTTGCCGTATATACAAAAGGCAGATAAACGGTTATGTTTATCTGCCTTTTAATATTCAATATATAACTTTGTTTATATCAAAAATACAAGTTGAAAATCAACCTTCAAACGGAAGGGTAATATTTGCAATACCAACGCAATCTTGGCTTGCACTGCCGTTTGCGCATCTGCCTATAATAGAGCCCGCATTGTAGTCTTCGTTCTTTGTATAATTTTTATAATTGTCCGTATTGTCTACCACTACTTTTACGTTTTCACCCACCGCATTGTTTTTGATAACGGTATTTTGACCGTCTGCACAACCTACAATGCCGCCTAAATCACGATAAGCCTTAACGGTTATATCTTTAACTGCGCAATCTTTTACAGTGCCTAGATTGCAATATCCTATAATTCCGCCAACCTTATCTCCGTTGTCGTGTTCTACCACAGTGCTTGTAATAGTTCCGCCATCAACAGTGCAGTTAGAAATTTGCGCATTAGAAGAACCGCCGATATACCCAACAACAGCCCCTGCGTAGTGCGTGCTGGTTATATTAACTTTATACAAGTTAAGATTTTTAACCGTGCCCACCAAAGAACCGAACAACCCCGCAGTAGAATAATCTGTTCCGTTTTGTATCATACCGGAAGAAGCAACCTTTAAGTTATAGATAGTGTGCCCGTCCCCGTCAAAAACACCGGCAAACGATGCGTTGGGATAGCCTATTACTCTACCGATAGGATTCCATTCTATATTGTCTAGATTTATATCCGCAGTAAGTTTTACGGTATAACCCGCAAAAGCGTTTCCGCCGTTTACCGCAACCGCAAAAGCGGACAGTTGCTCTCCGTTTTCAATTTCGATTACGTTTTCAACAGCCTGCGGAAGATTGCCAACTTCTCCGGACCATTTTGCGGCTTTACTTTCGCCGTCTTCGTTATTGCCGCAACCGATAAATGCGCAAGCGCACACTACGGAAATTGCAAGTGTTAGTAAAGAAACTAAAATTTTCTTCATAAATAACCTCCTACTCCTTATTTTTTAGTTTTACCTATATACCGCGGCAATCCATAACAATTTATTTTGCCGCAATTAAAACGAACACCGATTTTATATTGAGATTTTAAAACCCTTGTACCGCCGATAAAATAAAACTAAAATTTATTTTTCTACAAATATTCTACCCCCCCCCCGACGAATTTTGTCAATAGTTTTAAAATATTTTTTGCATTTTCTTTAGGTTTTATTTAGTGATTTTTTATAATGCTAAACTTATTTATATGCAATCTTTTTCTGTTTTGACAATTTATTATACTTTTCTAATTCTGTTTTTATCCTCAAAAGGTCGCTTTTATTTTTAATTTACCCTTTGCTATTTAATATTGTTCTTTACTTAATCACACTCTATAAAAATAAAACGAACCCCAAGTTAAACCTAAGGTTCGTTTTATCTTATATTTGGTGCGGGTGGCAAGATTTGAACTTGTACGCTTTTAAGGGCATAAGAACCTGAATCTTACGTGTCTGCCAGTTCCACCACACCCGCATATACAATCGGCTTTTTTGCCGATGTTTTTAAATTTCGTAATCTACGGCAATACTGCTTTCTCTTACTTCGTGCATATATTTTTTTACTACTTGACAGTGATAAGGATCGTTTTGATAGTCGTTAAGCGCCGATTTATCTTTTAATAAAACCGTCAAAATAACATCGTAAGAGCGTTCTGAATGTAAAAAGTCGCAACCGACTTCCATCTCTACTATTTCAGGCACTTTGCCTTGCATAGAAAGCAAAACGTTTTTTGCTTCTTTGGCTTTTGATTTATCTTTTAATTTGAAACAAACTATATGCTTAATCATAATCACTTTAACGGTACAACCGCTTTGGCGTTTAGCGACAAATCGGCAAAATTTCCTTTTAAGTATTGTAAATAGCCCTCTGCGGCTATCATTGCCCCGTTATCCGTACAGTACCGTTTTTCCGGAATAACAAGTTTTACGTCTTTACCTTGCACGCTCTCTTCTAAAGCGCTTCTTAAATATCCGTTTGCACCCACACCGCCGCAAAGCGCAATGGTTTTATAACCGGTTTTATCAACCGCTAGCAATGCCTTTTTTATCAAAACGTCTATCGCCGCATGCTGAAAACTGTTTGCCAAATCGGCTTTGTTTAACTCGTTTCCTTTTTGCTCTTCCGTGTGCGCGTAATTTATCACGGCAGTCTTTAAACCACTATAAGAAAAGTCGTATTCGCTGCCGGCATAATTTTTTAACATAGGCGGAAGTTTAACCGTATCACGTCCGCTTTTTGCAAGCCTTTCCACGTTAGGTCCACCGGGGTAATTAAGCCCCAACACTCTTGCAACTTTATCAAACGCTTCGCCTACGGCATCGTCTATCGTGCTGCCCAAAACCGTTAAGTCATAGTATCCGTCCACCTTGCAAATAGCGGTATGTCCGCCGCTGGCAAGAATGGTTATAAAAGGCGGCTCTAAACTTTTATCAGCCAAATAAGAAGCCGCTATATGCCCTCTAATGTGGCTTACAGGCACTAACGGTTTGTTGCAAGCATAAGCAAGCGCCTTTGCATAAGAAACGCCTACAAGCAACGCTCCTAAAAGCCCTGCACCCTGAGTGACGGCAAAAGCGTCTATATCATCTAACGAAAGCCCTGCGGATTTTAGTGCGCGCTCGATTGCTATCTGTATAGCCACGGTATGGTTTCTAGAAGCGATCTCCGGCACGACTCCGCCGAAACGGGCGTGCTCCGTAGCAGAACTTATTATCTCGTCTGCTAAAATTTCCCTTCCGTTTTTCACTATTGCAACGGCAGTTTCGTCGCAAGAAGTTTCTATGCCCATTATAACGGCATCTTTTTTTATGGGAAAACTTTTTATTTTGTCAAAATATTCGCTCATTGTGATTTTTTAAGGTAATCGTTTATAAAGCCCTGAATATTCCCGTCCATAACCGACTGAATATCGCCCGTTTCATACCCCGTGCGATGGTCTTTTACCATTGTGTACGGGCAAAAAACGTAGCTTCTTATTTGACTGCCCCACTCTATCTTTTTTATTTCGCCTTTAATGTCTTGGTCCCTTTCTAAACGCTCTGCTTCACGCTTTTCTAAAAGTTTGCTGGTAAGCATTCTCATTGCCATTTCTTTGTTTTGAGTTTGACTTCTTTCGTTTTGGCAAGAAACGACTATTCCCGTGGGGATATGCGTAATTCTTATTGCAGAATCCGTTTTATTAACCTTTTGACCGCCCGCACCGCTAGAACGGAAGGTATCTATCCTTATTTCGTCCGGATTGATTTTTAATTCTTCGTCGTCTATAATTTCGGGCATAACTTCTAGCGAAGCAAAAGAAGTGTGCCTTCTTTTGTTTGCGTCGAACGGGGATATTCTTACAAGTCTGTGAACCCCCTTTTCCGCTTTAAGATAGCCGTAAGCGTTTTCTCCGTCTAACTTAAAAGATACGGATTTTATGCCCGCTTCGTCCCCTTCTAATCTGTCTAATTCCGTGAGAGAAAAATCGTTTTTTTCCGCATAACAAATATACATACGGTATAGCATTTCCGTCCAGTCGCACGCTTCCGTTCCGCCTGCCCCTGCATGCAAGGTTAATATGGCGTTAAGCTTATCGTACTTTCCGCGCAAAAGAGCGGTAAGGCGCATATCTTCTATCAACTTTTCTACTTCGAAAAGTTCTTTATCCATTTCAGCAAACAAACTTTCGTCGTTTTCTTCTTCCGCAAGGTCTATAATGTCTGCGGTATCCGCCAAAAACTTTTCAGCCTTATCAAACTTTTCTATTTTTCCGGATAAAGATGCAATTTCTTTAGATATTTCTTGAGATTTTTTTAGGTCGGAATAAACTTCCGGCAATTCGGACTGTTCGGTTTTCTCTTTTAACTTAACTTTTAAACCGTCCAAGTCAAAGAGAGTGTCCCGTCTCTCGTAAGATACCTTTTAATTCTTTTATTTTGAGTCTGTACTCTTCGGTTTTTAGCATATAATCTCCTACTTACCGCAACAATCTTTATGTTTTTTTCCGCTTCCGCAAGGACACGGATCGTTCCTGCCTATTTTTTTTGCGGGAACAGGTCTTCTTTGCACGGAAGATTTTTCTTGATTAGTGGTAAAATCTCTTTTTTCTTCTTGCTTAATAACGGGCGCTTTTTGCAACTCCGCCTTTAACAAAAGCGTACAAGTATCGTCTTGAATAGAAGCGGTAAGGTCTTCAAACATTTCAAAGCCTTCTTTCTTGTATTCGACAACGGGATCTACGTTTCCGTAGCTTCTTAAACTTATTCCTTTTCTTAACTGATCCATAGCGTCTATATGATCTATCCACTTGTTATCTATGTTCTTTAACAGAATAAGTTTTTCTAAATACTTAAAGTCAATACCTTCGCCGTTATATCTTTCTATCTTTGCTTCGTACACGGAAATTACTTCTTCTACCAACTTTTCTATCAAGTACTCGTAATCCCAGTCTTCCGCACGCTCTTTCGTGATAAAATTGCTTCCCCTAGGCAATAACTTTGCTTCTATAGCGTTGTTAAGCTCTTCTAAATTCCACGTTTCAGGCTTGTTTTGATTATCTATCGCAGAGTTTACAACGTACCTTGCAAAATCGGGAATAAGCTTTAATATGTCTTCGTGAACTTCTTGACTCTTTATAACCTTTGTTCTTTCGTCATACATTACTTCACGTTGCTTGTTCATAACGTCGTCGTATTCTAATACGTGTTTTCTTATACCGAAGTTTCTTCCTTCTATCGCTCTTTGTGCGTTTTCTATACTTCTTGAAAGCATTTTAGATTGAATCGGCTCGTCTTCTTCTATATTGAAAAATTCGTATATCCTTTGCATTCTTTCCCCGCCGAAACGCCTTGCCAAATCGTCTTCTAAAGAAATGAAGAACACAGAAGAACCGGGGTCGCCTTGACGACCGCTACGCCCTCTCAACTGGTTGTCTATACGGCGAGATTCGTGGCGTTCCGTACCCAAAATATGAAGTCCGCCCGCCTGCCAAACCTTTGCCTTTTCCGCATCGGTTTGCTTTTTGAACTCTTCGTATATCTTTTTATATTCTTCTCTTATCTCTTTAACGTCTTCCGGAACGTCTGCGATATAAGATGTTGCCAAATCGATTTTGTCTTCTTCCACGCCTTTATCGCGAAGTTTTCTCTTTGCCATAAATTCGGGATTTCCGCCAAGCAAAATATCCGTTCCACGACCTGCCATATTAGTTGCAATGGTCACCGCGCCTAATCTACCTGCTTGCGCAACTATATCCGCTTCTTTAGCGTGGTTTTTAGCGTTTAGCACGTTGTGCCTAATGCCTTCTTTTATCAAGAGTTTGCTTATTTCTTCACTCTTTTCAACGGTCACGGTACCCACCAAAACGGGCTGCCCGTTTTTATGGCACTCTACTATTTCTCTGATTATAGCCTTGTTCTTTCCCTTTTCAGTTTTATAAATAACGTCCGGATTATCTTTTCTTGCAATCGGCTTATTAGTGGGAATTTCTAAAACGTCTAATCCGTAAATAGCACGGAACTCTTCTTCTTCCGTTTTTGCAGTACCCGTCATACCGGATAGTTTTTTATAGATTCTGAAATAGTTTTGAAAGGTAATGGTCGCATAAGTTTTGTTTTCGTTTCTTACCTTAACCCCTTCTTTTGCTTCTATGGCTTGGTGCAATCCGTCCGAATATCTTCTTCCTATCATCAAACGTCCGGTAAACTCGTCTACGATAATTACTTCACCGTCGGAAACAACGTAGTCGTTATCTTTTTTGAAAATATAATTAGCCTTTAACGCCTGTTGAATATGATGAGATAAATCTGCGTTTTCTATATCCGAAAAAGAATTTAATCCGAAAAACTTTTCCGCTTTTTTTGCACCCGTTTCGGTTATTTGAACGGATTTTTCTTTTATATCGATAGTAAAATCTTTTTCTTGAACTAAAGTTTTCACAAACCTGTTTGCAGTCACGTATTTTTCGCTTGACTCTGCGCCCTTGCCGGAAATTATAAGCGGCGTTCTTGCTTCGTCAATCAATATAGAGTCCACTTCGTCCACTATGGCAAACGCTAAAGGTCGTTGAACCATTTGTTCTGTTTTAGTTTTAAGGTTATCTCTTAAATAGTCAAAGCCCATTTCGTTGTTAGTGCCGTAGGTAATATCGCAAGCATAGGCTTTTCTCTTTTCATCGTCGTTCATTCCGGATACGGCAACGCCGACCGTAAGCCCCAAAAATTTATATACCTTGCCCATCCACTCTGCGTCTCTAGATGCAAGATAATCGTTTACGGTCACTATGTGTGCGCCTTCGCCCATAAGTGCATTTAAATATGCGGGAAGGGTTGCAACCAAAGTTTTTCCTTCACCCGTTTTCATTTCGGCAACTCTACCTTGGTGCAAACAGATTCCGCCGATAATTTGCACTTTATAGTGCTTCATTCCCAAAACTCTGCTTGCCGCTTCTCTAACGACGGCAAAGGCTTCGTATAAAATATCGTCTAGCGTTTCTCCGTTTTTAAGCCTTTTTTTGAATTCTTCCGTTTGAGCGCATAATTCCGCATCGGTTAAATCTTTATAATTACCTTCTAAAGAAATAACCTTGTCTGCCATTTTATCTAGTTTTCTTAACGCTCTGCGGCTTTCTCCGCCTAAAATATATCTAAATAATCCCATTCTATTCTCCTTTTAAGGATTTGCTTTTAATATCCGTCTTTCGGCGGTACGCTTGCAACGGTTAAAAGAATAACCTTCTCCGCTCCCGCGCTTTTTAATTTAGAAGCAACCGCTTCCCCCGTTGCACCCGTCGTAGCAACGTCGTCTATAACAACTATAGTTTTTTCTTTTACTTGCGTTTTTGATATTACCCTAAACGCATCTTTAAGATTCCTTAATCTTTGGGCTTTATCCAACTTTGCCTGCCGTTCGGTTTCGTTCTTTTTATAAAGCAAATTGCAATAAGGAACACCCACCTTTTCGGCAACGCCTTTCGCTAAAAGTTCCGACTGGTTAAATCCGCGTTTTTTATAAGCTGTTTCCGTCATCGGAACACAAGTTATATAATCCGCCGTTATAAAATTTTTAAGGTATATTGCGGAGAGATATTCTGAAAAAGCCGCCGCCAAATACCGCTTGTTAAAATACTTCAAATCTTTTATAAGGTTTGAAACGGGCGGTCTATAAGTAAACGCACTCCTCATAAAATCTGTACTCACAAGTTCGCCTTTACAGGTTGTGCAATAACTTTGCGGAACTAAAAGTTCCCTGCCGCAGTGGTCGCACACCGCTTTGTCGTTAAACGGCAGTTTCGCCTTACATTCGGGGCAAAAATTTCCGCCGTCGAAAATCTCTTTTCCGCAAACAAGGCATCTCCACTTAGGATTGAATACGTTTTTATTAAAAAGCCCTTTTATATAATCAAAAAATCTCATTAAAGATATTTTTTAAGGTCTTTCACCCTATCGGTCTTTTCCCAAGCAAAATTCGGATTACCGAAATGCCCGTAAGACGCGGTATTTAAATAAACGGGATTTTTTAATCCTAATTTTTCTATTATAGCAAGCGGTCTTAAATCGAATTCTTTAACGATTATGTCCGCTATTTTCTCGTCACTAACGACACCCGTCCCGAAGGAATTTACCATTACGGATACAGGGTGTGCAACGCCTATGGCGTAAGCAAGTTGCACCTGACACTCTTTCGCAAGCCCCGCCGCCACTAAATTTTTACAAACGTATCTTGCCATATACGTTGCAGAACGGTCCACTTTAGTAGGATCTTTACCGCTAAACGCTCCGCCGCCGTGCGGACATTTTCCACCGTAAGTATCTACTATAATTTTTCTTCCGGTAAGTCCGGAATCTCCGTTAGGTCCACCAACTTCAAAACGGCCCGTGGGATTTATAAAATACTTAGTGTTTGCATCTATCAAACCTGCAGGCAATACTTTATCTATAACCAACCTTTTAAGGTCTTTTCTTAAAGTTTCGGTATCAACGCTTTCGTCGTGTTGAGAAGAAAGCACAACCGCTTCTATTCTTAACGGTTTGCCGTCTAAATATTCAACGGTCACTTGCCCTTTCCCGTCGGGACGCAAATAAGAGAGTTCTCCGCTTTTTCTAACGTTTTCTAACTCTTTGCAAAGTTTATGCGCCAAAACTATGGGAAGCGGCATAAGTTCTTCCGTTTCAGAGCAAGCGTATCCGAACATTATTCCTTGATCGCCCGCACCTATTTTATCATAAACGTCCGCACTATGATTCTTGTCTTCGCTAGAAGAATCAACGCCCATCGCTATATCCGGACTTTGTTTGTTAAGTTTTATCAAAATCTCAGCATTGTCGTAAGAAAACCCAGTCTTTTTATCCGTGTAGCCTATATCTTTAATAACTTTTCTTGCAACGCTTTCTACGTCTACCTTTGCCTTAGAAGTAATTTCACCCGTTATAAATAAAAAATCCGTAGTTGCCATACATTCGCACGCAACGCGAGAATCTTTGTCTCCCCTTAAATATTCGTCTAAAACGGCATCTGAAATTTGGTCGCACACCTTGTCGGGATGCCCGCAAGTGACACTTTCGCTGGTAAATAAATATCTCATATAAACACCTAGTCTTTGGTTAATTTAAACATTAAGATTTATTATACATATTTTTAAATCGCTTGTCAATCTCAAAACGCATTAGTTTATCCTTTTTACTCACTTTCTTTTCTTGATTTTATTTTATTTTTCGCCCTTTTTCCGCACTTTTTTTGGATTGACTTTTTTGTCAATAATAAACCGATTTTTTACGCAAATCGTTTGACAAAAAAATTCAGTAATTCTATAATGTATTGCAAATGTATTGCAGTCGTAAATTAAGTGAAAGAATAAAACCAAGGCGGAAAAGCACTGTCTATGCCAAAAACCAAGGAACAATACGATAAGATAAAAGAGAAGCGCAAAAAACAACTTTTAAAAAGCGCTCTCGTGGTTTTTTGCGACAATGGTTATGCGGCAACCACCGTGGACGATATCGTTAAAAAAGCAAAGTGCAGTCACGGGCTTTTTTACCATTATTTTAACGGCAAAAAAGACGTTTACGAAGCAGTTCTTTTAGATATCGACCAAAGTTTATCCTCAACCATTTCAAAAAGAGTAAAAGACCAAGCGGAATATAAAGAAAAGTTAAAACTTATTATAGAAGGAATTTATTCTAATATAAAAAAGGACGAAACTTTTGCATATTCTTTTTATCTGTCGGTATCGCAAAGATTTAAAAAAAGGGACAAAAAACCACCCTATCCGCCGCCTAAAAAAGACGAAACTAATCCTATATGGTATCTTGAAGAACTGTTTAGATGCGGTCAGCAAAAAAACGAGTTTATAACGGAAAGGTCGCCAATGGAATGTACGGAAATGTTTTTGTCTATAATACAAGGCGCAACGCTGGGATACGTTTTAGCCCCCAAGGAACTAAGAAAAACCATAGGGCTTCCCGCAACCGATTTTATTCTAGACGTATTTTGTAAAAAGGAGTGAAAAATGAAAAACAAAAAAGAAACTACTCAAAACGAAATAGGTTTTTTCTCTTCTGTAAAAACGCTTTCAAAAAGCATAAGAGAATATAAAAAGCCTTCTATTCTCGCTCCCGTATTCGTTTTGGTGGAAGTTATTTTAGAGTGCCTTATTCCATACATAATGACACTGCTTTTGGGCGCAATAGAATATTCTTCCGGTCAAGCGAAAAATCCGAGTGAATTTTTAATAAGAATAGTCAACTTTTTAAGCGGCGGCGGAGAGCCTAACACATTGTTAGTTATATTATTCTTTGGCTTAATTCTTATATTTATAGCCTTTTTATCTTTACTATGCGGAGTGTTATCTGGTAAATATTGCGCTATCGCTTCAAGCGGATTTGCAAAAAACCTTAGAAAGGATATGTATTATAAAATTCAAGGTTTTTCCTTCTCTAATATAGACAAATTTTCAACCAGTTCTCTCGTGACTAGATTAACCACGGACGTGACTAACGTTGAAATGTCTTATATGATGATAATCAGAACGGCGGTTCGCTCTCCTATGATGTTGATATTCTCTTTGATAATGTCTTTCAGCATCAACTGGAAAATGGCACTTATATTCCTTGCCACCGCTCCGGTTTTGGCAGTTGGATTAACTTTGGTAATTACAAAAGCAGTTCCGTTTTTTAACAGAATTTTCCATAAATACGACGATTTGAACGAATCTGTAGAAGAAAATATTCGCGGTATAAGAGTTGTTAAGTCTTACGTGAGAGAAGATTTTGAAAAAGAAAAGTTCGGCAAGGCTTCAGATAACGTTAGAAGCGACTTTACCAAAGCAGAAAAGATAATTGCGCTCAACACACCTATTATGAACTTTTGCGTTTACGCAGGGCTAATTGCAATATATATCGTAGGCTCTATAATGATTATAGATTCTAACAATACCCTTTTACAATGGACGGAACTTCAAAGTTTTATGACTTATTCCTTCCAAATTTTAATGAGCCTTATGATGCTATCCATGATAATGGTTATGATAGTTATGAGTACGGCAAGTTCAAAGCGTATTTCGGAAGTGCTTACCGAACAAAGTTCTATCGTTTCTCCCGAAAATGCGGAAACCGAAATTAAAGACGGCTCTATAGAATTCGATAACGTTGCCTTTAAGTATTCTAAAAAGGCGGAAAAGTACGCCCTATCCGACATCAACTTAAAAATAAATTCCGGCGAAACGATAGGTATAATCGGTTCTACCGGTTCTAGTAAAACAAGTTTGGTACAGCTTATTCCCAGATTATACGATACTACCGTGGGGACTGTAAAAGTTGCGGGCAAAAACGTTAAAGAATACGATTTGGATTGTTTAAGAAACTCTGTTGCTATGGTATTGCAAAAGAACGTTTTATTCTCCGGCACGGTTGCGGATAATATCCGTTGGGGAAATACGGAAGCGACGGACGAAGAAGTTTTAGAAGTGTTAAAAATGGCACAAATCGGAGATATGCCGCTAGATAAAAAAATAGAACAAGGCGGCACAAACGTTTCCGGCGGACAAAAGCAAAGACTTTGCATTGCAAGAGCGTTATTAAAAAAGCCTAAAATTATTATTTTTGACGACTCTACCAGTGCCGTTGACACAAAAACAGATGCCCTTATAAGAAAGGCTTTAAGAGAATATATTCCTTCCACTACTAAAATAATGATCGCACAACGCATTGCGTCCGTTCAAGATGCAGATAAAATTTTGATAATGGATTGTGGCAAAATTACCGCTATGGGAACTCACGAAGAATTGTTAAAAGACAATCAAATTTATCAAGAACTCTACTACTCTCAAAACAGAGTGGAAGCAGACCAAAAGGAGGCGGAAGAAAATGCCTAGTATAAGAGTAAAAGCGCCTGCAAAAAACACGGGTGCTCACAACAAAAAACAAAAGGCAAAAAAAGGCACTCTTTCCCGTCTTTTAAAAATGCTTTTTGAAAACAACAAAAAACTTCTCGTTATAATAGTAGCCTGCATAGTAATAAGTGCAGTAGTAAGCGTTGCCTCTTCTTTGTTTTTAACTAAACTTTTAACGGCTATAAACAAAGGTTTAATTACAGGACTAGATTCGGTTTGGGGAGAACTTGTTTCGATATTTATCGCCATGGGCTGCGTGTACGGCGCGGGAATTTTAGCCGGATTTATTTACACCAGATTAGGTGCTATTCTAACGCAAAGATTTCTTCACCAAGTAAGAACACAACTCTTTAATAAAATGCAAGCCCTCCCTATCAGCTTTTTCGACACACACAAAACGGGAGACGTAATGAGCGTTTACACTAACGATACGGACGCGTTAAGGCAATTAGTATCTCAAAGCATACCGCAAATACTTTCTTCTTGCATAAGCGTTTTGGTTTTGCTTTGCTTAATGTTCTCTTACAGTATTTGGCTGTCTTTGGTTGTATTCGTCGGCGTGTTCTGTATGTTTTTGGCAACAAAACACATAGGTGGAAGATCCGCTAAATATTTCGTAAGTCAACAACGCTCTTTAGGCGAAGAAGAAGGCTTTATAGACGAAATGATGCACGGTCAAAAGGTTATCAAGGTTTTCTGTCACGAAGAAGAGTCTAAAAAAGACTTTGATAAAAGAAACGATAAACTTTGCGACGATGCAACAAAAGCACACACTTTTGCAAACATTTTAATGCCCATAATGGGAAATATCGGAAACATCCTTTACGTTTTGGTTGCCTTTGTCGGTGGTTTGCTGTTCGTTCTAAATGTTCCTAACCTTACAATCACAGGGCTTCAACCGCTAAAAAGCATAGATGCGGAAACGGGCGAATTGGTAAACACGTTTATAATCACGATAGTAGCGTTTTTGCCCGTTAGCAAACAGTTTGCAGCAAACGTATCTCAATCTTCACAACAAATCAACTCTATAGTTATGGGGCTTGCGGGTGCGTCTAGAGTATTTGAACTTATGGACCAAGAACCCGAAGCAGACAACGGATACGTGACATTGGTTCGTTGCAAAATTCACGAAGACGGCACTATAGAAGAATGTGAAGAAAGAACCGGACACTGGGCTTGGAAGCACCCGCACAAAGCAGAAGGAACTATCACCTATACAGAATTAAAAGGCGATATTCAAATGTTCGACGTAGACTTTGCTTACGTTGCCGATAAAATAGTACTCCATAACGTAACGTTATACGCACACCCCGGTCAAAAGGTAGCGTTTGTAGGAAGTACGGGCGCGGGCAAAACCACAATAACAAACCTTATAAACAGGTTTTACGATATTGCGGACGGAAAAATCAGGTACGACGGCATAAATATAAACAAAATTAAAAAAGCCGATTTAAGGCGTTCTCTCGGTATAGTTTTGCAAGATACCAACCTGTTTACGGGAACGGTTATGGAAAATATAAGATACGGAAGACTTTCCGCTTCTGACGAAGAATGTATAGCGGCTGCAAAACTTGCTTATGCAGACGACTTTATAAGAAGACTTCCTGACGGATATAACACGATGCTTACTGCAGACGGCGCAAACCTTTCTCAAGGTCAAAGACAACTTTTATCCATTGCAAGAGCCGCCGTTAAAGACGCTCCCGTTATGATTATGGACGAGGCAACCTCTTCTATAGATACAAGAACGGAAGCGCTAGTTTCTAAGGGAACCGACAGACTTATGGACGGCAGAACGGTTTTTGTAATCGCACACAGACTTTCTACCGTGCAAAACTCAAACGTGATAATGGTGCTAGAACACGGTGTTATTATAGAGCGTGGCTCTCATAAAGAACTGATAGAAAAAGAAGGCAAGTATTATCAACTTTATACGGGTGCTTTTGAATTAGAATAAGCATTATGAATTGTAATTTATGCCCAAACGAATGTAGAGTTTCCCGCACCGATAAATTAGGTTTTTGCGGTGCGGGAGACAAAATAAAAATCGCTAAATATTATCTGCACCCGTTTGAAGAGCCGGCAATATCCGGTTCTAACGGTTCAGGCACGGTTTTCTTTTGCGGCTGCTCTCTTAAATGCGTTTTTTGCCAAAATTACGAACTAAGCAGAAACCTTCGCGGCAAAGAATTTTCTATAAAAGAACTTGCCGATATTTTTAAACAACTAGAATATTCGGGTGCTCACAACATAAACCTCGTAAATCCCACTCACTATTCGGATAAGATTATTAAAGCGCTAGATATTTATAGACCTAATATCCCTATCGTTTATAACACGCACGGATACGAAAGTTTATATACACTAGAAAAAATAAACGATTATATAGACGTTTATTTGCCGGATATAAAGTACTTTTCCCCTACCCTTTCTAAAAGGTATTCCGGAAAAGAAAATTACTTTTATATAGCCGATAAAGCAATAAAGTTTATGACAAATAAGCCACTTGTTTTTGATAAAAACGGTTTGATTAAAAGCGGCGTTATAGTTAGACACTTGGTTTTGCCTTCTTGCACGGGAGACAGTATAAAAATTTTAGACTGGTTTAATCAAATAAAAGACCGAGCATATATAAACGTAATGAGTCAGTACACCCCTTTTGGAAATATAGAAAACTTTCCGGAATTAAAAAGAAAAATCACCAAAAGGGAATACGAACGTGTAATAGATTACGCAATCGGGCTAGGCATAAAAAATATGTACTACCAAAAATACGAAAGCGCAAGCGAAGAATACATTCCCTCTTGGGACTATTAAAAAAACAAAAAACGGGCGAAATATCTTTTCGCCCGTTTTTTGTTTTTTTATTTTATAATTGTTCTTTTTTTACTATTTTCATTCCGTTTTTGGTTTCTTTCTTTTCGGAATCGGGAATTTTTTTAACAAAGATTTTATCTTTAAACTTAAACAAAACTATAACAATCACTGCCGCTGCTATAACGGAAACAAGCGTTGCTATTGCCCAGTCTGGCAGGGTAATAAGTTTTACCGTGCTCCACATTTCGTTTACTTTTTCTAGAGTTTCTTTATTAAAGTTTTGCATTACGACACAGCGCTTTATCGTTTCTTCATCAGAATACTGTGCATACAACTGTCTGCCAGTTTCTAAACTGTATATCACGTAAGAATCGTCCGTACAAGTGGGGTCGAAAAAGTATTTTAAGTCTACCCTATACAATTCCTCTTCACCAAAATTTACTTCGTTGCCAAGTGAGTCTAGCTCAAAGGTTTTTAAGTAACTTCTTCCCTCTTCACTAACAATTCTTCCGTAAGAATCTTTTAGTGCATAGCCGCCCATATAAGGCACAAAGCGCCCGTTTAGAGAAGAGTCTTTGGTAGCGGCGGCATTCATTTCTTCTAAAGACAGAACTTCCGGAAGGTATTCCGCACCGTACCAGTCCACGGCGTTTTCAAAAACGGCGTCTCCCGCAATGCAAGACGTATACCCTACGTAGTCTATATTTCTAACGGCGTTTTCCGGACGCGAAACAAAATTAATAAATGCCGAAGCATACTCTTCGTTTGCTTCTTTTGGCATAACCCAACCGTCAAACCACACGTTAGAGGCTTCTTCGGGAACTACGTAGCCTAGTTTAATACCCGCTTCGTCCCCCTCGTCCATAGAATACACTGCGTCTCCGCTCCAAGCAAAGTTTATGTTTATCTTTCCGGTTAAAATATCGCTTTTTCCGCTATCAACTTCAAAACCGTAAAGATTGTCTTTAACACCGACTAAAACCTCTTGAACTTTATTTATCGTTTCTGAATCCGTTCTGTTTAATATTTCGTTAAGTTTTTCTTTATACTCTAAATCGCTTAACTCTCTCGCCGCCAAAAGTTCTTGTTCGTAAACCATACAAAGAGCAACGATATAGGTATCTCTCACACTGTCTTTTATAGTGATTTTGCCCTTATACTTATCGTCTAACATAGAGGACCACCTGTTTAGGTCTTGTGCGGTAATCCCTTTATCCATGTTATAAATCATACCCATTGTTCCCCACATAAAGCCGGTAGCATAGGTTTTTCCGCTTTCCGTGTTTAGTCCTAAATCTTCAAACACTTGCGCTATATACGGAGATACGTTTTGCCTGTAAGTTTCGGGAATGGTATATTCCTTTATAAGCCCTTCTTCTTTCATCTTCATAATCATATATTCGGAAGGGCAAAGTAAATCGCACGCTTTGGGGTTTTTTACAACTTCGTTATACATTTCTTCGCAGGTGGCAAAGGTAATGTAGTTTACGCTTATTCCCGTTTCGGTTTCAAACTCGCTTAAAAGGTCAACGTCTATATAATCTTCCCAAGAAAAAACGGTTATTTCTTTTTTGTTTAGCGTTTCTGCGTTTACGCTTTTTCTAAAAGCAAAAGAACTACAAAAACACGTCACTGCAAAAATCAAAGCCAACGCCGTTAAAATTTTATTTTTTGCTTTTGCTTTCATTGTTGCCCCTCCTTAGAAGGTTTCTTTTTGCCCTTAACGTTCATTATAACAACCGCAATAACGGTAATTAAAAAGATAATCGTAGTCAAAGCCCTGTAAATGGGCACTTTTTCGCTTGCGGTTTCGGTTGTAAGAGCAATGGACTTATACACTGCGGTGCTTATCGTATCAAACCCTAATGGAGATAGCGTTACCGTGATGATATAATCGTCTAAAGAAAGCGTAATCGCTATCATAAAACCAGAAAATATTCCGGACATAATTTCGGGCAATATCACCTTAAAAAGTGCCTTTGCGGGTGTTGCGCCAAGGTCTAGCGCCGCTTCGTATAGGCTAGAATCCATTTGTTGCAACTTTGGCATTACGGACAGCACCACAAAAGGCGTTGTTAAAACCACGTGCCCTATATAAAGCAAAACGATACTTCTGTTAGGAAGCCCTATAAGCATAAAAAGCATTACTAATCCGCACGCCGTAACTACTTCGGAGTTTACTACAGGAATTTGAGAAGCGCCCTTTACAGCCTTGCCCATTTTTCCTTTACTGTAATAAATCCCTATCGCACCCGCCGTTCCTAAAACGGTTGCTATAATAGAAGATATTACCGCTAACAAAACCGTGTTGATTACCACGCCTTTTACCTGCGTAAGTTTAGAATACCATTCAAAAGAAAAGCCTTCCCATATACCTATCGTTTTTCCTGAGTTAAAAGAATATATAACCAAAATAAATATAGGTATATAAA
>CAYVPW010000009.1:0-41870 GCA_964453915.1 uncultured Christensenella sp. | reverse complement strand
AAATGATATTATAATGATATTATGATAAAAATCACAGAAGAATGGGACGAACTTTTACAAGACCTTTTTGAAAGTGAAAGTTATAAAAGTTTACGTGCCTTTTTGAAAAAAGAATATTCGGAACGGGTGATATATCCCGATATGTACGATATTTTTAACAGTATGAAAATTACTGCGTTTAAGGATATAAAAGCCGTTATTTTAGGGCAAGACCCTTATCACGAAAAAGGGCAGGCGATGGGACTTGCTTTTTCGGTGCCGAACGGCATACAAAAACCGCCTTCATTGGTTAATATTTATAAAGAAATCAGTGCGGAAACGGGGCTTTCTTTGCCGGACGGCGGAGATTTAAGGGGCTGGGCAAAGCAAGGGATTCTTTTGTTAAATACTTGCCTTACAGTAAGGGAACATCAGGCAAACTCTCATAAAGGCAAAGGGTGGGAAGAGTTTACCGACGGAATTATAAAAAGAATATCGGATAAAAAAGAAAACGTTGTTTTTATACTGTGGGGCGCAAACGCCAGAAGTAAAAAAACGCTTATAGATACTAAAAAACATTTGGTGCTGGAAAGTGCGCACCCTAGCCCGCTTTCCGCATATAACGGATTTTTTGGTTCGGGGCACTTTGTTAAAACCAACGAATATTTAATTCAACACGGAAAAACACCTATAAATTGGAGTGAATTATGAAATACGTAGTGATTTTAGGAGACGGAATGGCAGATTACCGCCAGCCGTCGCTTAACGGCAAAACGCCGTTAATGTTAGCAAAAAAACCTAATATAGACGGGCTTTGCAAGTTTTCCGAAACGGGGCTTTGCAAAACTATACCGGACGGAATGAAGCCCGGTTCTGACGTTGCGAATTTATCCGTTTTAGGATACGACCCCAAAGAATGTTATACGGGGCGTTCCCCTTTGGAAGCGGCAAGCATTGGCATAGAGTTAAAAGATACTTTCGTAACTGCCCGCGCAAATTTAGTGACCTTATCTGAAGAGGAAGTGTACGAAGAAAAAACGATGATAGATTATAGTGCGGGCGAAATTTCTACGGCGGAAGCAAAGGAACTTATAGGCTTTCTTGCAAAACATTTAAACAGCGATAAATACAAACTGTATGCAGGCATAAGTTATCGCCACTGTTTAGTTGTAGAAAATGGCGAAATAGCGGGCGACCTTACGCCCCCGCACGATTTTACCGGCAAGCCCGTTGCGGGAAGATTGCCTAAAAGCAAAGCGGGTAAAGAGTATTTAGAGCTTATGAAAAAGTCCGCCGTGCTGTTAAAGGATCACCCCGTAAATATAAAAAGGATAAAAGAAGGCAAACGTCCCGCAAATTCGCTTTGGTTTTGGGGGGAAGGGACAAAGCCTGCATTAGAGAGTTTTTATTCTAGATACGGTTTGAAAGGAGCAATGATTTCCGCAGTCGATTTGCTAAAAGGGATAGGCAAACTTACGGGAATGGACGTGATAGAAGTAGAAGGTGCAACCGGCAATTACGACACTAATTTTTCGGGAAAAGCCCAAGCGTGCATAGATAGTTTAAAGAGCGGCAAGGATTTTGTATACGTTCATATGGAAGCCCCGGACGAGTGCGGGCACCACGGAGATGCGGAGCATAAGATTTATTCTATAGAGCAAATAGATAGGTTGGTGGTAGGTCCCGTAGTTTCGGCGTTAAAAGATATGAAAGAAGACTTTGCGGTTCTAATCTGTCCCGACCACCCGACGCCTGTTTCTATAATGACGCACTGTTCAGACCCCGTTCCGTATCTAATATATAGAAGCAAAGAAGAGTTTACGGGCAAAAAGGCAAATTCTTATGACGAAGAAGAAGCAAAATCTACGGGCAACTTTGTTTTAGACGGCGTAAGTTTAATGAAAAAATTTTTAAATAAATAAAAAAGTTAATCTTTTACAATAAGAAACTAAAAAAGCTAAAAACGGTGAAATTCAAGTTCGCCGTTTTTTTGTTGCAAAAATCGGCAAAAAATTATCGTTGTGCAAAGATTATTGTTAAAAAAATGTTCTAAACGCCGTTGATAAAAAGTATATTTATACAAAAAGTCAAAGGACAGGTAAAAATCATGAACGAAAAATTGCAATATGCCGAAATGTTAGATATTCCGGTAAGCACTTGTACCATTACTTATAAGCCGAACAAAAAAAGAAAGACTTCGGAGAGGAAAAAGAATACTAATAACGAAGCGGTAAAAACAAAACTGATAAATAAAATAAATGCGGAAGAAGAAGCGGAACATATAAAAGAAGAAACGGCAATAGAAAATTGCGTTGAAGAGAAAAAGGAAGGTTTTTTTAAAAAAATAAAAAGCGGAAAAATAAAAGTGACCGTGGTGGGCGTTCAACTTCTTGCGATAGGCGTTTTGGTTGCTACGATATTTTTAACCAATGCTTTTATGCCAAACAGCGGATTAAACGTATTTTTTAAAAATGCTTTCGGAACGGAACAGGTTAGTACAGACGATTTAGACAACAGAGTGTATTCTGATTTTTCTCCCGTGATTCCCGTTTCTAACAGTGCAAACGTAAGGGTAGAAGACGGCATTATGGATATTACCGCAGCGGGTAGCGTATATTCTCCTTGCGACGGAACGGTTACTTCGCTTACCTATAACGAAGAAACTAAAAAATACGACGTGGAAATAACTCATTGCGACAATTTTAAAACCTTTTTAAGCGGTATAGATTTTGCATATACGGAAGTAGGCGGTGCGGTGTTTTCCAACATACCCGTGGGCTACGTTAAAGACAGTGCAAAAATGTGCTTTTACGGAGAGAACGGCAGCGTTATAAAAGGCTATACATTGCAAAACAACTCCGTGGTATGGGCGGTATAAAACTAAAAATCCACCCGCTGTTTTGCCTGTTCGGGGTTTACTATGCTATTACGGGGCGCATATTTGTGTTTTTAATTTACACGATATGCGCCGTCGTTCACGAATTAGGTCATTCTATAGCGGCAAGTTCGTCCGGATATGCACTAAACAAAATAACGCTAATGCCGTTCGGAGCGGTGGTTTCCGGTAATATAGACGGGCTAAAACCTGCGGACGAGTTTAAGATTGCCTTGGCAGGGCCCTTTGCAAACCTTGCCATAGGGCTTTTCTTTGTTGCTTTGTGGTGGATATTTCCGGAACTTTACGCTTATACGGACGTTGCGGCAGAAGCCTGTTTTTCTATGGCTTTGATGAATTTTATACCCGTTTTTCCGTTGGACGGAGGAAGAGTGTTGTCTTCCGTGCTTTGTCAATACGTAAAAAAAGAAAAAGCGTATCGGATATGCAGAATTTTGGGAATAACGCTTGCCGTGTGTTTGTTAATCCTATTCGTTGCGTCGCTTTTTTACGGGGTTAATCTTTCGTTTTTGTTTTATTCGTTTTTCGTGCTTTCGGGTGCGCTTGATAAGCATACGGAAAATAAGTACGTAAAAGTTTATTCGGTTTTATCTAAAGAAAGATTGAAAAGGGGAATAGAATATAAAAAATTCGGTGTAGATAAAAGCGTTTCTGTTAAAAAACTGTTGTCTGTGTTGGATTCCGACGCAATAAACGAAGTAGTCGTTTACAGCGACGGTGCTCCCGTTGTAAATCTTACTCAGCAAGAGATAAACGCAATGATAGAAAACACGGATTTGTATACACGGGTAGAAGAAGCGGTAAAAAGCGTTAAAAAAGGGATTTGGTGAAAAGACTTGCAAAACAGGCAAAAAACAATATGTTGGGTATAAAATTTTATCAATCCCCAAAATGACGCATAAAAGCCCGTAAATGGCAAAAAAAGCGGTAAAAATATTAAAAAACCGCTAAAAAACCTTGACATAATACTTTATAAATGATAAAATACGTTAGCATCTCGGATTCGGGGTGTTAATTTTTTCATGTTCGGAAGGTGTATTATGGCTGCTAAAGGCGCAAGAAACAAAATTACCTTGGCTTGTACGGAGTGCAAACAAAGAAATTACGATACGTTTAAAAACAAAAGGAACGATGCTGAAAGGATTGAACTTCAAAAGTATTGTAAATTCTGCAAAAAACACACTACGCACAAAGAAGCGAAGTAATATTTTCGCAGTAAACGGCTAAAAGCCGATTTTACAAAAACGCAGGGGTACGTGTAATGAGTAAAGAAAAGAACAAGGCAGTGAACGATTTCGTCGTTCCCGCCGATAAAAAGCAAGAAAAAGAAGTTAAAAAGGCAAAGAAAGATAAAAAGCCTAACTTTTTTAAGAGACTCGGTGGAAAGTTGAAAGACGTTTTTTCCGAACTTAAAAAGGTAAGTTGGCCAACCTTTCCTAAGGTGGTTAAACAAACGGGCGTTGTAATCGTGGTTGTTTTGGCTTTTATGGTCGTTATCACCGCATTCGATTACGGTTTGCTTCAACTTTTATCGTTGCTTACGAAATAACGGGAGTGTAATATGGCAGAAGAACAAGCAAAATGGTACGTCATACACACATACTCCGGCTACGAAGCAATGGTGAAAGACAGCCTTGAAAAACTTATAGAAAACAACAATTTGCAAGACAATATCTTTGAGATTCAAATTCCTATGGAAGAAACTCTCGAAGAAAAAGCAAACGGCAAAAAGAAAATCGTTGAAAGAAAGAAGTTTCCTTGCTACGTATTCCTGAAAATGATTTATTCTAACGATCTTTGGTGGTTGATTACCAGTACCAGAGGCGTTACGGGGTTCGTTGGCCCGCAAGGTAGACCGTTGCCGCTTACCGACGAAGAAGTTTCCAGAATGGGACTTGTAAAAGTAGCGGTAGACGTTGACTTTGTCGTTGGAGACGAAGTGCACGTTGTATCCGGTCCGTTAGAATCGTTTAGCGGCAAGGTAGTTTCCTTAAACGAAAGCACGCAAAAGGCAATGATAAACGTTGAAATGTTCGGCAGAGCAACGGACGTTGAAGTTGATTTTGTTCAAATTAAAAAGATACAAGAAAACGCTTAAACAAAATTAGATACTAATACCGAGAAAATCGGTTTGCGTATAAAAAGTGGGAGTTGTATTAAATTTTTACACTGATGCAACGTTAAAACCACCTTATGGAGGAAATAGTTATGGCAAAGAAAGTCACGGCAATCGTAAAATTGCAATTACCCGCCGGCAAGGCAACACCCGGTCCGCCCGTTGGCTCTACATTAGGTCCTCACGGTATCAACATACCCGGATTTACTAAAGAGTTCAATGCTAAAACGCAAGACCAAGCAGGATTGATAATCCCCGTCGTTATGACCATTTATCAAGACCGCTCTTTCACTTTCGTTTTAAAGACCCCGCCTGCACCGGTACTTATCAAAAAGGCGTGCGGAATAGCAAGCGCAAGTGCTGCTCCTAACAAGAACAAGGTTGCAAAGATAACCAAGGCTCAAGTAGAAGAAATAGCAAAACTCAAAATGCCCGATTTGAACGCAAACACAATCGAAGCTGCTTGCAGCATGATTGCTGGTACTGCAAGAAGTATGGGCGTTGAAGTAGTAGATTAAGGATATAGTGGGAGGGAGTTTTTCCCGAACGTACCACAGGAGGTAATTAAATGAAACACGGAAAAAAATATATCGACAGCGTTAAAAATATAGAATCCGCAAAACTTTACGAAGCAGACGAAGCGGTAGGTTTGGTTCTTGACACTGCAAAGGCAAAGTTCGACGAAACGATAGAACTTCACGTTCGTTTAGGCGTTGATCCCAAGCAAGCAGACCAACAAGTTCGTGGCGTTATCGTGCTTCCCAACGGAACCGGTAAGCAAGTAAAGGTTTTGGTAATCGCTAAGGGCGAAAAGGCTGACCAAGCGAAAGAAACAGGTGCGGATTTCGTAGGCGCAGAAGAAATGATTCAAAAAATTCAAACCGAAAACTGGTTTGATTACGACGTAATCATTACCACTCCCGATATGATGGGTTTGGTTGGTCGTATCGGTAAGGTTTTAGGACCTAAAGGCTTAATGCCTAACCCCAAGTCCGGAACCGTTACTATGGACGTTGCAAAGGCTATCAAAGATACCAAAGCAGGTAAGGTTGAATACAGACTTGATAAAACTGCAATCATTCACTGCCCCATCGGCAAAAAGAGTTTCGGTAAGGACAAGATTGTAGAAAACTACAATGCGCTTATGGAAGCAATCGTAAAAGCAAAACCCGCAGCGGCTAAAGGTCAATACTTAAAGAGCGTTGCAGTGGCTTCCACGATGGGCCCTGGCGTAAAAATTAACGCTAAATTTTAGTTGACAACCGTTTTTTACGGTGATATACTATTTAAGCATTAAAAATTAAATAGCCCAAGACAGTAGGTTATTAACTCGCGTATAGCGGACCGACCGAGGCGGATATAAAACAAGCGTAGAGAAATTGCGCCCTTGTATTCCGTTCGGTATGCAAGGGCTTTTTCATATCAACAAGGAGGTAAAAACATGTCGGCTAATAGAGACGCAAAAGTTCAGTTGGTTGAAGAAATCAAAGCAAAGATTCAAGAATCCAAGTCTGTAGTTTTCGTTAAGTTCGAAGGTCTATCCGTTGCTCAAGATACCGAACTCCGCAGAGAGTTCAGAAAGAACAACGTAGAATATAAAGTATTAAAGAATACCTTAGTTCGTCGCGCATTCAACGATTTGGGAATAACCGATTTTGATGAAGACTTAAACGGCCCCACTTCCGTAGCATTCGGTGCAGACGAAACTGGTGCAAGCAAAGTTATTATCGACGCGGTTAAAAAGTACGAAAACAAAGTTGCCGTTAAAAGCGCTTTCGTTGACGGCGGAAGAGTAGATGTAGAGGGTGTAAAAGCACTTGCTGCAATGCCTTCCAAAGAAGAACTCATCGCAAAAATGCTCGGTTCGTTGCAAGCGCCTATCACGAATTTCGTGGGTGTGCTTTCCGCAATGCCGAGAAGCCTTGTAATAGCATTAAACGCTATTGCAGAAAAGCAAGCGTAAAAATCGCTTAAAAAAATTAAAAACAAATTAAACAAAAAGGATATAATGGAGGATATAAAAAATGGCAGACATTCAAAAAATGTTAGAAGAAGTAAAGGGTATGACGGTTTTAGAACTTAACGAGCTCGTTAAGGCTTTAGAAGAAGAATTCGGCGTAAGCGCTGCTGCTCCCGTAGCAGTTGCTGCTGCACCCGCTGCGGCTGCTGCTGCACCCGCTGCTGAAGAAAAGACCGAATTTAAGGTTTCTATTAAAGAAATCGGCGATAAGAAAATCGACGTTATCAAGGCTGTAAGAGAATTCACTACCTTAGGTCTTGGCGAAGCAAAGGCTTTGGTTGAAGCTAAGGGCGTTATCAAAGAAAACGCTACCAAAGAAGAAGCAGACAAGATTATCGCTAGATTCAAAGAAGCTGGTGCAACCGTTGTTGCTGAGTAATTTCTTAAAAACAAAAAGAAAAACGGATAGAGTTTTCTATCCGTTTTTTTGTGTTTTTCTATTAAAAGCATATTAGAGGATTTATAACGTATATCAAAATTTGTTTTTTTTATAAAAAACGCCAAAGTCCGTTTCAAAAATTATCAAGAAAGTCTTTTATCGTATAGACAAACGGGCAAGATTATGTTAAAATACAAATAACGATATTGACGGAGATTGTTATGACGAAATCTATTTATAAAAGGGTAATAATAAAACTTTCGGGCGAAGCACTTGCCGGAAAAAGCGGCAACGGTATAGACGAAAACGTTTTAGCGCAAGTCGTTGACCAGATAAAAGCTGTAAAAGATTTGGGCGTAGAAGTGGGAATAATCGTAGGCGGTGGCAATTTCTGGCGTGGCAGACAGGGCGTAGAAATGGATAGAAGCGCAGCGGATCATATGGGTATGCTAGCCACGGTTATGAACGCAATAGCTATTCAAGACGCTTTAGAAAGAAAGGGCGTGCCCACGCGTGTGCAAACGGCGTTAACGATTACCAGAGTTGCAGAGCCTTATATTTTAAGAAAGGCAATGTCTCACTTAAACAAGGGCAGAGTGGTTATTTTTGCTTGCGGTACGGGCAACCCTTATTTTACAACCGATACCGGTGCGGCACTTAGGGCTGCGGAAATAGGTGCGGACGTGTTGCTTTTGGCTAAAAACGTGGACGGTATTTATGATTCTGATCCAAAGATAAATTCAAATGCAAAGAAACTTAAAGAGATTTCTTATAAAGATTTTATCGCACAGGGCTTAAAAGCAATGGATACAACCGCAATTACCATTTGTATGGAAAATAAAATTCCCGTTTTGGCATTTGGGCTTTTTGAAGAAAACGCATTGACTCGTGCGGTATCCGGAGACGATATAGGTACTATTATAAAGTAATAGAAGGAGAATAATTATGGCTATAGAAAACGAACAGTTTGAGACAATACTTATGGAAGCAATGGAAAAGGTTGATAAAACCTATTCCGTATTGAACAGCGAATATATTACAATTCGTGCAGGTCGTGCAAATCCGCACATTTTAGATAAGGTGCTAGTAGACTATTACGGAACGCCTTCTCCCATAAATCAAGTGGGAAATATTTCCGTTTCCGAAGGAAGATGTTTGCTTATTGCCCCGTGGGACGCTTCTATGGTAAAGGTAATAGAAAAACAGCTTTTGGCGGAAAATTTGGGAATTACCCCTTCTAGCAACGGAAAGGTTATAAGATTAGTATTCCCTGTGCTTACGGAAGAGAGAAGAAAAGAACTTGTTAAGCAAGTAAAGAAGATGGCGGAAGACAGCAAGGTTGCCATAAGAAACGTGCGTAGAGACGCTATGGACGCCTTAAAGAAAATGAAAAACAATAAAGAGATTTCTGAAGACGAGCACGCCGTTTGTGAAAAAGAGATAGAAAAAGTTGCTAGCGAAAGCGTAGAAAAGATAGAAAAACTTTGTCAGGACAAAGAAAAGGATATAATGTCCGTATAATGGATAATAAGTTTGTAAAAATCCCCGAACACGTGGGGATTATAATGGACGGAAACGGCAGGTGGGCTAGTAAGCGCGGCAAAAAGCGTTCTTACGGGCACAAGGTCGGTTCTGCGAACGTGGATAAGATAGTAAGCCACGCATTCGGTCTTGGCGTAAAAGCGTTGTCGCTTTACGCCTTTTCTTCTGAGAATTGGGCAAGACCCAAAGAAGAAGTGGACGAATTGATGCGTTTGTTAAAGGTTTATTTTACAAAATTTTTAAAAAAAGTATTAAAAAACAACGTGCGTTTATCCGTTATGGGGGACTTGACTAAGCTCACGCCCGAACTTCAAGAGATTATCCGCAAGGATGTGGAAGAAAGTTCAAAAAACACGGGTAGCGTACTTAACGTTGCAATAAACTACGGGGCGCGTCAAGAAATAGTGCGCGCTGTAAAAATCTTGACGGAAAAAGGCGAAGAGATTACGGAAGAAAATATTTCTAAAAACTTATACACGGCGGCATTTGGAGAACCTGATTTGATTATAAGAACGGGCGGGGAATTAAGGCTTTCTAATTTTATGCTTTATCAAGGTGCGTACTCCGAACTTTATTTTACGGACGTTTTATGGCCGGATTTTAACGAAGAAGAATTCGATAAGGCGATAATAAGTTTTGGAGAAAGAAAAAGAAGATACGGAAAGGTATAAAAAAATATAATTATGTTAAAAAGAACTATTTCGGGTGCGGTTTTCGTGGCGCTTGTGGCAGGTTTTTTTCTGCTAAGACAATTTGTAGACGCAAGGTTGTTTCAAATTTTAACTTGGGCGTTTTGCTCTTTAGCAACGTTTGAAGTGGCTCGTGCGGTAAAGCCGTTTTCCGCAAAGGGGATTTTAATTCCCGCAAGTATATTCGGCGTGTTGTTTGTGCCTACTTATTGCCTTACGGAATATTTTTATATGCAAGGCTGGGGCTTTTTGTTTGCAATAGATTTGTGCTTGTTGTTCGTTTTAGGTGTGGCAATTTATTGCGTTATAAAAGGGCTGGATATAAAAACGTTCGGCGTATCTATTGTGCCGATAGTTTATCCTGCACTTTTGATTTTGGCAATGCTAGTTTCTAACGACGTTGGCGAACCTTACGGATTTTTGGCAATGCTTTTGATTTTCGTTATTTCGCCTTGTGCCGATACGATGGCGTATTTAGTGGGAATGACTTACGGAAAAATAAAAAAAGGTAACGTAAAAAAACTTTGCCCTAAACTTTCCCCTAATAAAACGGTTGCGGGGGCAATCGGCGGAATTATAGGCGGAGTAATAGGAAGTTTGCTTGTATTTTGGATTTTTAACGAAAGTGCCCAAAGCGTAAGTTTCTTTTCGCCGATAACGTTCTTTATATTGATAGGCGTGGTTGCCTCCGTACTTACGGAAGCGGGTGATTTGTTAGAGAGTTTGATAAAGAGAAAAACGGGTATAAAGGATATGGGCAAAATTATGCCCGGTCACGGCGGAGCAATGGACAGAATTGACGGAATGAGCCTTGCTTCCGTGTTCGTTTGTATAATGTTTTTAGTGGTGTAAAATGAAAAAGATAGCCGTAATAGGTAGTACCGGTTCTATAGGCAGACAAACGCTATCCGTGATACGTAAGTATCCGGATAAGTTTTCCGTTGTGTCTTTGGCGGGTGGAAATAATGCGGAACTGTTAAAAGAGCAAATAAAAGAGTTTGCCCCGCAGGTGGCGTCTACCGCTTGTAGTCAAAAGGATTTCGGTATTCGTTTTGATAAAACGGAAATGTTTTTCGGGGAAAATTCGTTCACCAACGCCATAGTTGACGATGCGGACGTTGTGGTTATCGCTCTTGTAGGGTTTAAGGGCATAATTGCGGTTTTAGATGCTATAAAAAAAGGCAAAAACGTTGCGCTTGCAAACAAAGAAAGTTTGGTTGTCGGCGGGGAATTAGTTATGCCTTTGGCTAAAAGTAAGGGCGTAAAGATTACGCCTATCGACAGCGAACATTCGGCAATATGGCAGGCACTGTCTTTCGATTACAAAAAGGAATTTAAAAAGCTTATTTTAACTTGTTCGGGCGGTGCGTTTAGAGATTACGGTTATAATCAACTTGCGGTTGCAACGGCGGCGGACGCGTTAAAGCATCCTAACTGGAATATGGGCGCAAAAATTACCGTAGACTGTGCCACCCTTGTAAACAAGGGATTTGAAGTGATAGAGGCGAGATGGTTATACAATGCTCCTTTTTCCAAAATAGACGTAATAATTCATAAAGAAAGTATCATACATTCTATGGTGGAGTATAATGACGGAAGCGTTATATCTCAAATGAGTTATCCTACTATGGAGTTGCCTATAAGCCTTGCGTTATCTTATCCTGAAAGGTTGGATATAGGGTTAAAAAGTTTGGATTTTGCAAGCTTGGGCAAACTTACTTTTGAAAAACCGGATACAGATAGGTTTCCTTGCCTAAACCTTATTATAAACGCCGGTAAGGCGGGCGGGCTTTATCCTGCGGTGGCTAACGGCGCAAACGAAAGGGCTGTAAGTTTGTTTTTGCAAAACAGAATAAAATACAACGATATATATCTAGGGATAAAAGGTGCGTTAGACGCATTTAAGGGCGGAAAAATTTCTACTTACGAAGATTTAGAAGCCGCAAATAATTTCGGTGCGGGTTTTGTGGATAAAAAATTCGGAGTGTAAATGAGTTTTTTGTTTCTTACTTCTTTTTTAGAAGTAGCGGGATACGTAGGATACGTGTTGATTGCCGTTTTGGTGCTTTTATCTATGATTACCGTGCACGAATTCGGGCATTATTTATCGGGTAAACTTTTAGGGTTTGGTATAGAAGAGTTTTCTATAGGATTTGGACCTAAATTATATCAAAAGAAAAAGAAGGACGGGGAGTTATTTTCCGTCCGTCTTTTGCCGTTAGGGGGATTTTGTTCTTTTTTAGGTGAGGATCAAGAAAATCAAAGTCCAAAAGCGTTCAATTCTAAAAGTCCGTGGAAAAGAATAATAGTTTTGTTTTGCGGTGCGTTTATGAATTATCTTTTTGCAGTGATAATAATAGCCGCAACTTTCGGCATATACGGGCAAACCGCTCTTATTTGCGTAAAAATTATTCCGACATCGGAGTATGCTTACGAAAACGTTTTGCACGACAAGGACGTTATACTTAGCGTTAACGGAAAAAACGTTTATTTGATTTCCGACCTAATGAACGCCGTTTCGGGCAAAGAAAAAGGTGAACTTGTAGATTTTACCGTTAGAAGAAACGGCAAGGACGAAATGGTTAAGATTGCACTACGAAAAGATGCCGATTTTGACAATTTAGAAGACGCTGTTTCTTTATATGATGCTTTGGGAATTAAATATTATTTAGATGAAAACGGAAACGCATTAAAAAGCGAATTGTATTCCACAAGCGTTCGGTTCGGTTTTTTTAAGACGGTGGCAAACGGCTTTGATTATTCTTTTAGACTGGCAGGCACGATATTTACCGTTTTAGGACAGCTGCTAACGGGAAAATTAGGTATTTCTTCTATGGGCGGAACGGTCACTACGGTTGCTATAACCGCTCAGGCGATAAAATCTGGCGGCGTTAGATATTTACTTAACGTTTCTTCTTTTATAGGTGTAAACCTTGCGGTGTTTAATCTGCTGCCTTTTCCGGCTTTGGACGGTGCTAGAATAGTTTTTTGCCTTATAGAGTGGATATTTGGAAAACCCGTAAACAGAAGAGTAGAAGGGTTTATTCATACGATGGGGTTTGTTTTGATACTGATATTTGCCGTGTTTATAGACCTGCAAAGGTGCTTTTGATTTTTTATAAATCAAAATAATAGAGAATATAAGTATTTTATATAAAAAAAAGTATACGGTTTTTAAAATTTTGTGATATACTTTTAGCAAATTAAGATTTAATCTTCGGAGGAAATTAAAATGGCAATTAAAAACGCATATTTACTTGACCTTTTGGAAAGAACCCAAAAGAGAAATCCCAACGAACCGGAATTTATTCAGGCTGTGACCGAAGTGTTTTCTACTTTGGAGCCTGTTATAGAACAACGCCCCGACCTGGTTGAAGCGGGTGTTTTGGAGAGAATAGTCGAACCTGAAAGAATGATTATGTTTAGAGTTCCGTGGACGGACGATAACGGCAAGGTTCAAGTTAATCGTGGTTTTAGAGTACAATTCAACTCTGCTATCGGACCTTATAAGGGCGGAATAAGACTTCACCCTTCCGTAAACTTAGGAATAATCAAGTTTTTGGGTTTTGAACAAATATTTAAAAACGCTTTAACTACACTTCCTATGGGCGGCGGCAAGGGCGGTTCTGATTTTGACCCCAAAGGTAAATCGGATGCTGAAATTATGAGATTTTGCCAAAGCTTTATGACTGAACTTTGCAAATACATCGGTGCTGATTGCGATATTCCTGCCGGAGATATCGGCACGGGCGCAAGAGAAATAGGTTATATGTTCGGTCAATATAAGAGAATTAGAAACGAATGGGTAGGCGTTTTAACAGGAAAGGGTATTCCTTACGGTGGAAGTTTAGCAAGAACGGAAGCAACCGGATTTGGACTTTGCTATTTTACCAACGAAATGCTTTTGGCAAACGGAACTTCTTTTGAAGGAAAGAGAGTTTTGGTTTCCGGTTCCGGCAACGTTGCAATTTATGCTTGTCAAAAGGCTACCGAATACGGCGCAAAAGTTGTTGCAATGAGCGATAGCAACGGTTATATTTACGACGAAAACGGTATAGACCTTGCTGCCGTAAAGCAAATTAAAGAAGTTGAAAGAAAGAGAATTAAAGAATATATCAACTATCATAAAGATGCTAAATACGTTGAAGGCTGCAAGGGCATTTGGACTATTCCTTGCGATATAGCGCTTCCTTGCGCAACTCAAAACGAAATTGACGGCGAAAGCGCAAAGATTTTGATTAAGAACGGTTGTAAGGTTGTGTCTGAAGGTGCAAATATGCCTTCTACTCCCGAAGCAATAGATACTTATCTTTCCGCGGGTATTCTTTACGGACCGGCCAAAGCGGCTAACGCAGGCGGCGTTGCTACCAGCGGTTTAGAAATGAGCCAAAACTCTTTAAGACTTTCTTGGTCTTTTGAAGAGGTAGACGAAAAACTTCACAATATAATGAAGAGCATATTTAAAGCGTGCGACGAAAACGCTAAAAGATACGGTATGCCCGGCAATTATATGGCGGGAGCAAATATTGCAGGCTTTATAAAGGTTGCGGAAGCAATGAAAGCACAAGGCAACGTTTAATATTGCTTAAAAAAGACGAGTCTGTAAGATAATAAACGACTAAAAAGGCACGCTATAAATCGCTTAAGCGAAGTACGGCGTGCCTTTTAATTTATTAAAATAGCGGTGCAAAATGTTGTTTTTGCACCGCTATTTTATTGTTTATTATAAATAAATATCCGTTTTGTAAATAAGCAGAGTAAAACATAAACGGATAAACGTTTGCTCTTATTTTAGTTTGTCCACAATTAACATTTGGTGTTCGTTTTGTTTTTCGCCGGAAATAAGGTTATACATGTCGTTTGCAAGCACGTCTTTATTAAAGCAATCAAGCGCAGTCTTTTTTAGTTGTGCCGCATCGCTTTTTCTGGTGAGAACAGGGTACGAGCATTTTTCCGCAAGTAAAGATATCAAGTCTTTAGAATCTTTTTCGACGGCTAAAATTTTAGCGTATAGCGGTTCTGTTAAAGCGCTTTTTATCAGATTGTTTTCTATCTCTAAAAGGTTGGATAAAATTATTCTTTTAATTCTAGAAGAAGTATATCTTTTAGTGGTTGCCTTGCTTATAAGGGAAGCGAGAGATAAGTTGTCTTTGCTAAGCGCCTTTATTCGGTTTTCTAATCCTTCCGTGCAATCCGGAAGATTTTTCATAAATTCCGTAGAAGAAGTATAAATCTTTGCCATTGCTATCTTTTCGTAGTCGAACGGATATACTGAAAGGTCTTTGTAAACGAAAGGCGGAAGATTCGATTTTAATTTTTTAGTTTTTCCTTCTGTCATCGCAAGCCGTATGCTGGTTGCACTAGTGACGCCTTTTTTAAGCGTTTCATCGTTATGGTCGCCCTCTCTTATCATGGGGTATACCGTAATTCCGCTTTGAGTTTTTAATATCGCTTTGGTATATTCTAATCCTAGAATATTATTCGGAGAAGATATAAGCGATTCGTTATAATTTCCGCCCAGGGTTTTTACCGTGTCAAACTTTGCTTTTGCCAAAGAAACGCCTTGGTCTAGTTTTTGCTTTAAAATTTTCTTAAATTCTTTGCTTTCGTCGTTTAGGGCGTTGGCAAGAGAGATATAGTCTTCTTTTTCTCCGCTTTCTATCCCGAAACACAGCCCGTCTATAACGTTTAGTGAAGAAAGAATTTTAATCGCCCCTTTTGCAAATATTTCCGCATTTGCCGTCGCAAAAACGGTGGGGAGTTCTATCACTAAATCCGCCCCCGCTTGTATAGCGTGGCGGGCACGGGTGTATTTATTTAATACGGCAGGTTCTCCGCGTTGCGTAAAATCTCCGCTCATTATAACTATAAGTTTTTCTGCGTGGAGTTGTTGCTTTATGTAATTTATGTGTTTAACGTGCCCTAAATGTAAAGGGTTGTATTCGGCAATACAAGCGCAAATTTTCATAAAAAATTTAAAACCTTTAACTTATTATTTACTTTTCCGTTTAAATGTTGTAAAATAAACGGGATATATATTTATTTTACACTATAAAAAAGTAAATTACAATTCAAATTACAATTCAAATCGTTAATTTTCAAAAAAGGAGCGGAAAAAAGTATGGCAAACTTGTTGGAAAAAATCAAAAAGCAAGCGGGTGAACTTAACAAAAACGTCGTTTTACCCGAAGGCGAAGATTCAAGAGTAGTTGCGGCGGCGGCAAAGGCTGTTGCAGAAGGCATTGCAAGGATTACGCTTTTAGGTAATGCAGAAGATATAAAGGCAAAAAATCCTCAAGTGGATTTAAGCGGAGTAGTCGTAATAGATCCCGTGACTAATCCTGACACTGCAAAATATGCGGAGATGCTTTTTGAATTAAGAAAGGGTAAAATCAACAAAAAAACGGGGCTTCCCGAATATGCGGACGTAGAAGCGGCAAAGGCTTCTATATTAAAAGACTACACTATGTACGCTGCGCTTATGCTTAAAGCGGGCGACGTGGACGGGTTGGTTTCCGGTGCGTGCCATTCAACCGCAAACACTTTGCGCCCCGGTCTTCAAGTAATAAAAACCGCTGCGGGAATAAACACTGTATCCAGTAGCTTTGTTATGATTGCGCCGGAAGGCGAAAACAAATATAATCCGGACGGAGTTGCCGTGTTTGGAGATTGCGCTATCAACATAGAACCGGACGCTCAACAAATTGCGGACATCGCTATTTCTTCTGCGGAAACTGCAAAGAATATCGCGGGGATAGAGCCGAGAGTCGCTATGCTTTCTTTCTCTACCATGGGTTCCGGAAATGACGATAAGTTCTTTAAGTCCGTTCCCAAAATGAAAGAGGCAACGGCTATTGCAAAGGCGGCTGCACCCGATTTAAAATTAGACGGTGAGTTCCAGTTTGACGCTGCCGTTGCACCAGAAGTAGGCAAGTTAAAAGCACCCGATTCTCCCGTTGCCGGAAATGCAAACGTATTTATTTTCCCCAATATAAACGCAGGAAACATAGGATACAAGATAGCACAACGTTTCGGCGGATATATGGCGCTAGGTCCTATTTGCCAAGGCTTTGCAAAACCGATTAACGATTTATCCAGAGGTTGCTCTATAGAAGACGTGGTTGCCGTAATCGCCATTACGGCGCTTCAAGCAAAATAATAAAAAGGAAACGAAATAATAATGAAAATTTTAGTAATAAATGCGGGAAGTTCTTCTCTTAAATATCAACTTATAAATATGGAAGACGAAAGCGTGGTCCTAAAAGGTATATGTGAAAGAATTACCTTTACGGGCGGTCAACTTTCTCAAAAGACGTTTGACGGAAGAGAAATAGTTATAACGCAAGATATGCCCACGCATAAAGAGGCAATGGAGTTAGTGTTAAAAGCAATGTTAGATCCCGAAAAGGGAGCGCTTAAAAACGTTTCCGAAATCAGTGCCGTAGGGCACAGAGTGTTGCACTCTGCGGAAGATTTTAACAGTTCCGTGCTTATCGACGACGAAGTTATTAAAATTTGCGAAAAGAACGCAGAATTAGGACCTCTTCATATGCCCGGAAACATTGCTTGCATAAAGAGTTGCAGAGAAGTTATGAAAGGCGTTCCTATGGTTGCGGTTTTCGATACTACTTTCCATTCTACTATGCCTGCAAAAGCGTATATGTACGGTATTCCTTACGAAGTATACGAAGAACATAAAATAAGAAAATACGGATTCCACGGAACTTCTCATAAGTTCGTAAGCGAAGAAACGGTTAAACTTTTAGGAAAAAAAGATTCTAAAATAATAGTTTGCCACCTTGGAAACGGTTCTTCTATTTCCGCTGTAAAGGACGGAAAGTGCCAAGATACTTCTATGGGCTTTACCCCGTTAGAAGGTTTGGTGATGGGAACCCGTTCAGGCGATATAGATCCCGCAGCGGTGGAATATTTGAGAGATAAACTTAATTTGAAGCCGGAAGAAGTGGTAAATTATCTCAATAAAAAATGCGGAATGTTGGGTATTAGCGGATTTTCTAGCGATATGAGAGATTTAACCGCAGCAGCAAAGAGCGGAAACGAAAGAGCAAAACTCGCTATAGAAATGGTTGCGTACAGAGTTAAAAAATACGTGGGAAGTTATATAGCCGTTTTAGGCGGGGTAGATGCGATTGTGTTTACCGGCGGTATAGGCGAACATTCTCCCCTTATCAGAAGACTTGTTATGGAAGGAATGGAATACTGCGGTGCAGAGTTTGACGAAGATAAAAACGCTGCGTACGATTCCGGCGTGGGGTATATAAATAAGGACGAAAGCAAGGTTAAGATTATCGTTCTTCCCACAAACGAAGAATTGTCTATTGCAAGGGAAACCAAAGAATTAGCGTTATAATTTAAGCGAAAACATTATTTTGTTAAAAAAAGTTGACAAGCGAAAAATAATGTTATATACTTGTTAGGCATTTTTGAGAGAATTATGATTATTGATTTTCGTAAAATAGCGCGTTCGGGCAAAACGGAAGAAAATTTTTTCTTTGAATACGTTCCGAACAAAAGCGTAATAGATATTCCCGATGCGGAGTTTTCTTCTCCTGTAAAGATAACCGGAACGGTAGAACTTACGGATATGCACAGTGCGTATATTCACGGTGAAATTTATTTTAAGATAAAAGGCGAGTGCACGAGATGTCTTGCCCCCGTGGAGAAGGAGTTCGTTGCAGAGTTTGCCGAAGAGGCGGACGGGCAATCGGACAGTTATCCGGTAAAAAACGACACGGTTGATTTAACGAGAATTATCGAAGATAAAATTATTATGACTATCCCCGTCGCTTTCTTGTGTAAAGAAGACTGTAAAGGGCTTTGCCATAAGTGTGGCAAAAACTTAAACGACGGCGAGTGCGAATGTGAAAAATAAGGAAGGTAAAAAGATATGGCAGTACAACAAAGCAAAACGTCTAAAATGAGAACTAACATCAGATTCTCCAACAATTCTAAACTTACGGCTCCCAATCTTACGGAATGCCCCCAATGCCACGAATTGAAGGCTTCTCACAGAGTATGCCCCAAGTGCGGATATTATGACGGCAAGCAAGTAATAGATACTTCTGCAAAAGAAAAGAAAGACTAATTTTCTTTTTAACACAAAAGATAAAAAGCCGTTTGTCTATTTCAAACGGCTTTTAGTGTTTTTAAATATTTATGGAAATATTGTTTTTAGGGACGGGTGCGGCGGATTTTTCCGAAGAGCTTAATAAAAACCATTCGTTCGGGTTAAATGATAAAAGCGTTAGAAAGAGCGCGTCTGTTTTAATTGACGGAAAGATACTTGTCGATTGCGGACCGCATACTTTTAGTGCGCTTTCTTTATATAACGTAGATATAAGCAAAATTAAGGCATTACTTATTACACACTTTCATTCGGACCATTTTAATAGGCAAAACGTTGAAAGTATTCTGCGCCTAATTCCTGATATAAAAATAGTATATTCTAAGCAGGCTACGCCGTTTTTTAAAAACGAACGAAACGCATATCCCGTAAATGCGTATGAACCTTTTTGTTTAGCGGAATATACGATTACTCCGTTAAATGCAAACCACACGGAAAATCCTTTGCATTACTTGATACAAAACGAAACGGGAAAAAGTTTTTTATACGCTACCGACGGAGCGTGGATGCTTAACGATACGTTTAATTTTTTAAGAGGCAAATGCTTAAACGCCGTTGCCATAGACTGCACGGTGGGGGATTACGAAGGGGATTTTAGAATGTCCGAACACAATTCTCTTCCGATGATAAGAATGATGGAAAAATCTTTAAGAACTGTAAACGTTTTATCTGATAAAACACAAATTATACTGACGCATATTGCGAGAACGCTTAATAAACCGTATTTAGAAATGCAAAGCATTGCGGATAAAAACGGATATACCGTTGCATACGACGGAATGACGGTAAAAATATAAAAAATCAAAACCGAAGCAGTTGCTTCGGTTTTCGCTTTTAAAAATTTTGCTAGTCACTTTCGGTTTTTATAAGGGTGGCGGTGCTATAAACGCAAATTCCTTCTTCTCTGCCAACGAAGCCCAAACCTTCAAGCGTTGTTGCTCCGATTCCCACTTCTTCTTGCGATAGAGAAAGAACGTTTGCAAGATTTTGAGTGATTGCCGGAATATGACCTAGCAATTTGGGCTTTTCCGCCATTATAACAGCGGACATGTTGTTTACTTTGTATCCTTTTTCTTTAATCAAAAGTAAAACTTTTTTTAACAGTTCTATGCTGCAAGCCCCTTTATAAGTAGGGTCGGTGTCCGGAAAATGATAGCCTATATCCCTTAAACTTGCGGCGGATAAAATAGCGTCTGCCACGGCGTGGGTTAAAACGTCTGCATCGGAATGACCTAAAAGCCCCTTGCAGTGCGGTATTTCCACACCGCCTAATATAAGTTTTCTGTTTTCAACTAATCTGTGGCAATCGAACCCGGTTCCTACTCTCACACCGTTTTTATTTAAGAGAAGTTCAAAGTCTTTTTTATAAGTAAGTTTTAAGTTGTCGTAATCACCTTGAACAACGTGCGGCGGTTTGATAAAAGTTTTGTATACTTCTCCGTCGTCGTTAAATGCACCGCCGTTTGCCAGTTTGTAAGCGGTTTTTATTTCTTGCAAATTAAACGCTTGCGGGGTTTGTATTATTAAAACTTCTTCTTTGCCTAAATAGTCCGTAATTTCGGTTTTTCCTTTGGATACGGTATCTCTTGATTTTATCGCCGTGATACCGCTTCCAAATTTCCGTGCTGATTCAACGCAATCTTTTATTATTCTTTGAGAAACGAAAGGTCTTGCCCCGTCGTGAATTAGAACCACGTCTCCCGAAACGGCGGTTAAAGCGTTTTTTACGGAATCCGTTCTCGTCAATCCGCCGAGAACGGTTTTTGCACCGTATCTATTTGCGATTAAAGATATTTCGTTAAAATCTTCTTTTGAGGCGGTGATAACGTATTCGTCTATAAGTCCGCTTTTTACAAAAGTGGAGAAAGAGCGTTCTAAAACGGTAGTGCCGTTTATGCTTGTCAAAAGTTTGTTCTTTTCAAATCCCGCCCGTTCGCCTTTGCCTGCGCAGGTAAGTATCAGTGAGGTTTTCATAATTATTCCTTTTATTCGGATATTATTTTATATAAAGTTTCCGCTTCTTCTTTTTTCACGGTTTCTTTTAGGGATAAAATTTCAAAAGAGAGAACGCCGGCGTTAAATCCTAATTCTACAACGTCGCCTATTTTTACTTGATAAGACGGCTTAACCTGTTTGCCGTTTACTTTTACTCTTCCGCCGTTTGCCGCTTGATTTGCAAGGGTTCTTCTTTTTAGTATTCTAGAAACTTTTAAAAACTTATCTATTCTCATAATTATACCTATCTTTGTCGAAAAAACAAAATATTTTGCGCTAAAATGGCTTTTTTTAAATAAAACGCTAATAATTATTTAAAATTGCTTGACAATCTTGCGTGAATACGATATTATACTAAAATGTATCATGATAGGTTATTATCGATTTTTGTTGCCTTTTTACAGAAAATTCGGTAAAATTCTAGGGGTGCTTAACCCCAAGAATCGGCAAGAAAAATAAGATAAAAACCAACTTTTTCTCGACGAGAAGATTATACAATATTTTTTTAGATTTGTAAACCCTCGTCGATATACAATATTAAAAATTTTTTAAGGAGTGTGTTTTTGATGTCACGCAATCTATCAGAAATCCAATGCGGCAAGATTAAGAGAAAGACCTTCAGCAAAATAAAAGAGGCCATTGAACTCCCGTATCTTGTCAAAATACAGAAAGACTCCTATGACGCTTTCATAAAGGAAGGCATCGGCGAAGTACTAGAAGACTTTTCACCTATTACAGACTACTCCGACCACTTTGAACTTTCGTTTTTAGACCACAATTTAGACGGTGCGCCTAAGTACGACGAAAAAGAGTGTAGAGACAGGGACGCAACTTACGCTCGTCCTCTCCGTGTAAAGGTAAGGCTTGTAAATAAGGTCACTGACGAAGTGATAGACTCCGAAGTCTTTATGGGCGACTTCCCGCTTATGACCGATAACGGTTCTTTTATAATCAACGGTGCGGAAAGAGTTGTAGTTTCGCAATTAGTTCGTTCTCCCGGTGTTTATAACGGAATGGAAGTGGATAAGTCCGGTAAAAAGATTTTCGATACCACCGTTATACCTTCTCGCGGAGCGTGGTTAGAATTTGAACAAGATTCCCAAGGTATTCTTTGGGTTCACGTTGATAGAACCAGAAAACTTACCGCAACCGTATTGTTAAGGGCTTTGGGCTTTGGTACGAACGATCAATTAAACGAACTTTTCGATGGAGATCCGATGATTGCCGCTACGGCTCAAAAGGATATTGCACAATCCGAAAAGGACGGCTTGGTTGAATTGTATCGCCGTTTGCGCCCCGGTGAAATTCCCACGGACGACGCTGTAAAGCAACACTTAAACAACATATTCTTCGACCCTCGCCGTTACGATTTGGCAAGGGTTGGCAGATATAAATTCAACAAGACTTTAAGAATGGGCGTAAGAATAGTCGGCTTAAAGGCTTATGAAGACGTTATAACCGAAGACGGCGAAGTTTTGGCTACCAAAGGTCAAATTATTTCCAAGGTAGTTGCGGACGAAATTCAAAATGCCGGCATCAACGTGTTCTATGCGGACGTTGACGGCGAAAAACATAAAATACTTGCAAACAACGTAGTAAATTTTGAAGAAGCAACGGGCGTAAATCCCAAAATCTTTGGATTGTTAGATTACGTTTATTATCCCACGCTAAAATTCTCTCGCGCGGTATGCGATACGGCGAAAGAACACGGCGTTGAAGAAACCGCAGAAATCTTAAAGAAAGAAATTAACGAACTTTTCTATCTTGAAGAGAGAACGGGCGTTGACGGCGTTGAAGAAAAGCCGGAAGACAAAAAGTACGACGAAAAGGCTAAGGAAACCAGAATTAAATTTATTTCCGCTTGCCTTAAATATTACGAATTGATAGAAAACGGCGTGACTGAACTTACCGCGGAAGACAGAAAAGAAGTTCGTCCGCTTATGGATAAGTTAAACCACAAACACATAACGGTAGACGATATAGTTGCAGCCGTATCCGTAAACTTAGACTTAAATTGCGGAATCGGACACGTTGACAATATCGACCACTTAGGAAACCGCCGCGTGCGTTCTGTCGGTGAACTTTTACAAAATCAATTCCGTATCGGTATTGCTAGACTAGAAAGAGTTATAAAAGAAAGAATGGCAACGCAAGATCCTAAGGAAGTAACTCCGCAAGGCTTGATTAACGTTCGCCCCGTAAGTTCGGCTATAAAAGAATTTTTCGGTTCTTCTCAGTTATCTCAATTTATGGATCAAACAAACCCGATTGCGGAACTTACCCACAAGAGAAAACTTTCCGCATTAGGACCCGGCGGATTGAATCGTGACAGAGCCACCTTTGAAGTGCGTGACGTTCACCACTCTCACTATGGCAGAATGTGCCCGATAGAAACTCCTGAAGGACAAAACATAGGTCTTATATCCAGTTTGGCTTCTTTTGCAAAGGTAAACGAATTCGGATTTATCGAATCTCCTTACAGAAAAGTAGAGCACACGATGAATTCTAACGGCGAAATCGAAACCATAGTCACCGAGCACGTTGACTATTTAACTGCGGATGAAGAAGACAACTATATCGTTGCACAAGCAAACGAACCGCTTATCGATAACAAGTATTTTGTTAACGAGCGTGTTTCTTGCCGTCATAGAGAAGACATTACGGAAGACGTTAAAGAGAAAATGGACTACATGGACGTTTCTCCTAAACAATTGATATCCGTTGCAACCGCACTTATTCCGTTCTTGGAAAACGACGATACTAACCGTGCGCTAATGGGGTCTAACATGCAACGTCAGGCAGTTCCGTTGCTTTGCCCCGAAAACGCTATCGTTGCAACAGGTATAGAAAGAAGAATAGCGTACGACTCCGGCGTTATGGTAAACGCTAAAGAAGCCGGCGTTGTTAAAAGTGTTGCAAGCGATAAGATAGTCGTCACCGAAGAAAACGGAGAAGACAGAGAATATAAATTAAAGAAATTTGAAAGAAGCAATCAAGGCACTTGCTTAAATCAACGTCCTTTAGTCGATAAAGGCGAAAAGATAGAAAAAGGACAAACCATTGCGGACGGTCCTTCTACAAAGAACGGCGAACTTGCTCTTGGAAGAAATATACTTGTCGGCTTTATGAGCTGGGAAGGCTATAACTACGAAGACGCTATCTTGCTTTCCGAAAAGTTAGTAAGAGAAGACGTGTTTACTACCATTCACATAGAAGAACACGAAATAGAAGCGAGAGATACCAGACTCGGCGAAGAAGAAATCACGAGAGATATTCCCAACGTTGGCGACGATGCTCTTAAAGATTTGGACGAAGACGGTATCGTAAGAATCGGTGCGGAAGTAAACAGCGGCGACATATTAGTAGGTAAAGTGACGCCTAAGGGCGAAACCGAACTTACTCCCGAAGAGAGATTGCTCCGTGCAATATTCGGCGAAAAGGCTAGAGAAGTGAGAGATACGTCCTTAAAAGTTCCTCACGGTGAAGGCGGTATCGTTGTAGACGTTAAGATTTTCACTAGAGCTAATAAAGACGAATTATCCCCCGGCGTTAACAAGTTGGTAAGAGTTTATATTGCGCAAAAGCGTAAAATTTCTATCGGCGACAAGATGGCGGGCCGTCACGGAAACAAGGGTGTCGTTTCTAGAATTCTTCCCGAAAGCGATATGCCGTTTATGGCAGACGGAACTCCTTTGCAAATCGTTCTTAACCCGCTAGGCGTTCCTTCCCGTATGAACATAGGTCAGGTGCTAGAAGTTCACTTGGGCTTGGTATGTAGGCAACTTGGCTGGAAGATTGCAACCCCCGTATTCGACGGTGCGACGGAAAGCGATATTAAAGAGTTATTAAAAGAAAACAATATAGTAAATCCGGACGGCGAAGTTGACGGAAAGATTCAACTTTACGACGGAAGAACGGGCGAACCGTTTGAAAACAGAGTTACGGTCGGTCAAATGTATATGATAAAACTTATCCACTTGGTTGACGATAAAATTCACGCTCGTTCCACCGGTCCGTACAGTCTTGTGACGCAACAACCTTTGGGTGGTAAAGCACAATTCGGTGGACAACGTTTCGGTGAAATGGAAATTTGGGCGCTCGAAGCATACGGTGCTGCTCATATCCTTCAAGAAATTCTTACCGTTAAGTCTGACGACGTTGTGGGAAGAGTTAAAACCTACGAGTCCATAGTAAAAGGTACTAACATTAGCGAACCCGGCATTCCGGAAGCGTTTAAGGTGTTGTTAAAAGAATTGCAATCTCTTGCGCTCGATATGAAGGTTCTTACCGAAAATCACGAAGAGTTTGATATTAAAGACCTTATCGAAAGCGACTTTGACGACGTTCCGCAACATCGTGCTAAAGAAAACTTTGACGAGATTAACATCAACGAAGATAAGTTCGGCGATACGAAGGAAGCGCTCTTTGAAGATACCGAAAATGCGGATATCGACGAGTTTGAATTTAACTCCAAAGACTTCTTTGACGACGACGAAGTTGAACTTGACACGAGTGTTCCCGAAGACAGTATCTTTGACGACGATTTTGAAGACGACGATAACGAGTAATAGGGGAGGTATTAGAATATGTTTGAACTTAACAATTTTGATTCGATTCAGATAGGAGTTGCATCTCCCGAAAAAATCAGAGAATGGTCCTACGGCGAAGTAACTAAGCCCGAAACCATAAATTATAGAACTCAAAAACCCGAAATGGGCGGACTTTTCTGCGAAAGGATTTTCGGACCGACAAAGGACTGGGAATGTCATTGCGGAAAATACAAGCGTATTCGTTATAAAGGCGTTATATGCGACAAGTGCGGCGTAGAAGTGACTAAGTCTAAGGTCCGTCGCGACAGAATGGGACACATAGAGCTTGCTGCTCCCGTTTCGCACATTTGGTATTTTAAGGGTGTTCCCTCCCGTATAGGACTTATGCTTGACATGAGTCCTAAAGCGTTGGAACAAGTCCTTTACTTTGCAAGTCACGTGGTGTTGGACCCCGGTACAACTCCGTTAGAGAAAAAGCAAGTAATTAACGACAGAGAAAAGCAAGAATACGAAGCGCAATACGGCATAGGCTCTTTTAAAACCGGTATGGGCGCGGAAGCGATTAAAGAACTTTTAATGGCTATCGACCTAGAAAAAGAAAGTGCCGAAACCAAAAAGATAATAGAAGAAAACACTTCCGGTCAAAAGAGAATTCGTGCGGTAAAACGTATAGAGATAATCGAATCTTTCAGAAAGAGCGGAAATCGTCCTGAATGGATGATTTTAGACGTGCTTCCCGTAATCCCGCCCGAACTTCGCCCGATGGTTCAGTTGGACGGCGGAAGATTTGCAACGAGCGACCTTAACGATTTATACAGAAGGGTTATAAACAGAAATAATCGTCTTAAAAAATTGATGGAATTAGGCGCGCCCGAAATAATTATCAGAAACGAAAAAAGAATGTTGCAAGAAGCGGTAGACGCTCTTATAGACAACGGCAGACGCGGCAAGGCGATAAGCGGTGCGGGAAACAGAGAACTAAAATCTCTTTCCGGAATGCTCCGTGGTAAGCAAGGTCGTTTCCGTCAAAACCTTTTAGGTAAACGTGTAGACTACTCCGGCCGTTCGGTTATCGTAGTAGGACCTGAACTTAAACTTTATCAATGCGGTTTGCCTAAAGAAATGGCTATAGAGTTGTTTAAGCCCTTCGTAATGAAAAAGTTGGTTGAAAACAACATTTGCCACAACATTAAAAACGCAAAGCGTACCGTAGAACGTGCAAAAACCGTTGTTTGGGACGTTTTGGAAGACGTAATAAAAGAGCACCCCGTTCTTTTGAACCGTGCACCTACGCTTCACAGATTGTCTATTCAAGCGTTTGAACCGGTATTGATAGAAGGTCGTGCAATAAAACTACACCCGTTGGTTTGCGGTGCGTTCAACGCCGACTTCGACGGTGACCAAATGGCAGTTCACGTGCCGCTATCCGTAGAGGCGCAAGCGGAAGCGAGATTCCTTATGCTTGCTTCTAACAATATATTAAAACTTTCCGACGGTAAGCCGGTTATGAGTCCTACTCAAGATATGGTTATGGGTTCTTATTACCTCACCATATTAAAGAGACACATCGGTGAAAAGTACAACGAAAAGGGCAGAAAGGACGAAAATGGAATCGTGTACGGAATTCCCGAATATACCGTTTCTTACTCTTCTCCCGAAGAAGCGATTATGGCTTACCAAACGGGTAAAATCGGTCTTCAAGACGAGATTATAGTTCGTCGTCAAGTAGAAGTGGACGGAGAAACTATATCCGGAAGAGTACGCACTTCCGTGGGTAAAATCATATTCAACGATGCTATACCCCAGGATTTAGGATTTACGGTTAGAGAAAGCAAAGAAGATTATCTAAAATACGAAATAGACAAGTTAGTAGGCAAAAAAGATTTGCAAAAAATCGTAGGCGCATGCTTTAAGCGTCACGGTGCATCTTGCGCAGCGGACGTTTTGGATAAGATTAAGGCTTTAGGCTTTAAGTATTCTACTATAGGCGCAATCACCACCAGTGTGTTCGATATGCATATGCCTAAAGATAAGCCCGCAATCTTAAGCGAAGCGGAAGCGCACGTGTTAAAGGTTGAAAATCTATTTAAGAAAGGCTTTATTACGGACGACGAAAGATATAAAAAGGTCGTATCAATTTGGAAGGACGCAACCGACAGAGTTTCTAAAAAGTTGCAATCCACGCTAGATGAATTTAACCCCATTCTTATGATGGCTAATTCCGGTGCGCGTGGTTCAATCGACCAAATTAAACAACTTTGCGGTATGCGTGGTCTTATGACCGATCCGAATGGTAAAACTATAGAAATTCCGGTTAAATCTTGCTTCCGTGAAGGACTTTCCGTTTTGGAATACTTTATTTCTTCTCACGGTGGACGTAAAGGTCTTGCCGATACGGCACTTAAAACGGCTGACTCCGGTTATTTAACGAGAAGACTTGTAGACGTATCTCAAGAAGTAATAGTAAAAGAAGACGACTGTTTCGCAGAACTAGGTGAAGCGCCCAAGGGCATAAAGGTAAGAGCGATTACCGATATTTCCGGCAAGGTGATAGAAAACTTGCGTGACCGTATTGCGGGAAGATTCGTTATTCACGACGTAATCAATCCCAAAACCGGCGAAGTAATGGTAAAAGCAAACGAAATGATTAGCGAAGATATGGCGGACGAAATTGTTGCGGCAGGTATCGAAGAAGTAGAAATCAGATCGGTATTTACCTGTAAGTCTAAAACCGGCGTATGTGCTAAGTGCTACGGAAAGAATATGAGTAATAACAACCCCGTTCAAATAGGCGAGGCGGTAGGTATAATTGCCGCGCAATCTATCGGTGAACCGGGTACTCAGCTTACCATGCGTACCTTCCACACCGGCGGTATAGCAAGTACGGGCGATATAACCCAAGGTCTTCCCAGAGTTGAGGAATTGTTTGAAGCGAGAAGACCCAAGCACGCTGCAATCGTTTGCGAGCAATCCGGCGTTGCGACCGTGTTTGAAAAAGATAAGATTATTCACGTTGTAGTAAAAACGGACGAGGGCGAAGAAAAAGATTATGTAATTCCTTTCGGAACGGGCGTAATAGTAAAAGACGGCGAAAGGGTAGAACCCGGTACGGTTTTAACTAACGGCGCAGTATATCCGCAAGATATATTAAAGACCAAAGGTATAAAGGGCGTTCAGGATTATATTCTTAGAGAAATACAAAGCGTTTACCGCTCTCAAGGTGTTGATATAAATGATAAACACGTAGAAATTATCGTTCGTCAAATGATGAAGAAGGTTCAAGTAGAAAACCCCGGAGATACAGAAATTCTCCCCGGTGAAAAACTAGACCTATACAGATTTGAAGAAGAAACGATGAAGGCGTTAGACAACGGTTTAAGACCGCCCGTAGGAAAGAGAATACTTTTAGGTATTACCAAGGCGGCTCTTGCAAAGGAATCTTTCCTTTCTGCGGCATCTTTCCAAGAAACGGCGAGAGTTCTTACCGAAGCGGCTATAAAGAACAAAGTAGATCCATTGTTGGGACTTAAAGAAAACGTTATTATCGGCAAACTTATCCCCGCAGGTACGGGCATAAAGAATTATAAAAACGTATCTTTGCAAACGGTTGCAAAATCTAATGCAGAAGAAGAGTAAAATACTCTAAAATCCCTTGAAAAGGTATGAAATTATTTGACTTAAAGGGAGAATAATGGTAAAATAAATATCCGTCGATTAAAGAATTTTATTCGGCGGATATAAAATCAGTTTTAGAATACGGAAATTCCGAATCCGTTTTTCAAATATTTTCGAAAAAATTAAGGAGGTGTGCTATGCCTACAATTCAACAGTTAATCAGACAGGGTAGAAAGAAAATTACCTACAAGAGCAAGTCCCCGATTTTGGAAGAATGTCCCCAAAAGCGCGGTGTATGCTTATCGGTGACCACCACTACGCCTAAAAAACCTAACTCTGCATTGCGTAAAATTGCCAGAGTAAGATTAACCAACAAGATGGAAGGTATCGTTTACATTCCCGGTGAAGGACACAACTTGCAAGAACACAGTTCCGTTCTAATCCGTGGCGGCAGGGTTAAAGACCTACCCGGTGTAAGATATCACATCGTACGCGGCGCACTCGATACTGCCGGCGTTGCAAAGCGCAGACAAGCAAGATCGAGATACGGCGCAAAAAGACCTAAATAAGTTTAGTGCTTAGTTAAAAATCTAACGACGTAAAAAGTCAAAAACAAAACACCTACTTAACATCGGAAATATTCGGAAAATTAACCCGATAGGTAGGCAGTATGTCGAAAGACAGAAGGTTCGCTACCTTATAATAAGGCAAGCGATAGCTTAACAAAAAGGGTTTACCCTTAAAAGGCGCAAAAGCGCAAATATTTAAAGGAGGATTAAAGATATGCCAAGACGTGGCAATATTGCAAAAAGAGACGTGCTTCCCGATCCCGTGTACGGCGATAAGGTCGTTGCAAAGCTTATCAATCAAGTAATGCTCGACGGAAAGAAAGGCACCGCACAAGGCATCGTTTACGAAGCGTTCAAAACCGCTTCCGAAAAGGTTGGCGCACAACCCATGGATATGTTTACTCAGGCTCTCAACAACATTATGCCTATGGTAGAAGTTAAAGCAAGGAGAGTTGGCGGTGCTAACTATCAAGTACCTATCGAAATAAGAGCGGAAAGAAGACAAACGCTTGCTATTCGTTGGTTGGTTGCAGCGGCAAGAAAGAGAAGCGAAAGAGATATGAGCACGCGTTTGTCCAGCGAATTAGTTGAAGCATTCAACGGCGCAGGTAACGCAGTTAAAAAGAAAGAAGACACTCACAGAATGGCGGAAGCAAACAAGGCTTTTGCACATTACAGTTTTTAATACGGAGAGTATAGTTTATGCCTAGAGAATACGATTTAAAATCAACGAGAAATATCGGCATAATGGCGCACATAGACGCAGGTAAAACTACCACCACCGAAAGAATTCTTTTCTATACCGGTAAGATTCACAAAATCGGCGATACGCACGATGGTGAAGCAACGATGGACTGGATGGAACAAGAAAAAGAGCGTGGTATTACCATTACCAGCGCGGCGACCACTTGCCACTGGAAGAAACACCGTATAAACATTATAGATACTCCCGGACACGTTGACTTTACGGTAGAAGTAGAAAGATCTCTCCGCGTATTAGACGGAGCAGTTGCAACTTTCTGCGCTAAGGGCGGTGTTGAACCCCAAAGTGAAACCGTTTGGCGTCAAGCGGATAAATATCACGTTCCCAGAATAGCATACGTTAACAAAATGGATATCAACGGTGCTAACTATGAAAACGCTATAAAGATGATGCACGAAAGACTTAAAACCAATGCTCTTCCCATTCTTCTTCCTATCGGAAAAGAAGATACGTTTAAGGGTGTTGTAGACATCATCACTAGAAAGGCAGATATTTATTTGGACGACTTAGGTCAACAAATAGAAGAAACCGACGTTCCCGAAGATATGAAGGAAGATGTTGAACTTTACAGAAGAAAAATCGTTGAACTCGCTGCTGAAAGTGACGACGAATTGATGGAAAAGTTCTTTGAAAACGACGACCTTTCTATAGAAGATATCAAAAAGGGTTTAAGAAAGGCAACTTTGGAAATGAAAGTGACCCCCGTTCTTTGCGGTTCTAGCTACAAGAACAAGGGCGTTCAAAACCTTTTAGATGCTATAGTAGATTATCTACCCAGCCCGTTAGACGTTAAGGAAATAGACGGAACAGATTCTAAGGGAGAAGCCGTTTATAGAAAAGCGGACGATAACGAACCTTTCTGCGGTCTTGCATTTAAGATTATGGCTGACCCGTTCGTTGGAAAACTTGCTTTCTTCCGTGCATATTCCGGCACGTTAAAGACCGGTTCTTACGTTTATAACAGCGTAAAGGGCAAAAAAGAAAGAGTTGCGCGCGTTCTTCGTATGCACGCTAACCACAGAGAAGAAGTGGATACCATCTATGCAGGCGACATTTGCGCTATCGTAGGTTTAAAAGATACTACAACGGGCGATACTTTGTGTGACGAGGCAAATCCCATAGTTCTAGAACAAATGGAATTCCCCGAACCCGTTATTAGAGTTGCTATAGAGCCTAAAACGAAACAAGGTCAAGAAAAGATGGGCTTTGCTCTTGCAAAACTTGCAGAAGAAGATCCTACTTTCAAAACATATACCGATCCCGAAACGGCACAAACGATTATTGCCGGAATGGGCGAACTTCACCTTGAAATTATCGTTGACAGATTGCTTCGTGAATTCAGAGTAGAAGCAAACGTCGGTAAACCCCAAGTTGCTTATAAAGAAACCATTCGCCAAGCAGTTGAAGCGGAAGGTATGTTTAAGCGTCAAACGGGTGGTCACGGTCAATACGGACATTGTAAAATCCGCTTAGAACCGCAAGAACCCGGTAAGGGATACGAATTCGTTGACGAAACGGTTGGTGGTTCTATACCTAAGGAATTTATTCAACCTATCAACAAGGGTATTCAAGAAGCGGCTAAAAACGGTATTTTGGCAGGCTACGAAGTTGTAGACTTTAAGGTAACCGTTTACGACGGAAGTTATCACGACGTTGACTCTTCTGAAATGGCGTTTAAGATTGCAGGTAGCATGGCGTTGAAAGAAGGTCTTGCAAAGGCAAAATCCGTGTTGCTTGAACCGGTTATGAAGGTTGAAATTCTTACTCCCGATTCTTATTTCGGAGACGTAATGGGCAACGTAACGGCTCGTCGCGGAATTATACAAGGCACGGAAGACAGAAACGGAATAAAGGTTATAGACGCAGATATCCCGCTTGCCGAAATGTTCGGTTATGCAACGGACTTGAGATCTAGAACCCAAGGTCGTGGAAACTATACCATGCAATTCGACCATTATGCGGAAGTACCGAAATCGGTTGCTGAAAAGATAATGGGCAAAAAAGCGTAATTTAATGTTGACAATTAATTTAAATTAATGTACAATAATTATGCGTTTTAGCAATAAATAAACAAAAAATAAAAAATTATAAAAATAAAACCAGAAATTTTTGGAGGAAATTCAAATGGCTAAGGCTAAATTTGACAGAAGTAAACCGCACATTAACATCGGTACTATCGGTCACGTAGACCACGGTAAGACCACTCTTACTGCGGCTATCACCATGACGTTGTCTGCTTTTGGTGAAGCTCAAAAGATGAGATACGATGAAATCGATAAGGCACCGGAAGAAAAGGCAAGAGGTATAACAATTAACACCTCTCACGTTGAATATCAAACGGCTAACCGCCACTACGCTCACGTTGACTGCCCCGGACACGCTGACTACGTTAAGAACATGATTACCGGTGCTGCTCAAATGGACGGCGCAATCTTGGTTGTTGCTGCAACCGACGGTCCTATGCCCCAAACCAGAGAACACATTCTTCTTGCTCGTCAAGTTGGTGTTCCCTACATTATCGTTTTCATGAACAAGTGCGATCAATTAGACGATCCCGAACTTCAAGAACTCGTTGAAATGGAAATTAGAGACCTTCTTTCCGAATACGGATTCCCCGGAGACGACACCCCCATTATCAAGGGTTCTGCTCTTAAAGCGTTGGAATTCGCTCAAGGAGATCACTCTGCTGACGAAATCAAGGCTTCCGCAGAATGCAAATGCATTTTCGAATTGATGGATGCTGTTGATTCTTATATCCCCACCCCCGAAAGAGACGAAGCTAAACCCTTCCTTCTCCCTGTAGAAGACGTATTCACCATTCAAGGTCGTGGTACCGTTGCTACCGGTAGAGTAGAACGTGGTATTGCAAAAGTTAACGATCCCGCTGAAATCGTTGGTCTTTCCGAAGAATCCAAGAACACCGTTATTACCGGTCTTGAAATGTTCCGTAAGACTCTTGACGAAGCTCAAGCAGGTGACAACGTTGGTGCTCTTCTTCGTGGCATTGACAAGAAGGATATCGAACGTGGACAAGTAATCGCTAAACCCGGTTCTGTTAAACCCCACACCGAATTCGAAGGTCAAGTTTACGTATTGAAACAAGAAGAAGGCGGCCGTCATACTCCGTTCTTCAACAACTATCGTCCTCAGTTCTATTTTAGAACTACCGACGTGACCGGTTCTATCGAACTTCCTAAGGACGTAGAAATGGTTATGCCCGGTGACCACATCACCATCAGCGTTAAGCTTATCACCCCCATCGCTATGGAAGAAGGCTTACGTTTCGCTATCCGTGAAGGTGGCAGAACCGTTGGTTCCGGCGTTGTTTCTAAAATCGTTAAGTAATTAAAGATTTTAATATAAAATAAAAGCGAGGAATAGTCCCCGCTTTTATTTTTTTACTATAAATTTTTTTGCGTTTATAAAACAAGTTTTGTTTTTGTTAGAGTCAGTTGTTGACAAATAATCCGTTTAATGGTATAAATTTATGTATACGATTTTAGTCGTGTGTTTTACTTAAAAATTAGTTTGGATAAATCCGTATTACAGTGTTTATTACTTATAAACAAGGTTTTCGGGAGGAAATATGGTAATTGCAGTAGTTTGCGATGTTTTGGGGGAAGAAAACAACGGCACTTCCGTTGCGGCAATGAATTTAATTAGGTTCTTAAAAAGTCGCGGGCACGAAGTAAGGGTGTTGTGCGCCGATAAAGATAAAGAAGGACAAGAGGGCTTTTATATTGTTCCGCAAATGAGCTTTGGAAAGTTTTTAGACGGATATATAAAGAAAGTAGGCGTGACGCTTGCAAAGCCTAACGACGATATTATAAGAAAAGTTTTTGAAGGTTGCCAAGCGGTGCATATACTCGTTCCGTTGCTTTTGGGAATGAGAGCGGTAAAAATTGCAAGGGAAATGAATATTCCTATGACGGCAAGTTTTCATATGCAAGCGGAAAACTTTACTTGTTATTTTAAGATAAACGGAATAAAAATTGCCAACACTATGGTTTACGATTATATTTGGGATCACGTTTATCGGTACGTAGACGCTATTCATTATCCTACGGAATTTATAAAAAACATTTTTGAAAGCAGTATTAAAAAGTTAACCCCGTCCTACGTAATATCAAACGGCGTTCACGATTACATTCAAAAACGCTCTGTGGAAAAACCTGCGGAATATAAAGATAAAATAGTGCTACTTACAACGGGTAGATATTCTAAAGAAAAGTCTCAAGATACGCTTATTAAGGCGATAAAGTATTCAAAATATAAAGATAAAATACAGTTGATAGTAGGCGGACAAGGGCTAAAAGAAAAAAAATACAGAAGATTAGCAAAAAAATTACCCGTTCAGCCGATATTTAAATTTTTTTCTAGAACGGATATAATAGACGTGCTAAATTATTGCGATATGTACGTTCACCCCGCCATAATAGAACTGGAAGGTATTTCTTGTATAGAAGCCATAATCTGCGGTAAATTAACGATAGTATCCGATTCTAAATTATCCGCTACAAAGGGCTTTGCCGTGGACGAGCGTTGCGTCTTTAAGCATAAAAAGCCAAAAGACCTTGCCAGAGTAATAGACTATTGGATTGAAAATGCGGCGGAAAGAGAAAAAGTTGCGCAAAAGTATTACGAATCCGGAGCAGGGTTCAATCAAGAAAAGTGTATGATGCTTATGGAAAGTATGATTTTTGACGCTATAAAAAAGCATTCGTTAAAAAAAGAGGAAAATCGAATATAAAATAAAAAAAGGATAGCTGACTATCCTTTTTCTATTTTTAAGTTTTTTTAATATCTCAGAATAAATCTTTATAAGCCTTACCAAACTTAAACACGGGCGTTTTTGATGCGGAAATATTGATTTTTTCGCCGGTTTTGGGGTTTATGCCTTCTCTTTCGCCCTTGCATTTTAATTCAAACGTTCCGAAACCGGAAATCTGAATTTTTTCGCCTTTTTTCAAGTTGTCCGTAATAGCGGAGATAACACTTTCTAGCGCAACAGACGCATCTTTAAGAGTTATGCCCGCGGTGTTGGCGATGTCCCTTACCAAATCGCTTTTGTTCATTGTGAAAACCTCCATATTTTCATATAAAAATTATAACATATATTACCGTTTTTTCAAGACTCTTTTTAAATTTTTTTGCAAAAAAGCATATTTTTTTGCCTTTTTTTGTAGGTTTTGGAATGATTTTGCTTTGCTATTGACTTTTTTGCCAAATTGAGTTAATCTTATAGGGGAAATATGAAGAATTATCAATCGGAAATATTAAAATTAAATAAAACGGTAAGCAATATAAACTTTTGTTGCGGAGATTATTCGGCTTTATTAAATACGGTGATAAGGCAATATATTCCTTTCGGCAAAATTGCTTTTATAGCCTTAGAGAGTTCGCATTTTAAGTATTCTAAAAACGTGCTGGCTTCTTTAACCAACGCAGGCTCTAAACTGATAAGTTTAGTTCTTAAAAACGTTCCCGAAAACAGAGTGGAAGACTTTTCTAGGGTGTTTAACCTGCCGGAAGACGTGCGTGCCGTAATAACCTTTGACAGAAAGTTGTGTGCATTGTGTTCTTATTACGCTGCGATAAAAGAAGTGCCGCTTATTTATATTCCTAATTCTGTCTGTGTAAATAATTGTTTAGATAGTTTGTTGTTTATAAAAAACGGCGATATAAGCGAACAAATTAGCTTGAAAAGAAAAGTTTTCGTTATCGTAGATTTTAATTTGATAGAGCAGTGCGAAGATCAAGCGTGCGCCTATGCGGGGATTATATCAAAAACTTCCGCAATGGTGGATTATAGACTGTTTTGCGCATTAAATAAAAAGCCCGTCAACGGAAAGGCGATGGCTGTTATTCAAAAAAGCATAAGCCGAGCTTTTAACGTTTTTAGCATAAAACCGAAAAATCGCAAAAAAGAACTTTTCGTTTGCGGTTTAAGTGCGGAATTAGCAAACGAAGCGGCTTGTGGAGAAATAAATGCAAGGGATTCTTCTGAAATTATTGCCGAAGCAATTCGCGATAGAAACGGTGATTTTTTTGGCACTAAGCTTTATGCGTGCCTAAAACTTTTAAGTGTTTACGCCGCCGTTTTTGAGTTAAAAGAGCCGCTATGTACCGTTCCTAAATTACTAAAATCTGTTTTTACGTCTGCAAACGCATTTAACCAATCCTTAAACGAAATGGTTAAAGAGTTAAACGGAAACGCCTTTTTTATTAAAAACAATTTAAGGTTTGCCATAAAAACGGCGCAGTCTATGCAAAAAACAGTAAAAGAAACTCTTGACGTAGAGAAAGGCATAAAAAGCACTTACGCGGCGTTAAACGGTGCTGCGGGCGTTTTTGAAACGGATTCTAAAGCCTTTTGGAATACTTTTAAGTTGGTTTCCTGTTTGCCTCGCTCACAAAACGGGTGCGCTTATGCGGCGCTTATGGGTGTGTTGGATTTAAATATAGATTGTTAAAAAGAATAAAATACAAAAAAACGGTCAATACTCTCTCCAAAAAAAGGAGAGAGTATTTTTATGTTTAAAAGATTTTCCGTTTTATTTTTTTGTTGCGTATGTTTGTTGGCGGTTTGTTGTTTAAGTTCTGTTCCCGTTTTTAATGAATACGCAAAAGATAGCCTTACGGTTTACACGGGTTCTAACTCTTCTAATTGTAAAGAAATAAAGTATAATCAAACAATGCTACTGCCGGCGGGAAAAACGGGAGAAAGTTTTTGTTGTAAGTTAAGCGAAATAAACGTGACGAAACTTTTTAAAGCATTTAATGCGGATATTGTTTTTAGCGAAGATATAAACGAAGGCACTTGTTTGTACGCATATTCTAAAAAAATTCCGTTTTACAAATACGTAAGCGGAAAAAAGATAAATTTACATATTTTTTTAGGTAAAGAAACGTGCGTTGTAGGAACGCCGTTGATTTTTGGAAGTTTTTAATAAACGGGTATAAAAATTTCAGGCGTGGGCAATAATCGGTATACATAATCAAAACGGAGGAATTTATAATGAACAAATCTGGTAAAATTTCAACTTTTTTTAGAAAAAACGCCGCATATATAGTTTTGGCGTTTTGTATACTTGCGGTAGGGCTTTCTTTAACGCTGATTTTGCTTAACGAAAACGGATTGGACGACACCGTGAACGTAGAGCCGCCTGCGATAATAGAGCCTTCTACCGACCAAGACGTTTCAGGAAGCGGCGGTTTGGATATAGACGATATAATACCCGAGCAACCCGTGATAAAGGTAATAAGTTTTTGTATGCCCGTTTCTACGCCCACGTCAATTACGGGATATAGTCAAACAATGGTTTTTAACAAAACTTTAAAGAGATATTCCGTACATCTTGCAACGGATTTTTTTGCCGAAGAAGGAACGCCTGTAAAAGCCGTTTACGACGGAACGGTTGAAAAGGTTGAAAACAATCTTTTAACCGGAATATCTATAACCATAGACCACGGAGACGGATTAAAAACCGTTTATAATTCTTTGGAGAGCGGAGATATTGTAAAGGAAGGGCAAACCGTTAGTCAAGGAGACGTGATAGGCAAGGTATCTTTAACGAATAAACAAGAGAGCGGATATGGCGCACACCTTCATTTTGAAGTGATTGAAAACGGAGAATCTATAGATCCGGTAAAATATCTTGTGATAGACGAAAAGTAAAGAATATAAAATAAAAACTCCGAATAGGATATATAAATATCTTTTCGGGGTTTTTTAATGAAAAAAATTTTTATACCAATCGCGGTATTGTTTTTGTTTGTTTGCAGCGTTTCTCTTTTTGCTTGTAAAGAGAAAGAGCAAAAACGGACAAAGTACGAAATAACCTGTTCTTTAGACGAAAACTATCTTTTAACGGGTGTTGAAAAAGTTATATTTTATAACAACAAAGACAATTCTTTTACAAGCTTAAAATTTAATATTTTTGCCAACGCTTTTAGAGAAGGTGCAGAGTTTAGTCCGGTTTCCGCACAATATTATCATTCCGCATATCCTAACGGGCTAAATTACGGAAAAGTAGAGATAACGGGCTGTAAAGGGGAAGAAAATTCTTTAGACTATTCCATTTGCGGAAAAGACGAAAACGTTTTAGAAGTGTATTTAGAAAAAGAGATTTTTCCGGAAGAAACGGTAGAAGTGGAAATAGAGTATAAAATATCTTTGGCAAACGTGATTGCAAGAACGGGATATAACGAAAAGACTATAAATTTAGCCAATTTTTATCCCATATTGTGCGGTATAGACCAAAACGGATTTTACGAGTGTGTGTACTACGCAAACGGAGATCCGTATTTTAGCGAATGTGCAGACTACGAAGTGACGTTTTGCGCGAGTAGCGAATACGTTGTTGCTTCTTCCGGAGAGATAATTTCCGCAAAAGAAGAAAACGGAAAAACAACCGCAACTTATTTATTAAAAAACGCAAGGTCTTTTTGTTTCGTTCTTTCAAAAGAGTTTAAGTGTATTACGGATAATTCTTCCGGCGTGACGCTAAACTATTACTATTATAACGACGAAACGCCGATTTCTTCTATAGAATATGCGCTTAAAGGGTTAGAAACGTTTAGCGGTTTGTTCGGGGATTTTCCCTACAACAACTATTCCGTGGTTCAAACAAAGTTTATACAGGGTGGAATGGAATTTCCTGCGCTAGTTATGATTTCCGACGAATTAGACCCGCTTTCTTACGGGGAAGTAATCGTACACGAAACGGCTCATCAATGGTGGCAAACGGCGGTTGGAAACAACGAGATAGAATACGGTTTTTTAGACGAAGGGCTTGCGGAGTATTCTACCGTGCTGTTTTACGAAAATCGACCGGAGTTTTCTTATACGAGAGAAAAACTTATAAAATCAAGCGAGCAAACTTATAAACTTTATTGTTCGGTGTATGATAAACTCTTCGGCGGAACGGATACGTCTATGCTTAGGGCTATACCTGAATTTACCAGTGAATACGAATACGTAAATATAGCGTACGTAAAAAGTTGCATAATGTACGACCAACTAAGAAACGGTATCGGAGACGAAAAATTCTTTTCGGCGTTAAAAAGATATTATTCGGAGTTTTCTTTTAAAAACGCCGTTCCGGACGATTTGGTTGCCTGTTTTATAAAAGAAGGGGCAGATGCGGAAGGGTTTTTTAACAGTTTTTTTACCGGTAAAGCAATAATATAAGCGTTTTGTAGATAAAAGGCCGTTTTTTGCGGTCTTTTATTATGGTTTTTACCCTTTTAACAAATAAAAATAAGAGCAAAATGAACGGTATTTATTGACAAAGCAAAGTATAAATGATAAACTATTTAAGTATAATGACTACAATGCTCAAAAAAGGGGTATTTATGAAAAAGATATTTAAAATTTTAATGCTTGCCGCAATTATGGCGGTGTCGGCGATAGGGCTTGTTGCGTGTGGAGACGGAACCGATAATAGTGGCAAAACGGGCTTGTTATATAAGCAATTTCAAGGTGATTCTTATTATACCGTTTACGGCTACGTAGACGACGGAACAAATAAAGAAGTTTTAGATATTTCGGAATATAACGTAAACGGCGTAACGATAGGCAGAATAAAGTTGAACGCATTTAAAGATAACGATACTATCAAAACGCTTGTTATTCCTTCTACGGTAGAAACTATAGATCAAGGCGCTTTTGCCAATATGAAAAAGTTAGAAACTATAGAACTTCCGTTTGTAGGAGCAACTCCCGTTGCGGATACTTCTTTTAACTCTATAGACGAAGCGGAAAACAAATCTGTAGATGAAGAAAGACTTTTCGGATATGTTTTCGGCACGGAAGAATATGCTAACGGACTAGCAATTACTCAAAACTACAATGCTTCTGGCACGTCTACTTTCTATTTGCCCAAAACCCTTAAAAAGGTTGTTGTAAACAATCCCTCTGTGGATACCGCTTACAACATTCCTATGTATGCATTCTACGGCGCAAACTTTATTAACGAAGTAGAATTAAAAGGAAACATCGGCATAATAGGCGAGTGTGCATTTAAAAATGCTTTGGGATTAACAAAGATAAACATTCCCGCAAGCGTAAGCAAAATTTGCAAAGAAGCGTTTATGGGAACTGCAAACCTTAAAAACGGTTTGTCTTTTGAAGACAGTGCTACAACCCCTGCAACCATTTCCGTTATAGAGGAAAGTGCGTTTAACGGCTCTGCAATAGCAAGTATTGTTTTGCCTGCAAGCGTTACGGAAATAGGTGCTTCTTGTTTTGCAAACAGCAAGGCAACCTCTATAACGCTATCTGCAAATTTAACCAAAATACCCACAGCAGCTTTTGCAAATTGTAAAAATCTTGCGTCTATGACTATTCCCACAAACATTACGGAAATAAGGGCAAGGGCTTTTATTGGCTGTACTGCTCTTTCGGAACTTAATGTGGACGGAACATGGTTGGCATCTACCATGATAATTATTTGTTCGAGTGCAACCGCTCAATCAAAAGCAGATATTTTGGTGAACGGCGCAGGACTTAATTACAATTTAGACAAAAGATAATAATTAAAACCAATTATAAAAGCGAAGCAGAAACTGCTTCGCTTTACCTTTTTAAATTATCTTTATTTGGCTTTTATCGTTAACGTTTATTTCTCCAACACAATTAGTTAGTTTAAGTAAAGAATTTTTGTTTTGTAATTTGTCGTCTATAACTATTTTGTTAAAAACTATACCGGTAAAATCTTGTGCATTGCTTTTTGCAACCGTTTTTTTGTTTTTTAGCAGTACTGCAACGGGTTGCTCTTTTTTTATAGGGTGTTTTCTTTTTAAGTATTTAGATCTAAAAGAAAAATTTCTAAACTTTACGCCGTGGATTTTGCCCAAACAACCCTGCTTGGGGTTAGTGGTCCACTGATTGTCGCCAAGATATATATTTATTACATAGCCCTCGGAGTGATAGGCGTCGCAGTTTATAAATTTAATCTTTTTAACGGTAGAACTGTCGCCAACGCAAACAACGAACGCACCCATTGCTTCTTCCCAAACAGCGTCGTGATAAAGTACGCTGCAATCTTTAAATACTATATTTTCGGCGTCCATTTCGGTTTCTTGAATAAATCCGAAACATCTAGTTTTTTCTGCCCAAGCCTGACAATGTTTATATGTGATATTGCTTCCGCCCGTTTGTGATACGTTTGCAGAAGCACTTTGTGCTTTTGCCTGAAAAAGGTCGTCTCCCGATTTTGCAAAACAGTTTTCTACCAAAACGTTTTTGCAATTGCAAGGGACTATTCCGTCTGAATTTATTCTGTATCCCAACATAATAACATTTTTAATTTTAACGTTTTTGCAGTTTAGCGCATATACCGTCCAAGAAGGTGAATTTATAATTGTTGTTCCGTCTATTGTGATATTGATAGAAGAATTTATCATAATAGGAGTTCTTGCGTGTAAGGATAGGTTAGAAGCATCTATAACGCCATGCCCTTTAATTAATACGTTTTTTGCGTTAGAAACATTTATAAAAGGCGCCCAGTTTTTGCAATTTGCTCCGTCTATAAACGCTTTTTCTTTGTCGTTTGGTTGTTTGCACACTATATACGCACCGCTATGAAGATAAATCATAGTATTGCTCT
>CAYVPW010000008.1:18874-42785 GCA_964453915.1 uncultured Christensenella sp. | reverse complement strand
GTTATATACTCCTCAAAATGCGGGGGGGGGGTGCTAATAGAAGGCGATTCTATGATTGCTGCACAATGTTATATCATAGATACAGATCACGGCACTGCTTTAGGTGAATTGATGAGAAAACAAAAGAATACGGCTCAACCTGTTAAAATAGGTAGAGACGTTTGGATAGCCGCAGGAGTTAAAGTATTAAAAGGAACTATTATACACGATGGCGCTGTTATCGGAGCGCAAAGCGTTGTTAAGGGGGAAATTCCTCAAAATGCCGTAGCTGTCGGCGTGCCGGCAAAAGTGATGAAATATAGGAGTTAGAATGAGTAGAAAAAAAGGTGTAGTTCTTTCATATGTATTGATGATACTAGAGGCTTTTTCTAGTATTTTGTTTACGCCGTATCTTATACGTTGTTTAGGACAGTCAGAATACGGTATATACGGGCTTGTTGCTTCTGTCACGGCTTATTTGTATCTTTTAGACCTTGGTGTTGGGAATGCAATAGTCCGCTATATGGCAAAATATCGTTTTGATAACGACAAGCAAAGCGAAAGAAATCTTATGGCTACAACGCTAATTTTTTACGGCATAATTGCCGTGTTGGTTTTAGCTGTTGGTTTTGTTTTGAATTTTTTTCTTCCGCAAATATTTGGCACAGGACTTTCAGAACAAGAGTTATCGCTGGCAAGTAAAATGTTGCAAATTACAGTTATTACAGCCGCTACTTCGTTGTTTTTTTCACCTGTCACTAAAACACTTGTTGCTTATGAAAAGTTCGTGCTATCAAAAAGTATAGATATTATTAAAATTATTGTTAGAGTAGGTTTGTGCTGCGTAGCGCTCCTTTTAGGCGGGAAGGGCGTTGCTGTGGTCTCTATTAACCTTTTCGTTACGGCAGGAGTAGGCATTTTTTCAATGATTTACGTTTTTGTAAAGCTTAAAGTGACGCCGCGTATTAAGGGGGTTAATTTTGGCTTTATAAAGGAAATTTGGGGTTATACGTTTTTTATAATGTTGCAAATGGTGGCAACGCAAATAAATTCGATGGTAGACCATATATTGATTGGTGCATTTGTTGCTGCTTCAACGACCTATTTGGCTATTTATACCGCAGCTACGCAGATTACGCAATACTTTCAAAGTTTTGGGGCGGCGGTAAACGGCGTGTTAATGCCAGGTGTCGTTAAGATGGTTGAGAATAAAGCTTCGGTGGAAGAATTGCAGAAGGAAATGATAAAAATCAGTAGGTTGATTTTTATGTTTCTTGGCATTGTTTTTGTCGGCTTTGCACTATTTGGAAAAAGTTTTATGGTATTATGGGCGGGGCAAGATTATCAAGACGGATATTATGCAGCGCTAATTATAATGTTTCCCATGTTGCTTTCTCTGTCGCAATCTATAGGAGCACAGGTTTTATGGGCATTAGACAGACATAAAATTCAAGCATTACTTAAAATTTGTCTTGCAGTATTGAATATATTTTTAACTTATTTATTAATTCAGTGGAATCCTATAATAGGGGCGTCGCTAGGAACGGGAATTGCATTGTTGCTAGGAGATGTTGTAGTTATGAATATAGTATTCCGAAAAGATATAGGAATATCTATATCTAGGTATTATTTTGGAACTTTAAAAGGTATTTTACCCGCACTTATTATTAGTGGTGCTATGGGTTATTTATTTTCTTTAATAGGTATTGAGGGATGGATTGGTTTGATTGTTAACATTGTATTTACATGTGTGGTGTACTTTGTGATGTTATATATTTTCGGACTAAATAATGATGAACGTAAAATGTTTTCTAGAATCCCTTTGCTAAATAAATTTATTAAACATAAGGAGAGTTAAATTATGTCGTTATTCACAAACAAAACACTACTTATTACAGGGGGGACTGGGAGTTTTGGCAATGCCGTGCTTAACCGTTTTCTAAAAACGGATATTGAGGAAATTCGTATATTCTCTCGTGACGAAAAAAAACAGGACGATATGCGTCACGAATTTCAGGCTAAAATGCCCGAGGTGGCAGAAAAAATAAAGTTTTATATAGGAGACGTAAGAGATATTCAATCCGTTCGCAACGCTATGCACGGAGTTGATTACATATTCCACGCGGCGGCGTTAAAGCAGGTGCCTTCCTGTGAGTTCTTCCCCATAGAAGCGGTAAAAACAAACGTTTTGGGTACGGAAAACGTGCTTACAGCCGCTATAGAAGAAGGCGTTAAAAACATAGTATGTCTTTCAACAGATAAGGCAGCTTATCCTGTAAATGCAATGGGGACAAGCAAGGCTATGATGGAAAAAGTAATAGTTGCAAAGTCTCGTACGGTTTCTCCGGAAAAAACTAAAATTTGTTGCACGCGTTATGGCAACGTTATGTGTTCTCGCGGAAGTGTTATTCCGCTTTGGATAGACCAAATTCGCGCAGACAAGCCTATCACCATAACCGATCCTACTATGACTAGATTTATTATGTCTTTAGAAGAAGCGGTTGACCTTGTATTGTTTGCCTTTGAGCACGGTGAAAGCGGAGATATACTTGTTCAAAAAGCGCCTGCTTGTACCATTAAAACGCAAGCGGAAGCCGTTTGCGAATTGTTTGGCGGAGAAAAAGATAACATAAAGGTAATAGGTATTCGTCACGGAGAAAAAATGTACGAAACTCTATTGACCAACGAGGAATGTGCAAACGCTATAGATTTAGGCAATTTCTACCGTGTGCCGTGCGACAAGCGTGGTTTGAACTACGATAAGTATTTCAATAACGGAGACGTTGAAAGAAATCCGCTTACAGAATTTAATTCTAACAACACGCAACTTTTAACGTTAGAAGAAACTAAAGCGAAAATTGCTTCGCTTGCGTATATTCAAGAAGAACTTGCAAAATAATTTATTTAATAAAATACAAAACAAGGCAATGCAATTATGAAAATATTGGTGACGGGTGCAAAGGGATTTGTAGGGAAAAATCTTGTTTGCGCACTTAACAACTTAAAAGATGGTAAAGATAAAACCCGCTTGGGGCTTAAAATAGAAGAGGTGTTTGAATACGATATAGATAGCACTGCGCAGGAACTAGAAGAGTATTGTAAAAATGCGGATTTCGTGTTTAATTTGGCGGGGGTTAATCGCCCAAAGGATTCTTCTGAATTTAAAAAGGGAAATTTCGGGTTTGCATCTACGTTGCTTGATACGCTCAAAAAGCACAACAATACTTGCCCCGTTATGCTGGCAAGTTCTATTCAGGCTACCCTTATAGGTAGATACGACGGGGAGTACGGAAGAAGCAAAAAAGCAGGCGAAGAACTTTTTTTTGAATATGCAAAACAAACGGGGGCAAAGGTTTTAGTTTACCGTTTTCCTAATTTGTTCGGCAAGTGGTGTCGCCCTAATTATAACAGTGCGGTTGCAACTTTTTGCTATAATACCGCAAACGATTTACCGTTGACGGTGAGCGACAGAAGCGTTAAACTTGAATTGCTTTATATAGACGATTTGGTTTGTGAAATGTTAGATGCGTTGGAAAATAAAGAGCACCATGCGGAGTTCGACGGGATAAAAACCGTGATAACGGAAAGCGGCAAATATTGTGCAGTGCCTGTTTCTCACGATGCAACGCTTGGCGAAATAGTAGATTTGTTAGACGTTTTTAAAAAGCAACCACAAAGTCTTATAGTGCCGGAAATACCCAACGGATCTTTTGCAAAAAAACTTTATTCTACGTACCTTTCTTATTTACCTAAAGAAAAAGTTGCGTTTGAGTTAAAGATGAATGAAGATGAAAGAGGAAGTTTTACGGAACTTTTAAAAACGGAAAAGTGCGGGCAAATTTCGGTTAATATTTCTAAGCCCAATATAACTAAAGGGCAGCACTGGCACCAAAGCAAATGGGAATTTTTTATAGTTGTTTCAGGACGCGGGTTAATTCAACAACGCAAAATCGGAACGGACGAAGTGCTAAACTTTTATGTTGACGGTAAAAAAATTCAGGCAGTTCATATGCTTCCGGGATATACGCACAATATTGTCAATTTATCTGAAAATGAAGATTTGATTACGGTTATGTGGGCAAACGAACAGTTTGACGCTTCACGTCCCGATACTTTCTTTGAAAAGGTAGAATGATTGTAAATAAAAAACGATTCAAATAGATTTATAGAGATATAAGAAAAGGAAACGCCTATGGACGAATTAAATTTAACAAAAGAACAGAAAATTTTATTAAATCTTGTCGCTGTTGGTATTTCCGATACTCCGCAGAAATGGGTGTTGTCTGATGTGGGCAAACGAACAGTTTGACGCTTCACGTCCCGATACTTTCTTTGAAAAGGTAGAATGATTGTAAATAAAAAACGATTCAAATAGATTTATAGAGATATAAGAAAAGGAAACGCCTATGGACGAATTAAATTTAACAAAAGAACAGAAAATTTTATTAAATCTTGTCGCTGTTGGTATTTCCGATACTCCGCAGAAATGGGTGTTGTCTGATGAGGAATTGTCTGGCGTGGAATGGCAAATCGTTGCAAGAGAGTCTTTAGCGCAAACGGTGCATATGATTGCTTTTCAGTCGGCAAAACAATATAAAAAATATATTCCGCAAGACATCTATTCAAAGTGGGAAAAATATTTTTATAAGGCATATCAAACAAATATGCGAGTGTGGCAAGCACAGGCGGATATGGCGGATATTATGGATTCTCATGGTTTTGCTTACGTAGTAATTAAAGGAGAATCTTCTGCGGCATATTATAATAATCCGGAATTTAGAGTGCTTGGTGACGTGGATTTTTTAATTGATACGGCTCGCCAAACTGAGGTTGAAAATGCATTGACGGCAACAGGTTATCAAAGAGACTCTACGGCGCATATTAGTCATAGAATATTTTATAAAACCGGAGCACATTTAGAGATGCACTATCAAGTGCCTGGTATACCTGTTGGGGATAAAGGAGAAAAAGTTCGTGAGTTTTTAAGAGCTGCAACGAACGGTATAATAAAAAATGGCGGAATTTCTAGGTTTATCGCACCGACAGACGTTAATCACGGCTTGATTATTTTATTGCATATGCAACACCACAATTTAAATGATGGATTAGGACTTAGACATTTGTGTGATTGGGCTGTGTTTGTGCAAAAAACAAAAAACGAGCCTTTTTGGAAAGAGCGATTGTTGCCATTGATGCAAGATATAGGAATACTTAAATATGCGTCGGTTGCAACTAAATTATGCCATAAATACTTAGGAATAGATTGCCCTGAATGGGCTGCGGACGCAGACGACATTCTTTGTGACGAGTTGCTAAACGACGTGTTTTTGAGTGGTAATTTTGGTAGAAAAAATAACGAACGCGCAAGAAGCGGAGCTTTGATATCACAAAAAGGGGAGAAAAAACACGGAGCAATTGCTACACTTGCTATATCTTTGCATAAAGCAGTTGTTTTGCGCTATCCTATAGTAAAAAAAATTATGATTTTTTATCCATTTATTTATGCTTGGAAAGTGATAAATAATTTGTTTCAAATGTGTACAGGGAAAAAAGTGTCGATAGGTAAAATGCTTCCCGAAGCAAAAAAACGACAAGAACTTTATGATAAATTAGGAGTCTTTCAAAAAACGGAGGAAGAATAATGAATATTAAACTAAACTACGACGATGTGTGCTTTAAAAACAACGGAAAATTAAAACTTCTTATTATAGTGGGCACGCGTCCGGAAATTATTCGTTTGGCGGCGGTAATCGATAAGTGCAGAAAATATTTTGACTGTATATTAGCTCATACCGGACAAAATTACGATTATAATCTTAACGGAGTGTTTTTTAAGGACTTAAAACTTGCCGATCCCGAAGTTTATATGGATGCCGTTGGCGACGATTTAGGGGCGACGGTAGGGAATATTATTAACTGTTCTTATAAGTTGATGAATGCGTGCAAACCAGATGCGCTTTTGATTTTGGGTGATACAAACAGTTGCCTTTCCGCAATTGCGGCAAAACGCTTACACATACCTATTTTTCATATGGAAGCGGGAAATCGTTGCAAAGACGAATGTTTGCCAGAAGAAACAAATCGCCGTATCGTTGATATTATTTCAGACGTAAATATGGCTTATTCCGAGCATGCGCGTCGTTATTTGGCAGATTGCGGTTTACCTAAGGAGAGAACTTACGTGACAGGCTCTCCTATGGCGGAGGTTTTGCATAATAACCTGGCAGATATAGAAAAAAGCGATGTTTTATCTCGTTTGGGATTAGAGCCTAAAAAATATATATTGCTTTCGGCACACAGAGAAGAAAATATAGATACTGAAAAGAATTTTGTTTCGCTTTTTACGGCAATAAACAAGTTGGCTGAAAAGTACGATATGCCGATATTATATTCTTGCCACCCGAGAAGTAAAAAACGTTTAGAGGCAAGCGGGTTCGTTCTTGATAAAAGAGTAATACAAAATCAACCCTTAGGCTTTCACGATTACAATAATTTGCAAATGAATGCGTTTGCGGTTGTGTCCGATAGTGGAACTTTGCCTGAGGAAAGTTCGTTTTTTACAAGCATAGGCAAACCTTTCCCCGCAGTATGTATTCGTACGTCTACGGAGCGTCCGGAAGCACTTGATAAAGCGTGCTTTGTTCTTGCCGGTATTGACGAGAAGAATTTATTGCAAGCGGTAGAAGTGGCCGTTAATTTAACGAAGAACGGCAGTCATGGCATACCCGTTCCGGATTACGTGGAAGAAAACGTTTCTACAAAGGTTATAAAAATAATTCAATCCTACACCGGCGTTGTAGATAAAATGGTTTGGCGAAAATATTAGATTTTGCTTTGCTAAAATTTGTATTGTTATAGTCCTTATGGCGTTTCAACAATATAAAAAAATTAGCGTGTAATGATTTAGTGAAATAAATAAAAAACACGACGGAAAGTATCCGTCGTGTTTTTGGTAGCCCCAACGAGAATCGAACTCGTGATTCCGCCTTGAGAGGGCGGCGTCTTAACCGCTTGACCATGAGGCCGTGAAACGATTCACTTTATTAAAGCGTGATTATTTTACCATATTGATTTATTATTTGCAAGAAAAAAAGACAAAAAAAATAAAAAACCCGCATGTGCCGACGGAAAGGAAAATAATAACCCGTTTTGTCAACAGGCGAACGTTCTGCCGATAAGTTTACGCATCTCTCAAAAAATGCCCCCGTAATCCGCGGGGCGAGAGCACCGCTACGCTTTCGGACCCGAATATTCTTTTAATATTATCTGTGGATTTTTTTTGCCCTTCCTATCGAACACCGCAGGCTATTAGTATTTTAGCAAATAAAAGCGTATATAGCAACAAATATCGTTGACAATTATCACCTTAAGTTTTAAAATTTAACCGTACAAAGGAAAAGATATGAAAAAGTTATTGAATTTTAGACCTGTGTTTTTTATAGCCTTGTTAACAGGAACGGCGATAATTTCGGCGTATCTTTTTGCTTGCGAAAACACGCTTGGCGGAATTCTTTTTGTATCAGTGCCTTTTTTGCTTGCTTTGGCGTTTAGTTTTATTTACGGTGCAAAGCACTTAAAGAGAAATTTGATTTTTATTTTAGTTGCCGCCGTAATATCTGCATGTGCTTTTTCTGCTTTCACCTTAAAATTTAACGGGTACAAAAATGCCGATTTAGGCGGCGTTTACTGTACTGTGAGCGGAAGAGTAAAAGAAGTATCTAATATTACCGATGATTCCGTGAATTTAATTATAGACGAGTTGAAATTCAGCGGTAAGGCAAGCGGCAAAACAGACTATAAATTATCTTTATACGTTAGCGGTGCAACTACCGTAGATGTTGGCGACGTTATATCTTTTTCTGCGGCAATTTCCGATAACGGTTCTTTTTATGAAGAGCTCTTTATGGCGGAGCGTTTGTCCGACGGGGTAAAGTATTCTGCAACAACAAATTCAAATAATATTGAGATTGTTGATAGACATACCACGTTTTTTGAAAGTGCAAATTATTTTATAAGAAATTCCTTAAAAAGTGGTTTAGACGGTAAAACGTTTCAAATAGGGTATGCACTTTTGTGTGGGAATTCCGATTACGTTCACGGTGAAGTTTTTACTTCTTACAGGAGTGCTGGTGTAGCGCATATTTTTGCGGTGTCCGGCTTACATATAGGTTTTATTGCGGCGGTTATTACTTTGATTTTAAAAAGAGTAAAAATCAATCCCATGATAAAATCTTTGATAACCATAGCCGCATTGATATTTTATTCCGGTATATGCGGGTTTTCCGCTTCTTCTCTTAGAGCGGCTATAATGTATGGAATTTTATTGCTTTCGGCTTGTTTTGGAGAGCGGTACGACGGACTGTCTTCTATAAGTTTTTCTTTTGTTCTTATATTGCTAATAAATCCCGTTCAACTGTTTTGCGCAGGATTTATACTTTCTTTTACCGTTGTTTTAGGAATAACCCTTCTTTCTAAACCTATAGAAAGGTTGCTGAAATTTTTACCGCAAAAAATAGCATCTTCTTTGGGTGTTGTTTTATCCGCTCAAATCTTTTCTATGCCGGCAAGTTTATTGATTTTTGGCGAATTTTCTCTTGTAGCGGTTGCCGTTAATTTGATTTTAGTACCTGTTGTGGGCATCGTTTTTGTGTTGCTTATAGTGTGCACTGTTTTAGGCAGTGTATTTTCTGTTTCAAACATATCGCTTTTTGTTCCTAAATACCTTTTGTTCGGAATCGACTATGCGATAAACGCATTTGATTATTCCATTTTTATCGTTGGTGGCATAAGCATAGGTTGCTTTGCGGCTTTTTATTATTTATCCGTATTAACGGCTTCCGGATTGATTAATGTTAAGGGAGTTCTTAGAATAATTACGTCAAGTGCTTTTGCGTTGATTTTTATTTTAGGTTCAACTTTTCTAACCGTAAAAGAAAACTCTACGCCTAAAATTTACGTTTTGGGTTCTGAATCTTTTTGCGCAACGGTGATAGACGAAGAAGAAAACGTTATGATTGTCAGTTATTATCAAAAAGGTTTTTCTTTAAGTAGGCTTAAATCCTTAAAAGAAAGGAACGGACTAGAAAAATTAGACAAGGTTTATTTGCTTAACGGAGATTACGAAACGGACGTGAACTTGTTGCTTAGCAGACTTAACGCCGTTTTTACGGTGAAAGAAGTATACTATTGTAAAGAATACGATCAAACGGAGCACGCAATTTTAGAAAAATCGTTTAAGAAAACTGGTTTTTACGAGTGTGAAATAAAAGGGGAATTGCTTGAAGAGCAAAACAAATCTTACTTAGAAAACGGATATGCGTTTTGTGCTACTGTAAAAGATAAAAGTATAGTGGTTTTCTCTAAATTAGGAAATTCTTACGGAGGCATACAAAAGACGGCGGGCGAGCGGTTTTTAACCGTGGCGTTCGATTATTTAGAAAGGATAAACGACTTTTATAAAAGTAAGGAGCTTGTTTCTTACAGGAGAAATTCTTACTTGAAAAATGCCGAATCTAACGGAACTCTTTTATTTAAAATTATTTAAAAGGGCGCAAATTGACTTTTTATATACTTGCATAAAACAAAAAAAAATGCTATCATTATAAAATAGGAGCAGTAGGGTGAAATTTAGCGAATTCAAAAACGAATTATACGAAGGAAAGGAATATTCACTATATCTTTTTGAGGGTGAAGAAACTTATTTTCACGATAAGGGACTAAAACTTTTAAAAGATAAATTTTTATCTAATCCGGAACTTAATTACGTTTGTTTAGAAGGAAACGCCACTGCGGACGAGATTGCTTCTTCCGTGTTCGGATTTCCTTTTATGAGCAAAAAGAGAATTACGCTTATAAAAGAGTTTTATCCCGACTCTAAATCTTTAAAGGGAAACTTAAAAGACTTTTTAGATTTACCCGTTGGCGACAGTTTTTTGGTCGTACTAAATAAAGAAAAGTGCGACGCATTAAAAAAATTTCCTTCAGTTTGCCATATAGAATGTGGAAAAGCGGACGGATACGCTTTAGTTAAGTGGATTAAAGCGGAGTTCTTGAATAGAGAAATAGAGATAGACGGGGAAACGGCAAAAGCCCTTTCGGAATATTGTCTATCGGATATGGTAAGGATAGAAAACGAGATAAATAAGCTTTCTTCTTTTGCGTTTGATAAAAAAAGAGTCGAAACGCAAGACGTTGAAAGTATGGTTTATAGAGATAGTGAATATAAAATATACGAAATGACGGATGCTATCGGTAAAAAACAATTCGACAGAGCGCTTACCACGCTTAGCGAAATGTCCGAAAAAGGAGAGCCGCCGCAAAAGTTATTGATAAGTTTGCAAAACTATTTCAGAAGACTGTTGCTTGCCGCTATATCGGATTTAAGCGTTGCGGAGTTGGCAAAAAGTTTCGGCATTAAAGAATTCGCCGTGACGAAAACTAAAGAACAGGCAAAAATGTTTAAGCCACGTTCTCTAAAAAAGGCGTACGATATGCTTTTAGATGCGGATTATAATATAAAGAACGGATTTGCCGATGCGGACGAATCGCTGTATTTAAGCGTGTTTAAAATTATGACGGAGGAGTAGAATATGAATATTATCCAAAGCATTTTGGATTTGTGGGGAAGACTTACCACCGATTTATCTTTGGTTATTACGGTGTGTGTAAGTATTCTTGCTTTTGCCGTGCTTTATTATTACGTTTTTAGATTTTTGTTGGATAACAATTCGTCTAACTTGGTTATAATATTCACGTTTGTTATTTTTATAGCCGGCGTTATAATGACGTTTAATCCTACCATAAACAACACCTTGTTTTTAATTATACCCATACTTATGGTTTTGATGACGGTTTCGCTTTATGCGGTTGAATTTAAGCGTTTGATTTGGACTAAAAAGGGAACTAAATCCGGTGAATCGAAAAAAGAAGGCGGATTTGTAGACGAAGAAAAGGTTCAAAACTGTATTTCGGAAATAATAAAGGCAGTTCAAGATATGTCTAAAAACAACGTGGGGGCGATAATCGTTTTGTCTAACGGAAACGTTCCTTCTCAGATTTTAGACAGCGGTGTTGCGTTAGATAGCGATATATCTAGCGAACTTGTGGAAAGCGTGTTTTTTCCTAAAGCACCTTTGCACGACGGGGCTATGATAGTAAACGGAACTAAAGTTGTTGCGGCAGGGTGTTTTTTACCCCTTTCTCAACAAGTGGACAGTATCCCGAAAGATTTGGGAACAAGGCACAGAGCAGGACTGGGCGTGACTGAAAATATAGACGTTGTGTCTATAATCGTTTCTGAAGAAACCGGTATAATAACCGTTGCCAAAGCGGGGAAAATTACCAGATACGCCGATTCGCAAGTATTAAAAAAGACGCTTGTCGATTATTACTGGCAAGAACTTTCCATTTTAAGGAGATAGCCGTATGGAAACGAACGATAGAGAAAATTTAACTGTTAACAACGAAGAAAAAGTAAAAAAATCCTCTAACGGATTTTTTAAGACGGTAGGCTTAATGTTTTTATCTTTGGCACTTGCCGTTTTAACTGTTATGGTGATAAATATCTAGTATTATGAAAGAGACGGGCTTAACAAAAGATAAAATACTTATTCCTAACGAAAACGCGGATTTAACAGCGTTTGCGTGCATTGCGTGCGACCAGTTTACTAGCGAAGCGGAATACTGGAACGAGTTGAAGGGTTTTGTAGGAGAAAAAAAATCTGCGCTAAATTTGGTTTTGCCGGAAATTTATTTAGAAGACAATCCCGACAAAAGAATAGAAAAGATAAACGCTAATATAAAATCTTATTTAGAGAGCGGTTTTTTTAGAGAACTTAAAGAAGGGTTTGTTTTAACAATTAGAGAAACGCCTTTTGTAAATAAAAGAATAGGTTTGGTTGCCGCAATCGATTTAGAAAAGTACGAATACTCAAAAAAAAGCAGTGCTTTAATCAGGGCAACGGAAGGAACTATAGAAGAGCGTATTCCGCCCAGATTAAAGATAAGAAAAAATGCGCCTATGGAGTTTCCGCACATTATGGTTCTTTTTGACGACGAAAAAAGAGAAATAACGGAAAAACTTTACAGTGAAAGAGATAAGTATCAAAAGATTTATGATTTCAAGTTGAATATGGGTGGCGGACACTTAGCGGGATATTTTATTCCGCAGGCGGACGAAATTATTAAGCAATTTGCTGCGCTTTTGGATAAAGAAAGGTTAGTAAATAAATACGGGAGAGAAGATGATTTTTTGTTTGCCGTGGGTGACGGAAACCATTCTTTGGCAACTGCAAAAACACACTGGAACAATCTAAAAAATACTTTAAAAGAAGAGGATAAAAAAGATCATCCTGCAAGGTATGCGCTTTGCGAACTTGTAAACGTTTACGACGAAGGTATTTATTTTGAACCTATTTTTAGGTTTATAAAGGGTGTAAACGTTTTGGATTTTGTAGACGGATTAAAAAACGTAGATGGTGGCAAAATAAGGATATACGACGGGAAGATTACCGTAAAAAACGGCGTTGTAGACTTACCAACGGGGATATCAAACGTTGACGAATACATAAAAGGTTATATCAAACAAAATGGAGGAACGGTTGACTATATTCACGGAGAAGAAAATTTATTTAAGTTGGTAAACGAAAATAAAGATTCCGTAGGTATTTTGTTTGAAAAGTTAGATAAAAAAGATTTATTTAAATACGTTTCTAAAAACGGTGCTTTCCCGAGAAAAACGTTTTCTATGGGCGAAGGCATAGAAAAGAGATATTACTTAGAAGGAAGAAGGATAACGAAATGATAAAGGTATGCAAGTTTGGCGGAACAAGTATGGCGGACGCAAACGCAATGCTACAAGTAAAGGCTATTATAGAGGCGGACGAGAGCAGAAAATACGTTGTTGTTTCCGCACCGGGCAAAAGGTTTAAAACGGATATTAAGGTCACGGATACCTTTTATAAATGCCAAAAAGAAATAGACGAAAACGGAAATTGCGATAAAAGTTTTGCTATAATTCGCGATAGATTTACTGAAATAGTTAGAGATTTAAATATAGATTTAGATATAAACGCAGTATTAGATAAGGTTGAGCAAGAAATGATCGAAAACAAGAGTGCTGACTTTGCGGCTTCGCGCGGGGAATATCTTTCTGCTGTGATAATGTCTAAGTTGTTGGGCGCAGAGTTTGTAGATTCTAAAGAATTGATCAGATTCGACAGTAAAGGCAGACTTAACGAAGAGTATACGGACGATAAGGTTAAAACCCGTTTAGAAGACGTTGAGTATGCTGTGATTCCCGGTTTTTACGGAAAAGATTCTTCCGGAAAAATTAAGACTTTCAGTCGTGGCGGAAGCGATATTACGGGGTCTATAATAGCGCGCGGGGTAAAAGCGGATTTGTATGAAAATTGGACGGACGTAAGCGGATTTTTGGTTTGCGACCCAAGAATAGTTCCCGAAGCGAAAGTTATAGAACAATTAACGTATAAAGAATTGAGAGAATTATCCTATATGGGTGCATCCGTTTTGCATGCGGAAGCGATTTTCCCCGTTATGAAAGGTAAAATTCCGATAAACATAAAAAATACCTTTAAGCCCGAAGATAAAGGAACTATGATTGTGCCTTCAGAGCAATATACGCTTAGCGGGTCTGATAATATAATCACGGGTATAGCAGGTAAAAAGGATTTTACCGTTATATATATAGAAAAATCAATGATGAATTCCGAAATAGGATTTATCAGAAAGGTTCTTTCGGTGGTAGAGCATCACGGAATAGGCGTGGAACACGTTCCTTCCGGTATAGATACTCTTTCTATCGTTTTAGAATCCGAACAACTTAAAAACGGAGTTTTAGAGCAGTTGGTGTCTGAAATAAGAGAAAACGTAAACCCCGATTACGTTCACGTGATAGAGAACATTTCTCTAATTGCAACGGTAGGACACGGAATGACGATGAGATCCGGTACTGCGGCAAAAATATTTAGCGCACTTGCAGAGCAAGGCGTAAATATTAAAATGATAGACCAAGGCTCTAGCGAACTTAATATTATAATAGGTGTGTCTAATTCGGATTACGAAAAATGTATTTACACCATATATAAAGCATTTATTAAAGACTGAAAACTTTGAACTAGAATAGGAGAATAAAAATATGGACTATGCAAAAGAATCGTTAAGATTGCACAAAGAATGGAAAGGAAAAATAGAAGTTGTTTCTAAAGTTCCCGTAAAAAACAGAGAAGACTTATCTCTTGCTTATACGCCCGGTGTTGCACAACCTTGTATCGAAATTCAAAAGGACTACAACAAGTCTTTTGAACTTACCGGTAGGGGAAATACCGTTGCCGTTGTGACTGACGGTACCGCAGTTTTAGGGCTTGGCGATATAGGACCGGAAGCGGGTATGCCCGTTATGGAAGGTAAGTGCGTTTTATTTAAAACGTTCGGAAACGTAGATGCAATTCCGCTTTGCGTAAGAAGTAAAAACGTAGACGAAATTGTTAACACAATTAAACTTTTAGCAGGAAGCTTCGGTGGAATCAATCTAGAAGATATTTCCGCTCCCAGATGTTTTGAAATAGAAAAGAGATTAAAAGAAGATCCCGAAGTGGATATTCCCGTTTTCCACGACGATCAACACGGAACCGCCGTGGTATGCGTTGCCGCTTGCATTAACGCATTAAAGTTAGTTGGCAAAAAATGGGAAGATTGCCACATTGTATTTAGCGGTGCAGGTGCTGCCGGCGTTGCTATAGCAAAGTTGATGCTTTCTATGGGCGCTAAAGACGTTGTAATGTGCGACAGACACGGAATGATTTACAAGGGAAGACCCGAAGGAATGAATGCAAGTAAAGAAGAAATTGCTGAATTCAGCAATAAGTCTAACAGAAAGGGAAGCCTTGCAGAAGCACTTAAAGGTGCGGATATATTCGTAGGCGTTTCTTCTCCGGGACTTTTAACCGAAGAAATGGTTGCAAGTATGAACAAGGGCGCAATAGTTATGCCTATGGCGAACCCCACCCCCGAAATAATGCCTGACCTCGCTATAAAGGCCGGTGCGGCGGTTGTCGGTACCGGTAGAAGCGACTTCCCCAACCAAATCAATAACGTTTTGGCATTCCCCGGAATTTTCAGAGGCGCTTTAGATTGTATGGCAAAAGACATAAACGAAGAAATGAAGATTGCCGCTGCAAAGGCTATTGCTTCTTTGATAACGGACGAAGAACTTAATGCGGAATATATTATTCCCGCTCCGTTTGACGAAAGAGTTGCAAAAGCGGTTGCACAGGCAGTTGCAGACGCCGCAAGAAAAACCGGAGTTGCAAGAAAGTAATTGAAAGGCTTTTTTGAACGGGTTTATTCCGTTGTTAAAAAAATACCGAAAGGAAGGGTTGCAACATACGGATTGATTGCTTGTGAATGTGGAAATCCTAAAATGGCAAGGCAGGTCGGTTGGGCGTTGCACGTAAATCCCGATCCAAAAAATATTCCTTGTTTTAGGGTGGTGAACAAAGCGTGAAAGGTTTCTAAATCCTTTGCTTTCGGCGGCGAAAACATTCAAAAAAAATTATTAGAAGCCGAAGGTGTAGTTTTTGACGAAAAAGATTGCGTAAAGCCTTGCTTTTTTGTGAAAAAAATTATATAATAACAAACGTTGCAAAAAACAAATTAAATATAAATCAAAAAAGTATTCGCTTTTTTGATTTTCGGGGTGTAGCGCAGTTGGTAGCGCGCTTGGTTCGGGACCAAGAGGTCGTGGGTTCAAATCCCGTCACTCCGACCAAAATTGATAAAAAACGGGCAAAAATGCCCGTTTTTTGCTTGTTTTTAAGCCGTTTTTTTGGCTATGTAGTCAAATTTCGGTGTCAAAAAGTTTGGGACTGTTTTAATAATGATTTTTTTTACGTAAAACACAAAAAATAAAAGAGCATATAAAGCCTTTTATTAGTTTGACAATCGCCCAAAATATATGGTATACTTTTATCGTAAAAAAGATACCGTTCCTTGCAACTGACGGATATAAAGTGGAGCACCACGAAGGAGCAAGGTTTGATTTATTTTTAAGCCGACCGTCTGGGCATCACTTTAATCGAAATCGATTGAGTGGTGTCCTTATTGTTTTTTTTGGAGGAATTACAAGTGAAAAAAGTTGGAATCATAATGGGAAGCGACAGTGATTTGCCTGTAGTGCAAAAAGCTGTTGATATTTTAAAGTCCTTTGGTGTACCTTACGAAGCACATATATATTCTGCCCATCGCACACCTGACAAGGCGTGCGATTTTGCGTTAAACGCAAGAAAAAACGGGTTTGGAGCGATAATTGCGGTTGCCGGAATGGCTGCGCATTTAGCGGGTTCGCTTGCGGCAAACACAACCATTCCCGTGATAGGTATTCCTTGCAAGTCTTCTAATTTAGAAGGAATAGACGCATTGCTTTCTACGGTGCAAATGCCGTCCGGAATTCCGGTTGCAACCGTTGCGATTAACGGCGGGGCAAACGCAGCCTTGCTTGCTATTCAAATGCTTGCGATAGAAGACGAAACGCTTGCAAAAAAATTAGACGAAAAACGCAAGAGTGATGCTGCAAAGATTTTAGAAAAAGATGCAAATTTAATTAACACGTTATAAAAACAATTTATTATATAAAAGGAGAAAAAATATGCAAAAGAACCTTGTTTACACTGGTAAAACTAAGAACGTATACGCTTTGGATAACGGAAATTATCTTTTAAAGTTCAAAGACGACTGCACGGGAAAAGACGGCGTGTTCGACCCCGGTGAAAACGCAGTGGGACTTACTATAGACGGCGTGGGTGACGTTAACTTGCGTATGTCCGTTTACTTTTTTGAAAAGATAAACGCAGCAGGTATAAAAACTCATTACGTAAATGCAAATTTAAACGATACTACAATGGAAGTTTTGCCTGCAAAGGTTTTTGGCAAAGGCTTGGAAGTAATATGCCGTTATAAAGCAGTGGGAAGTTTCTTCCGTCGTTATAGCGACTATATAGAAGAAGGAGCAGACCTTCCTGCATACGTTGAAATGACATTTAAAAATGACGCAAAAGGCGATCCCCTAGTTATTAAGGACGCACTTGTTGCGCTTGGCGTTATGAGCGATAAGCAATACGACGATATAAAGGAAATGACGCAAAAGATAACAAAGATTGTTGCGGACGACTTAAAAGACAAGGGGCTTGATTTATACGATATAAAGTTTGAATTCGGATACGACGCTAACGGAGACGTTATGCTTATAGACGAAATTGCTTCCGGCAATATGCGCGTTTATAAAGACGGAAAATATATTGATCCGATGACTCTTTCTAAACTCTTTTTTGAATAAGCGGGGTATGTAAGAGTTATGGGAGGATTTTTCGGAATTACTTCAAAACGAGACTGTATGACGGACGTGTTTTTTGGCGTTGACTATCATTCTCACTTAGGGACCCGACGTGGCGGGCTTGCCGCTTTTGATAAAGAAATCGGTTTGCAACGCAAAATACACAATATCGAAAATTCACCGTTTAGAACTAAGTTTGAAAAGGTTTTTGAAGAGATGAAAGGAACTTCGGCGATAGGTTGCATAAGCGATACCGACCCGCAACCTATGCTTATCCGTTCAAAACTTGGAACTTACGCTATTTCTACGATAGGAATTATAAATAACGCAGAGGAACTTATAGAAAAATGTTTAAGTTCTTCCGGCGGGTATTTCGACGCAATGACGGGTGGTGCGGTAAACTCTACAGAACTTGTTGCGGCGCTTATCAATCAAAAGGGTAATTTTGCAGAAGGCATAAAGTTTGCGCAAGAACTTATAAAGGGAACGTGCGCCATACTTATACTTATGGATAACGGCAGTATAATTGCCGCGAGAGATAGAGTGGGAAGACTTCCGCTTTTAGTAGGCAAAAACGAAGACGGTTATGCCGTTTCTTTTGAATCTTTTGCATATCAAAAACTAGGGTACGAAGACGAAAAAGAACTTGGTCCAGGTGAAATTGTAAAAATCGATCCGGAAGGGCTTACCGTGTTAGCTCCCGCGGGGAAGAAAAAATGCGTTTGTTCTTTCCTTTGGAGTTATTACGGGTATCCTACCGCCACGTACGAAGGTGTTAACGTTGAAGCAATGCGTTGCAGAAACGGCGAAATAATGGCGGAATACGATAAAAAAATTAAGTCTGCAGAAGATATAGATTACGTTGGCGGAGTTCCGGATTCAGGAACGCCGCACGCAATAGGGTATGCAAACGCAAGCGGCAAAAAGTTTGCCAGAGCGTTTATAAAGTACACGCCTACGTGGGCAAGAAGTTTTACTCCCGAAAAGCAGTCTGACAGGGCTAAAGTTGCTAAAATGAAGCAAATCCCCGTTCACGAATTTATCAAGGATAAAAACTTGTTGTTTGTAGACGATTCTATAGTTCGTGGAACGCAACTTAAAGAAACGGTTGAATTTTTATACGAAAACGGCGCAAAGTCCGTGCATATGCGTTCGGCTTGTCCGCCGATAATGTACGGCTGCAAATATTTGAACTTTTCTCGCTCGACTAACGATATGGAACTTATCGCAAGAAGAGTTATTATGGAGTTAGAGGGAGAAGAAGGGTTTAATCATATAAAAGAATATTCTGACGGCGAAACGGAACGCGGCAAGGCTTTAAGGCGTGCTATTTGCGAAAAGTTTAATTTTACGTCTTTGGAATTTCAATCACTAGAAGGAATAATAAAAGCAATAGGCTTAAATGAATGTGATTTATGTACTTATTGCTGGAACGGAAAGGAATAATTATGTTAAATAAATCTAAATCAGACAGTTATGCAAGCGCGGGCGTTGATATTACCGCGGGATATAAATCGGTTGAACTAATGAAAAAGCACATAGCAAGAACCAAAACTCAAGGCTGTTTAGACGACGTTGGCGGCTTTGGCGGATGCTTCGGCTTAGACTTAAACGGAATTAAAGAGCCTGTTTTGGTATCCGGTACGGACGGCGTTGGTACTAAAATAAAATTAGCAATGCTTATGGATAAACACGATACTATAGGTATAGATTGCGTTGCGATGTGTGTAAACGATATTATTTGTTGCGGAGCAAAACCTTTATTCTTTTTAGACTATATTGCTTGCGGAAAGAATTATCCCGAAAAGATTGCGGAAATAGTTAGCGGTGTTGCGGAAGGTTGCGTTCAGGCAGGTTGTGCGCTTATCGGCGGAGAAACTGCGGAGCACCCCGGTCTTATGCCGGAAAACGATTACGATTTGGCAGGCTATTCTACGGGCGTTGTAGATAAATCTAAAATGTTAGATAAAAGTTCCGTAAACGAAGGAGACGTTGTTTTGGCACTTGCTTCTACGGGCGTACACTCTAACGGTTTTTCTTTGGTGAGAAAAGTTTTTGATATAGAAAATGCGGATTTAAGCGCTTATAAGCAAGAATTAGGCGGTAAATCTTTAGGAGAAACGTTGCTAACGCCTACTAAGATATATGTTAAATCTATGCTTGCTTTATTTGAAAAGGTAAAGGTTAAGGCTATTTCTCATATTACGGGCGGCGGTTTTTATGAAAATATTCCCAGAGCGTTGCCGGACGGATATTCCGTAAAGGTAGATAAAAACGCACTTAATATTTTGCCTATATTTAAGTTGATACAAAAGGTAGGCGGAATTTCTGAAAGGGATATGTTTAATACCTTTAATATGGGCGTGGGAATGAGTGTTGTCGTAAGCAAAGAAGATGAAAAACTTGCACTTGAAATATTAAAAGATAACGGAGAAAACGCATACACGATAGGTAGCGTTATAAAATCTGACGAGGGCGTTATAATTGAGTAATATAAAAAACGTAGTGGTGTTGGTGTCCGGCGGGGGGACTAATTTACAAGCCTTGCTAGACGCCGAAAAACGCGGAGAAATAAAAAACGGCAAAATTACTTGCGTTATTTCTTCTAAAGAAAACGCTTATGCGCTTACCCGTGCAAAACAAAGCGGTGTAAAAACCAGAGTTTTAGAAAGAAAAAATTTTTCCGATATATCCGAATACAGCGTTGCAATGAAAAACGCTTTAACAGAAGAAAAAGCGGACGTTGTTGTGTATGCAGGGTTTATGACTATTTTAGACGAAAGCGTTTGCAATGCTTTTTGCGAAAAAATGATAAACGTGCACCCCTCCTTAATTCCTTCCTTTTGCGGAAAGGGATATTACGGATTAAAGGTTCACGAAGAAGCGTTAAAAAAGGGTGTAAAAGTTTCCGGCGCAACGGTTCATTTCGTGACTGCGGAGTGCGATGCCGGTCCTATAATTTTACAAAAGGCGATAGAAGTAAAAGAAAACGACACTCCGGAAATTTTACAAAAACGCATTATGGAGAATGCCGAATGGCTGCTTTTGCCTAAAGCGGTTTCTCTTTTGTGTGAAGACAGAATAGAAATAAAAGACGGAAAAACCTATATAAAACAATAAAAGGCGGTAATTATGGAGATTAAAAGTATAGAAAGCGAGCTTAACTCTTTGGCATATCACGGCAGGGGAATTATACTTGGAAAAAGCAAAGACGGTAAAAATGCAGTGATAGCTTATTTTATTATGGGAAGAAGCGAAAACAGTCGCAATCGCATTTTTACGGTGGATGGTGAAGGTATAAGAACTCAGGCGTTTGACGAGTCTAAAATGGTTGACCCGCATTTAATAATATACGCACCGGTGCGTGTGCTAAATAATTCTACAATAGTGACCAATGGAGATCAAACGGATACTATTTACGATTTAATGCAAAAGGGGAAAACTTTCGAACAATCGCTTACCGTAAGAGAATTTGAAGACGATGCGCCTAATTATACTCCGCGTATTTCCGGCATAGTTAACGTTAATAACGGAGAAATGGATTTTTCTTTATCTATTTTAAAATCTGCAGAAGGAAACGCTGAGTCTTGCCTTAGATATACTTTTGATTATTCTAACCCCCTTGCGGGAAAGGCAAAGTTTATTCATACTTATAAATGCGACGGCAATCCTCTTCCAAGTTTTGAGGGAGAACCTAAAACTTTAGAGTTGCCTAATGTGGATATAGATGCGTTTACCGATTTAGTTTGGAAAAATCTTAATAAAGACAACAAGGTTTCTTTGTTTGTTAGATACGTTGATATAAAAACTGGGAAATACGATACGAGAATTATAAACAAAAACGTTTAAGGAGAGACTAATGAAAGAATTTGAATTAAAATACGGTTGCAATCCTAATCAAAAACCTTCTAAAATATATATGGCGGACGGCAGCGAATTGCCGATAGAAATATTAAACGGAAGACCGGGATATATAAATTTTTTAGATGCATTTAACTCTTGGCAATTAGTAAAAGAATTGAAAGAAGCGCTAAATCTTCCTGCGGTTTCTTCTTTTAAGCATGTAAGCCCTACGTCTGCGGCTGTCGGAATTCCGCTTTCTGATAAATTAAAAAAAGCTTGTTTCGTAGACGATATAGAAGGGCTTGACGATTCTCCGCTTGCTTGCGCGTACGCCCGTGCCCGCGGTACGGACAGAATGTGCTCTTTCGGAGACTGGGTTGCTTTATCCGACGTTTGCGACGTGACCACTGCAAAAATGATAAAGAGAGAAGTATCAGACGGGGTAATAGCACCCGGATACGAACCCGAAGCGTTGGAAATTCTTAAATCTAAAAGAAAGGGTAGTTATAATATAGTAAAAATAAATCCCGACTACGTGCCTATGGAAAAAGAAACGAAACAAGTTTTCGGCATTACTTTTGAACAAGGTAGAAATAATTTTAAGATAAACGCCGATTTATTAAATAACGTGGTGACAAAAAATAAAAACTTATCCGAAAGTGCAAAGAGAGATCTTGTAATAGCGCTTATCACGCTAAAATATACGCAATCCAATTCCGTATGCTATGCTATAGACGGTCAGGCTATAGGCGTAGGTGCAGGGCAACAGTCTAGAATACATTGTACTCGCCTTGCGGGAACAAAAGCGGACACGTGGTTCTTGCGCCAAAACGACAAAGTGCTTAATTTGCCTTTTAGAAGCGACGTTTCTAGACCGGACAGGGATAACGTTATAGACGGATACATAAATCAAAATGAAGAAGACGTGTGTGCCGACGGCGTTTGGGAAAAATACTTTACCTGTAAACCCGCTCCTTTTACAAAAGAAGAACAAAGAGCGTACTTAGATACTATAGACGGCGTATCTTTGGGGTCCGACGCATTCTTTCCATTCTTTGATAATATAGAGCGCGCAAAGAAAAGCGGTGTAAAATACGTTGCTCAACCGGGTGGTTCTATAAGAGACGATTTGGTCATTGATTGTTGCGATAAGTACGGTATGGCTATGTGCTTTACGGGTATGCGTTTATTCCATCACTAAGGTGCTTAAAAATGAAGATAATGGTTGTAGGCGGCGGCGGAAGAGAGCACGCCATAATTAAAAAGTTAAAAGAGAATAAAGAAGTAGAAAAGATATTTGCATTGCCCGGAAACGGGGGTATGGCAGACGATGCGGAATGTGTTGACATAGCGGCAACCGATATAAAAAGAATAGTCGAATTTGCCGTAGATAATAAAATAGACTACGCCGTTGTTGCCCCGGACGACCCTTTGGTTTTGGGATTGGTAGACGAACTAGAAGAAAAGGGCATTTTATGTTTTGGACCAAATAAAAGGGCGGCTATAATCGAAGGAAGCAAAGTTTTTTCTAAAAACTTAATGAAAAAATACGGTATTCCTACGGCGGAATATCAAACGTTTAACGATATAAACGCTGCGCTTTCTTATTTGGATACGGCAAAAATCCCCGTCGTTATAAAGGCAGACGGGCTTGCTTTGGGTAAAGGCGTTATCATTGCTTCTAGTTTAGAACAGGCAAAAGCAGCCGTGATATCTATTATGCAAGATAAACAGTTTGGCAAAAGCGGGGACAACATCGTTATAGAAGAATTTTTAAGCGGTCCCGAAGTTTCCGTGTTAGCTTTTACGGACGGAAACACCGTTGTGCCTATGGTTTCTTCTATGGACCACAAGCGTGCTGGTGATTTTGATACGGGATTAAATACGGGCGGAATGGGAACTATTGCACCAAACCCCTTTTATACAAAAGAGATTGCAGACGAGTGTATGGAAAAGATTTTTATTCCTACCGTAAACGCAATGAACTTAGAGGGAAGAACTTTTAAGGGGTGTTTGTATTTCGGACTTATGCTTACTAAAGACGGACCTAAGGTTATAGAATATAATTGCAGATTCGGTGATCCCGAAGCACAAGTTGTTCTTCCGCTTTTAGAAACAGACCTTTTAACCGTAATGCAAGCGGTATCTTTAGGAAGATTAAAAAATATTAGCGTAAACTATAGTAAAAACTCCGCTTGTTGTGTTATAATGGCATCGAAAGGTTATCCTGAAAAATACGAAAAAGGATATGAGATAGATATTCCCAAAGAAATTAAAAAAGACGTGTGCGTTGCCGGTGCAAAGCTGACTAACGGCAAGTTGCTTACCAACGGCGGAAGAGTTTTGGGCGTGGTTAGCGTTGCGGATACGCTAAGTAAGGCGATAGATTTATCTTATCAAAAAGCAAAAAATATAAATTTTGAAAACAAGTATTATCGTTCTGATATAGGCGCAAAAGCCTTAAATGCAATGGAGAAAAACTGATAATGGTTTATAGAGTTTACGTAGAAAAGAAAAAAGAACTTGCTAACGAGGCTAAAGGGTTAAAGTCTGACGTTAACGGTTTGCTTGGAATAAGTAATTTAGAAAACGTTAGAATTTTTAATCGCTACGATGCGGAAAACATAACGAAAGAACTGTTTGATTATTCTATAAAAACCGTTTTTTCGGAACCGCAATTAGACGTTGTTTACAGCGAATTAGACGTTAAAGACGCAACTGTTTTTGCAGTTGAATATTTGC
>CAYVPW010000008.1:0-18774 GCA_964453915.1 uncultured Christensenella sp. | reverse complement strand
TATTCAAATAATTTCTCAACAAGAGCGTCCCACCGTGCGTTCTGCAAAGGTTTACAGCGAATTAGACGTTAAAGACGCAACTGTTTTTGCAGTTGAATATTTGCCCGGTCAATTTGACCAAAGGGCGGATAGCGCTGCACAATGTATTCAAATAATTTCTCAACAAGAGCGTCCCACCGTGCGTTCTGCAAAGGTTTACGCTCTTTACGGAAATTTAACGGAAAACGAAATTAAAGAGATAAAAAAATACGTTATAAACCCCGTTGAAGCGAGAGAGGCGGACTTAAATCTTCCTAAAACTCTCACCGTAAAATACGAAGTACCGCAAAATGTAAAAACGCTTGACGGATTTTTGGCTTTGGATAGAAACGGGCTGGAAAAATTCGTAAAAGATATGGGGCTTGCAATGGATGCGGACGACGTGGCGTTTTGCCAAGAATATTTTAAGTCCGAGGGAAGAGAACCCACCGTTACGGAAATAAGAATGATTGACACTTACTGGTCTGACCATTGCCGTCATACAACCTTTTTAACGGTGATAGACGACGTTAAGTTTGAAGACGAGTTGTTGCAATCCGCTTATAACGAATATTTAGAAACAAGAAAAGAACTAAACAGAACAAAGCCCGTTTGTCTTATGGACGTTGCAACTGTTGCCGTTAAATATCTTAAAAAACACGGCAAACTTGATAAACTAGACGAATCCGAAGAGATAAACGCTTGTACTGTTAAAATAGAAGTAGAAGTAGACGGCGTAAAAGAACCGTGGCTATTGTTATTTAAAAACGAAACTCACAACCACCCTACGGAGATAGAACCTTTCGGCGGCGCGGCAACGTGTATAGGCGGAGCGATAAGAGATCCGCTTTCCGGCAGGGCGTACGTGTACGGTGCAATGAGAGTCACCGGAGCAGCAGACCCTACAGTGCCCGTTAACCAAACGATTGCAGGTAAACTCCCTCAAAGAAAAATTGTCACGACTGCGGCTAACGGATATTCATCTTACGGCAACCAAATAGGTTTGGCAACCGGCATGGTAGACGAAATTTATCACTCCGGTTATGCGGCAAAGCGTATGGAGATAGGTGCGGTAATAGCAGCCGCTCCCGCAGCAAACGTAAGAAGAGAAGTTCCTGCCGGCGGAGACGTGGTAATTCTTTTAGGCGGTGGCACAGGTAGAGACGGTATCGGCGGCGCAACGGGGTCTTCTAAAGCGCACAATGCACATTCGGTTGAAACCTGCGGTGCGGAAGTTCAAAAAGGTAATGCGCCAGAAGAGAGAAAGTTGCAAAGGCTTTTCCGTAACGAAAAAGCCACTAAAATGATAAAACGCTGCAACGATTTCGGTGCGGGCGGCGTATCCGTTGCTGTTGGTGAACTTGCAGACGGATTGGAAATAGATCTTAATGCCGTTCCTAAAAAATACGAAGGGTTGGATGGAAACGAACTTGCGATAAGCGAATCTCAAGAGAGAATGGCTGTCGTTGTAGAAAAAGAAAACGTAGATGCGTTTTTAGCGCTTGCAAAAGAGGAAAACTTAACTGCATGTCCCATAGCGAAAGTGACCGAAACGCCTAGACTTGTAATGAAGTGGAACGGCAATAAAATAGTTGACGTAAGCAGAGAATTTTTAAATTCTAACGGCGCGGCTAAACACGCTACCGCAAAATTAGTTAAGCCTTTATCTTTTGATAAAGAAATTTCGGGTGGATTTGTAGATAATTATAAAAAATTAGCAAGTGACTTAAACGTTTGTTCTAAAAGAGGATTATCGGAAAGATTTGATTCCACAATAGGTGCAGGCACCGTGTTGATGCCGTTCGGCGGCAAAAATCAACTTACGCCTATACAGGCAATGGTGCAAAAAATTTCCGTAGAGAAAAAACATACGGACGATTGTTCTTTAATGGCGTGGGGATATAACCCGTTTATAACCGAAAAAAGCCCGTATCACGGTGCGTATCTTGCAGTTATAGAGTCCGTTGCAAAGTTAATAGCAACGGGTGCTGATTTTAACGACGTATACCTTACTTTCCAAGAATATTTTGAAAGGTTAGGGACGGACGAAAAGCGTTGGGGTAAACCGCTAGCGGCGCTTTTAGGCGCTTTTAAGGCGCAAAAAGAATTGGGCGTTGCATCAATAGGCGGAAAGGACTCTATGAGCGGTTCTTTTGAAGAACTTAACGTTCCGCCGACTTTAGTTTCTTTTGCGGTTACTACTCAAAAAGTAAGTGATATAATTTCGCCGGAATTTAAGCAGGTGGGCAATAAACTTGTTATGATAAGTCCCGAATACGATGAAAATACCAAGTTGCCCAAAACGCAGTCTTTGATAGATACCTTTAACAAGGTAAGCAAATTGGTTAGGGAAGGAAAAGCAGTTTCTTGCTATACTCCCACGATAGGCGGCGTTGCGGAAGCGGTTATGAAAATGGCTTTCGGAAACGGTTTAGGCTTTAAGTACGAAAGAGATATTACCGTAAATGAATTGTTCGGTTATTCTTACGGTTCTTTCTTGTTGGAAACGAACGAAAATATAGAAGGGGCAAAAGCCATAGGCGTAATAACGGAAGATGAAAAGGTTTCTTTCGGAAAAGAAAGCGTGGCGATAAGCGAATTGCTTAAAATTTACGAAGACAAGTTAGAAAGCGTTTATTCTTGCAATATAGCCGACGAAAAAACGCCGATGGAAAACTTTGAGTATAAGGCAAGCGAATATCCCGTTCCGCATATAAAATGTGCAAAACCCAAGGTGATTATTCCCGCATTCCCCGGTACTAACTGTGAATACGACAGTGCAAAAGCAATGCAAGACGCCGGTGCGGAATCTAAAATTATAGTTATAAACAATCTCAGTTCGGACGGAATTAAAAAGAGTGTAGAAACTTTTGCAAAAGAACTTAAAACCGCACAAATGATATTTATTCCCGGCGGATTTTCCGGTGGGGACGAGCCTGACGGTAGCGGAAAGTTTATAACCGCATTCTTTAGAAATGCCGCTGTAAAAGAAGGCGTTGCGGAATTATTAGATAAAAAAGACGGTTTGATGTGCGGTATATGCAACGGTTTTCAGGCACTTATCAAGTTGGGCTTGGTGCCGTACGGCAAAATAATAGATACGGACGAAAATTGCCCTACGCTTACGTTTAATACCATTGCACGTCACCAGTCACGTATAGTAAGAACGAGAATTGCTTCTAATAAATCGCCGTGGTTATCTCTTACGCAGGTCGGAGATGTTTACAGCGTTCCGATATCTCACGGAGAAGGGCGCTTTTTGGCTAGCGAAGAACTTATACGTAAACTAGCAGAAAACGGACAAATTGCAACGCAATACGTAGACCTAAACGGTTTTGCAACCAGCGACGTTCATTTTAATCCTAACAATTCCGCTTATGCGATAGAAGGTATTACTTCTCCCGACGGAAGAGTTTTCGGTAAAATGGGACATAGCGAACGTGTAGGGAACGGATTGTATAAAAACGTTTTGGGCGAATACGATATTAAAATGTTTAAAGCGGCAGTTAAATACTTTAAATAACGGAGAAAGGAAATGGCTTATTTATCCGATTTGGAAATTGCAAGAAATTGTAAAATGCAACCTATAAATAAAATCGCCGAAAAGTTGGGGTTAGACGAAGACTCTTTTGAAAGGTACGGAAAGTATAAGGCAAAAATATCTCCTACGGCGTTTAGCAATAATAAAAACGGTAAACTTGTTTTAGTCACGGCAATAACGCCAACTCCTGCGGGAGAGGGAAAAACAACCACCACGATAGGTTTGGCGGACGGCTTGTCTAAGATAGGTAAAAAGGTTTCCGTTGCATTAAGAGAACCTTCTTTAGGACCGGTATTCGGCGTAAAGGGCGGGGCTGCCGGCGGCGGATATGCACAGGTAGTGCCTATGGAAGATATAAACCTACACTTTACGGGCGATTTTCACGCAATAGGAGCGGCAAACAATCTTCTTGCCGCAATGATAGATAACCATATTCAACAGGGCAACGAGCTTAATATAGACGTGAGAAAAATCACGTGGAAAAGATGCGTCGATATGAACGACAGGCAACTTCGTTTTATAGTGGACGGAATGGGCGGAAAAAATAACGGCGTTCCGAGAGAAGACGGATTCGATATTACCGTAGCAAGCGAAATTATGGCTATATTTTGCCTGGCAAGCTCTATTAAAGACTTAAAAGAGCGCTTGGGTAAAATTATAATCGGCTACACGTACGACGACAAGCCTATAACCGCAAAGAATATTAAAGCGGTGGGGGCAATGGCGGCTTTGTTAAAAGATGCCTTAAAGCCTAATTTGGTGCAAACGCTTGAAGGCACGCCTGCGTTCGTTCACGGCGGACCGTTTGCTAACATAGCGCACGGTTGCAACTCCGTGACGGCTACCACGCTTGCATTAAAAAGCGCCGAATATGCCATTACGGAAGCAGGGTTCGGTGCAGACTTGGGCGCGGAAAAGTTTTTGGATATTAAGTGCCGCACGGCAGGGCTTACGCCTTCTGCAGTAGTTGTAGTCGCAACTGTAAGAGCGCTTAAAATGCACGGCGGATTAAATAAAAAACAACTAAACACGGAAAATTTGGTTGCACTCAAAAAAGGAGTTCCAAATTTGTTGCGCCACGTTTCTAATATTAAAAACGTTTACGGTTTGCCTTGCGTTGTGGCAATAAACAGATTTCCTACGGATACCGATAAGGAAATAGAATTTATTATAAACGAATGTAAAGAACTAGGCGTAAACGCCGTTTTATCCGAAGTATGGGAAAAGGGCGGCGAAGGCGGGGTTGAACTTGCAAAAGAAGTAGTTAGACTTTGCGAAAACGAAAAGGCAAACTTTACTTTTGCTTACGAGTTAAACACTAGCATAGAAGACAAGATTTCTTCCGTAGTAAGAAAGGTTTACGGCGGAAACGGAATTTCAGTTCTTCCCGCTGCAAAAAAGCAAATAGAAAAACTTACGGAATTAGGTTTTGATAAACTTCCCGTTTGCATAGCAAAAACGCAGTATAGTTTTTCGGATGACCCGCAAAAATTGGGTGCGCCTACCGATTTTACCGTGACTGTAAAAAACGTAAAAGTATCTGCAGGGGCAGGCTTTATAGTAGTTATGATAGGGGATATTTTAACAATGCCCGGTCTTCCTAAAGTTCCTGCGGCAGAGAATATAGACGTGGACGAAAATGGAGTTATAACGGGCTTGTTTTAACGAGTGATTATAAAAGACGGAAAGAGTTTGCCGAATTATTCGGCAAACTCATAACTATAAAAATCAAGGGATATTTTATGCAAAAAACAAATGCTAACCTTATAGGACTACAAAACTTAAAAACTGCGACGGAAGCCGCGGCGGGTTTTTTGTTTTCAAATCCGCAATATAACAATTCAAAATATACTGTTTTTCCCGGTTTTTGCGACGTGCACGTGCACTTTCGCGAGCCGGGTTTTTCTTATAAAGAAACAATTTATTCGGGTAGTAAGGCGGCGGCACACGGCGGATATACTGCGGTTTGCACTATGCCAAACCTAAATCCCGTTCCCGACAATGCGAAAAATCTTAAAAAACAGTTAGATTTGATAAATGCTTTTGCTTGTATAAACGTTTATCCTTTCGGTGCGATAACCGTGGGGGAAAAAGGCGAAATGCTTTCTGAAATGAAAGATATGGCAGATAGCGTTGTAGGCTTTTCGGACGACGGAAGGGGGGTTCAGTCTAGCGAAAAAATGAAGGAAGCAATGCTAAAAGCAAAATCGCTTAATAAAATAATCGTTGCGCACTGTGAGGACAACGCTTTACTTTTCGGCGGGTATATTCACGACGGAAAGTATGCAAAAGAGCACGGCCATCGTGGAATTTGCAGTGAAAGCGAATGGGGCGCTATTAAAAGAGATTTAGAGTTAGTAAAAGAAACGGGGTGTGCTTATCACGTTTGCCATATTTCTAGTAAAGAGAGTGTAGAGCTTATAAGACAGGCAAAAGCGCAAGGCTTAAACGTGAGTTGCGAAACAGCGCCGCATTATCTATTGCTTGACGAAAACGATTTGAAAGAAGACGGAAGTTTTAAGATGAATCCGCCTTTAAGAGAAAAAGCCGATAGGCTTGCTTTGATAGAGGGAATTAAAGACGGAACGATTGATATGATAGCAACGGACCACGCTCCACACTCTAAAGAAGAAAAAAATTGCGGATTAGAAAAAAGTTTGTTCGGAATCGTTGGACTTGAAACGGCTTTTCCGTTATTATATACAGGGTTGGTAAAAAACGGCGTGATTACGCTTGAAAGGTTAATAGAACTTATGGCTATCAATCCGAGAAAAAGATTCGGGCTTGATATAGGTAAGGATTTTACGGTTTGGAATTTAGAAGAAGAGTACGAGATAAATTGTTTGGACTTTTTATCTCAAGGCAAAGCCACTCCGTTTGAAGGAAAAAAAGTTTACGGAAAATGTTGTTTAACCGTATGCGACGGAAAAACGGCATATCAAGATAAAAAATAAAAAGGAGAAAAACGCAATGGCAAAAAGAACGGATATTAAAAAGGTTTTAATTATAGGCTCCGGTCCTATCGTTATAGGGCAAGCGGCGGAATTTGATTATGCTGGTACGCAGGCGTGTCTAGCATTAAAAGAAGAGGGATACGAAGTAATACTTTGCAACTCTAATCCGGCAACGATAATGACGGACGTTTCTATAGCAGACAAGGTTTATATGGAGCCGTTAACGCTAGAATATGTGGCAAAGATTTTACGCTACGAGCGCCCTGACGCAATAGTCCCCGGCATAGGCGGGCAAACCGGACTTAACCTTGCCATGCAATTAGAAAAGAAAGGCGTATTAAAAGAGTGCGGGGTTGAACTTTTAGGTACTTCTAGCGAAAGTATAGAAAGAGCGGAAGACCGTGAGTTATTTAAAGAAATGTGCGAATCTATAGGAGAGCCCGTTATCCCTTCTAAAATAACCTATAATCTAGAAGAGGCAAAAGAAGCGGCGAAAGAAATAGGCTATCCCGTTGTTTTGCGTCCTGCGTTTACGCTTGGCGGAACGGGCGGCGGTTTTGCTAACGACGAAAAAGAATTGCAAGAAATAGGCATAAATGCGTTTAAGCTATCACCCGTTCATCAAGTGCTTATAGAAAAAAGTGTAAAGGGATATAAAGAAATAGAGTTTGAGGTAATGAGGGACTCTAACGATAACGCCATAACTATTTGCGGAATGGAAAACATTGACCCCGTGGGTGTGCACACGGGCGATTCTGCCGTTGTAGCACCGATACTTTCTTTAAGCAAGCACGACCAAAAAATGCTTAATGACAGTGCGATAAAGATAATAAGAGAATTAAAGATAGAAGGCGGTTGCAACGTTCAATTTGCCCTAAATCCTTATTCTAGCGAATATTACCTTATAGAAGTAAATCCACGTGTTTCCCGCTCTTCGGCACTTGCATCTAAGGCAAGCGGATATCCAATTGCAAGAGTCACTGCAAAGATAGCTATGGGAATGGCGTTAGAAGATATTGCCGTTGCAGGCGGAACTGCCGCAAACGAGCCTTCTTTGGATTATGTTGTCGCAAAGTTCCCGAGATTCCCGTTTGATAAGTTTGCAGATGCGCCTAACACGTTGGGCACTCAAATGAAAGCGACGGGCGAAGTAATGGGAATAGGCTCTACGTTAGAAGAATGTTTGTTAAAGTCCGTCCGTTCATTAGAAACGGGTGTGTGCCACTTCTATTTGAGTAAGTTCGACAAAATGACGGATGCGGAAATTTACGAATATATAAAAGAGTTTAAGGACGACAATATTTACGCTGTGTTTGAACTTTTAAGAAGAAACGCCAGCGTAGAAGAACTTCATAAAGCGACTATGATTACGCCTTTATTTTTAGAATCGTTTAAGCGCATAGTAGAGGCGGAAAAAGTTTTAAAAGATAACAAGGGAAACGTAGACGTTTTAAGACAGGCTAAAAAGACAGGTTTTTCGGATAAATATATAGCAAACGTTTGGGGCGTGCCGGAAACGGAAATATACAAAACTCGTAAAGAAAACGGAATAATTCCCGTATTTAAAATGGTAGATACATTGCATACGGGTAAATATATTGCGTACTTATATTCTTCTTATACGGGAGAAAACGCTTCTCGCCTTACGGACAAGAAAAAGATAGTAGTTTTAGGTGCAGGTCCTATCCGTATAGGACAAGGCGTAGAGTTTGACTATTCTACCGTACACGCAGTTCAAACGATAAAGAGAGAAGGCTACGAAGCGATTATAATAAACAACAATCCCGAAACCGTATCTACCGACTATACAACAGCTGATAAATTGTATTTTGAACCGCTTACGCCGGAAGATGTTATGTCGATAATAGATTTTGAAAAGCCGGAAGGCGTTATTGCTTCTTTGGGCGGACAAACGGCTATAAATTTGGCAGAGCCGCTTATGAACAGGGGCGTTAAAATTATCGGTACCGATTGCGAGGCGATAGACCGTGCGGAAAATAGAGACAGCTTTGAAAAGATTTTAGAAAATCTAAACATTCCGCAACCAAAAGGAAAGGCTGTGACTAAAATTGAAGACGGCGTAAAGGCAGCGGAAGAAATAGGATATCCCGTATTGGTAAGACCCAGTTTCGTTTTGGGCGGAAGAGCAATGCAAATCGTAGGCAACGAAGAACAGCTTCGTCACTACCTAAAAACCGCTGTTGAAATCGATGCGGATAAACCCGTTTTGGTTGATAAATACATTCAAGGAAAAGAAGTGGAAGTAGACGCTATATGCGACGGAAGAGACGTGTTCGTTCCGGGAATTATGGAACTTGTAGAGCGTACGGGTATTCACTCCGGAGATTCAATAAGCGTTTATCCGTCTTTTAGTATATCCGATAAAGTTAAGGGTATAATATTGCAGTACGCTAAAAAATTAGGCTTGGGAATAGGCATTATCGGTCTATATAACATTCAATTTATAGTAGACGAAAAGGACGAGGTTTATATTATAGAAGTAAACCCGCGTTCTTCTAGAACCGTGCCTTTCTTATCTAAGTCTACCGGATACAGTTTAGCGGATATTGCTACCGAAGTAATTTTAGGTAAATCACTTAAAGAGCAGGGAATATTCGATATTTATCCGGAAGAGAAAAAGCGTTATTACGTAAAAGTGCCTGTGTTCTCTTTTAATAAAATAAAGGGATTAGACGCATATCTTTCTCCCGAAATGAAATCTACGGGTGAAGCGATAGGGTACGACGATAAACTTAACCGTGCGTTATATAAGGCTTTGCAGGCGGCGGGAACGCACTTGCAAAATTACGGTTCTGTTTTCGTTACGGTTGCAAATAAAGACAAAGAAGAAGTTTTGCCGCTTATTCGCAGATTCTATAATTTAGGGTTTAATATTTTAGCAACGTCCGGAACTGCCGCATATCTAAAACAAAACGGCATAAGAACGCACGTGTTAAATAAGATAAGCGACGGAAGCGAAGATATTCCGGAAGCAGTAAGACAGGGTCATATTGCATACGTTATAAACACGAGAGATATAGGCGCTTCTATGCAAGCTAGCGACGGAAGAATAATTCGCCGCTTGGCAACTGAAAACAACGTGACGATGTTTACATCTTTAGATACAGTAAGAGTGCTTTTAGACGTGCTTGAAGAAACTACGCTAACAATATCTACGATAAATTCCTAAAAGGGGTATAAATGAAACAAGGTATATTTGAAATAATCGAAAATAAAGGTTTAACGGAAAACGTTTATAAAATGCGCTTTAAAGGGGACGTAAGTGCAATTACAGCTTGCGGACAGTTTGTTAATATTTTGATTGAAGGATTGTATTTGCGCCGTCCTATATCCGTGTGCGATATAAAAGAAGACGAATTGACGATTATTTATAAAACCGTTGGAAAGGGAACGGAAAAAATGGCTACTATGCAAGTCGGTGAAAAGTTGGATTTGCTTACTGGTTTAGGCAACGGATACGACCTTTCTTTATCGGGAGAAAAGCCTCTTCTTATCGGCGGCGGCGTGGGCGTTCCGCCTATGTATTTGCTTGCGAAAAAACTTATAGAGCAAGGAAAAAATGTTTCCGTGATACTTGGCTTTAATAAAAAAGAAGAAGTTTTTTATGAAAAAGAGTTTAAGGATTTAGGTTGCTCCGTTGCAGTCACCACGGCGGACGGGAGTTACGGAGTAAAGGGCTTTGTGACTAATGCCTTTCCAAAAGACTATTCTTATTTTTACGCTTGTGGACCGGAGCCTATGCTAAAAGCCGTGTATAAAACGGCAAAAACACAAGGACAAATGAGCTTTGAAAAGCGTATGGGGTGCGGCTTTGGTGCGTGTATGGGGTGCTCTTGCAAAACCATTACCGGATACAAAAGAATTTGTAAAGACGGACCCGTTATGAAAACGGAGGAAATTTTATGGGAAAATTAAGCGTTAATTTATGCGGAATAGAAATCGACAATCCCGTAATCCCCGCTTCGGGAACTTTCGGCTACGGGTATGAGTATGCGGATTTATACGATATAAATAAACTAGGCACTTTTTCCTTTAAGGGAACTACCGCAAAAGCGCGTTTTGGCAATCCTACTCCTAGAATAGCGGAGTGCACTGCGGGGCTAATCAACTCCGTAGGGCTTCAAAATCCGGGGGTGGAAAAGGTAATAAGCGAAGAGTTGCCAAAATTAAAAAAGTGCTTTAACAAAAAAGTAATGGCAAACGTAAGCGGATTTTCCGTAGAAGATTACGTTTATACTTGCGAATTGTTAGACAAGCAAGAAATGGTAGGGTGGCTAGAGGTAAATATAAGTTGCCCGAACGTTCACGGCGGCGGAATGAGTTTCGGCACGGACCCTGCTGCTGCGGAAACTATCGTTAAAGCGGTGAAAAACGTTTCCACAAAGCCCGTTATAGTAAAACTTTCGCCAAACGTGACCGATATAGTAAGTATAGCAAAAGCGTGTGAAAACGCAGGTGCGGACGGAATAAGTTTAATCAACACTCTTTTGGGAATGAGAATAGACTTAAAAACAAAAAAACCGATTGTGGCTAATAAAACGGGCGGATATTCCGGACCAGCGTTGTTCCCCGTTGCGCTTAGAATGGTTTATCAAGTGGCGCAGGCGGTAAACGTTCCCGTAGTCGGAATAGGCGGCGTATCTTGCGCAGAAGACGTTGTTGAAATGATGCTTGCCGGAGCAACCGCAGTTCAAGTGGGGGCGGCAAACCTTATAGACCCTTATGCGTGCAGTAAGATAATAGACGATTTGCCTGCGGTTATGCAAAAATACGGTATAGAAAAATTAAGTGATATAATAGGAGTTGCAACGAAATGAGTAAAGACGTAATTGTGGCTTGCGATTTTGCAAGTGCGGAAAAAACTTTTGAATTTTTAGATTTGTTTAAGGATAAAAAACCTTTTGTAAAAATAGGTATGGAACTTTTTTATGCGGAAGGACCTTCCATTGTAAAAGAGATTAAACGCCGTGGACACAAAATATTTTTAGACCTTAAACTACACGATATTCCAAACACCGTAAAAAAGGTTATGGCGGTATTATCTAATTTAGACGTTGATATTTGCAATCTTCACGCAGGCGGAACTGTTGCAATGATGCAAGCGGCTATCGAAGGACTAACGAGAGCGGACGGAACAAGACCTTTGCTTATCGCCGTGACGCAACTTACTTCTACAAGTCAAGAGAGTATGGAAAAAGATTTACTCATAAACAAACCTATGGAAGAAGTAGTTATGCACTATGCCTTAAACGCAAAACTTGCCGGATTAGACGGAGTTGTTTGTTCTCCTTTAGAAGCGGGAAAGGTTCACGAAGCGTGCGGAAAAGAATTTTTAACAGTGACGCCGGGCGTGAGATTTGCAGATGGGGATAAAGGAGATCAAAAGAGGGTAATGACGCCTGAAGAAGCGAGAAAAATAGGTTCTGATTACATAGTTGTTGGTCGTCCTATTACGGCTGCAAGCGACCCCGTAAGCGCATACGAGCGTTGCGTAAAAGAATTTTTAGATTAATACGGAGATTTAAAAATGGAAAATTACAAAAGAGAGTTTATAAAGTTTTTAGAGCAAGCGGGAGTGTTAAAGTTCGGCGATTTTACCGCAAAAAGCGGAAGAAAAATCCCTTACTTTATAAATGCGGGCGAAATTAAAACGGGCGAGCAAATTTTAAAACTGGGCGAATTTTATGCGACCGCATATTCTCAAAAGATAGGAAACGAAAAAACCGTTTTGTACGGACCTGCATATAAGGGAATACCGATTGCGGTGTCCGTTGCTTGTGCGCTTACAAAACACGGCTTAAATTTGCCGTTCTTTTTTAACCGTAAAGAAGAAAAAGACCACGGAGAGGGTGGTGTGTTCGTTGGGTATAAACCGCAAAGCGGAGAAAAGGTGATAATTGTTGAAGACGTTATTACTGCGGGAACTGCAATAAGAGAAAGTATGTCCGTTTTGTCTAAGTTAGAGGGTGTAAAAGTTGCGGCAACGTTCGTTATGGTAGACCGCAAAGAAAAGGGGCTTACAGAAAAATCCGCAATGACAGAAATTAGCGAACAGTACGGATTTCCCGTATATTCTGTTGTAGACGTTTACGATATTATAGAATATTTGCAAGAAAAACCCGAAAACGAAGAAAACATTAAACGCATTAAAGATTATCTTGCAATAAACGGAGCAAAAGAGTAAGGCGGACGGTAATATGAGAAGTGTAATTGATATTTCGGATTTAAGCGTAAAAGAAATAGACGAACTTATTTCGGTTGCAACGGATATAATAGATAATCCGCAAAAATACGCACACGTTTGCGCCGGCAAAAAACTTGCAACGTTGTTTTTTGAACCGTCCACGAGAACGAGATTGAGTTTTGAAGCCGCTATGTACGAACTAGGCGGAAATGTTTTAGGCTTTTCCGATGCCAGAAGTTCTTCTTCTACAAAGGGAGAAAGCGTTGCCGATACCGCAAAGGTAGTCAGCTGTTATGCAGACATTATCGCAATGCGCCACCCAAAAGAAGGTGCGGCGTTAGTTGCAGCAAACAATGCGTCTATTCCCGTTATAAACGCAGGGGACGGCGGACATTGCCACCCCACTCAAACGCTTGCGGATTTGCTTACGATAAAGAGAGAAAAAGGAAGGCTAAGCGGTTTAACCGTTGGGCTTTGCGGAGATTTAAAGTTCGGCAGAACGGTTCATTCGTTAATTAACGCACTCAGCAGATATAACGATATAAAGTTTGTGTTGATTTCTCCGGAAGAATTAAAGTTGCCAAGCTACGTAAAAAAAGGCGTTTTAATAGAAAAAAACATTCCGTACGAGCAAACTACCGATTTAGAAGCGGTAATTCCCGACCTAGACGTTTTGTATATGACTAGGGTCCAACAAGAACGCTTTTTTAACGAGGAAGATTATTTAAGACTTAAAGACAGTTATATTTTAACTCCGGACAAGCTTAAAAACGCAAAGAGCGATATGTCTATACTACACCCGTTGCCGAGAGTTAACGAGATAAGCGTAAAGATAGACGAAGATTCTAGAGCGTGCTACTTTAAGCAAGTGTTAAACGGAAAATATATGCGTATGGCGCTTATATTAAAGTTGTTAAAGGAGACGGGTAGAATATGAAAATAGATTCGATAAAAAACGGAATAGTTATAGACCATATTACTGCGGGGCTTGCAATGAAACTTTACGACCTTTTGGGGCTAGAAGAAACCGATGCTTCCGTTGCGATAATAAAAAACGCCGGTAGTAAAAAGATGGGCAAAAAAGACATTATCAAGATAGATGCAGATATTTCCGTTGATTTTAACTTGATAGGATACGTTGCTCCCAACGCAACCGTTAGCATTATTAAGGACGGAAAAGTTTATAAAAAGCAAAGTATAGATATGCCCGAAAGGTTGGTAAACGTGTTAAAATGCAAAAATCCGAGATGTATTACTTCTTGCGAACAAGAGTTAGATCACGTTTTTAAGCTTACGGATAAAGAAAACAAAGTATATCGCTGCATTTATTGCGAAACTAAAGCGTGATTTATACAACAACGGTTTAGTTGTTCGGTTTATTATAAAAATCGATTTTTGGTATTGACAGCCTATTCGTTTTGTCGTAGAATAAAAGTACTAGATTAAGGTTTGAATTTTTTTTCGAGCCAAAAGGAGAGATGAAATGAAAAAACTATTATGCTCGATAATGTGCGTTGTTTTGGCAATGGGCGCATTGTCTTTGGTGGGTTGCGGAAGTGTTTTTGACGGCAATTATAAGGAAATGACCTTAGAAGAAGCAACAGCTTTTTCGGCAACTGTAAATCAAGTTGAAGACGCAGAGGAAATCGACTACGCAACTGGTGTTGAGTATACCCTTAAAGGAAACATGGAAACAAGAAGCGGCGAAGATATTATGAAAGTATCTGCCGACGTAGGAATGAAAATCGGAAGTAAAGACGGAAAACTTCAAATGCAAGGCAATATGAACGTTAGTTCAAATGATAATAGCGTTATAGATTCCGACATCTACTTTGCAGACGGGTATATGTATTACGCTTTAGAAATGAAAGGACTTGAAGTAAAAACAAAGGCTAAGATGTCTATAGATAAGTTTATTAGAGATAACGTACCTTTTGGAAGTATAAATATATCTATGTCCGGACTTGTTGAAGCGGCAGGATACATTACGGCAGAAGAGGGAAGTATAAAGTTCTTTATGGATAAGAGCGAAGATTATACAAAGATAAAAGTAGTTCAAACCGCTGTGTCTGGTAGCAGAGGCGAAGTGATTTTAGTTTTTAACGCAAGCAATCAACTTATCGCTGCAAAAGTGGAATCTAAGATTGACCAGGCTGACGAAGAACATAACTACGCTATAAAAGGCGAAATTTATTTAGAAATAGCACCGTGGGAAGGAACCGTAAAAATTCCTTCTAGCGACGAGTTGGGGCTATATATCGGATTTTAATTAACGGATAATATTCAAAAAGCAAGATTTATTCTTGCTTTTTGTTTTATTAGCGATTTAAATAGATGTAGGGATATTATTGTTTAATGCAAATTGTGCACTGCGCAAAAAATGATGTATAAAAGGCAAGTTTTGGCGTTGAATGATTTTATAAAACAATTTATAATAAAATAAAAAAACACAAGGAGTGTTTAACGATTATGAAAAAGGTAAAAGTAGCGCTAGTAGGTGCGGGAAACCGCGGTCAAGCATATTGCAATTATTCTCTTACTAAACCGGAAGAGTTAGAAGTTGTTGCCATTGTAGACGTTTCGCCCGTAATGCTAAAAGTTGCTTGTGAAAAATACGGAGTGGATAAAGAACGTTCTTTTTTAGATTTAGACGAGTTTTTATCTAAAAAGATAGAATGCGATTTCGTTATAAACGCAACGATGGACGAAATGCACCACGAAACCGCTATGAAGATTATAAACGCAGGCTACAATATGCTTATAGAAAAGCCCATTACGCCTTATTTTGAAGAACTTAAAGAGATTTATCAAGCGGCGGTAAAAAACAATGTTAAAGTGTTTGTTTGCCACGTTTTAAGATACACTCCTTTTTACAGAACGATTAAGTCGGTTATAGAGAGTGGAGAAATAGGCGAGATAATGAGTATGGAAATAAACGAACACGTTTGGTGCGGTCACTACCTAGATTCTTTCGTAAGGGGTAAGTGGCGTAGCGAAAAAGAATGTGGTTCACCTATGCTTTTAGCAAAATGTTGCCACGATACGGATATTCTTTGCTGGTTAAATAACTACACCGTGCCTAAGTCCGTTTCTTCTTTCGGTTCTCGTTCACAATTTATACCGGAAAAAGCACCCAAAGATTCTACCGAATATTGCTATCAATGCCCGCATAACGATACCTGCTTATACTCTGCACAAAAAGTACATTTAGAAACGGATGCAATGCCTTTCCAAACTTGGAGAGCGATAGGAAAGCCGTATCAAGAAATCACAAAAGAAGAAAAAGAGGAATTCTTAAAGCACGATATATACGGAAAGTGTGCGTATAAAACCGATGCGGATATTATAGATAGACAATGTGTTTCTATTGAGTTTGAAAACGGCTCTATCGCAACGCATAATCTTATTGCAGGTACTCAAAAAGAAGACAGATGGATACACGTTGTAGGTGCAAAGGGTGAAATAGCCGGCTACGTTTCTACCGCTAAATTAACGGTGACTAAAATAGACCGTAGCGAGGGTGTTTATACTCCTAGAGAAGAAGTTATAGACGTTTCTAAAGATATAGTTGTAAACGCTAATTACGGCGGGCACGCAGGTGGTGACTATGCTATAATGCACGATTTAGTAGGCTTCTTTGCGGAAGGTAAAAAATCTTTATCTCTTACTAAATTAGAAGATTCTATAAACGGGCACGTTGTGGTTTACGCTGCTGAAAAGAGTAGAAAAGAAAGACGTTTCGTTGATTTTAGCGAATATAAACTAAACGACTAATAATATTAAATTATTTGCGCTTTGAAATATTTTCAAAGCGCTTTTATTTTTAAAACGGGCAATAAAAACAAGCAATTTTTTTGCCGTTATGATACAATGTTAAAAACGTAATCATAAAATATATTTTACAGGATTTACTTATGAAAAAGAAACTTGTCTTTCACGAAGAGATAATGTATTTTGTTGCAATGTTTATTTTGGCTTTTGGCGTTGCAATGACTGCCGCAGCGGATTTCGGCGTATCAATGGTCGTTGCACCTGCTTATATTTTGAGCCTTAAAGTGGATTTTTTAAGTTTCGGTGCTGGTGAATACATTGTGCAGGGCGTTTTGTTTATCGTTATGTGCTTTATATTAAAAGGCGTAAAGATAAAGTATTTCTTTTCTTTTTTATCCTGTCTAATCTACGGGGCAATGTTAGATTTAATAAGGGCTATAGTGCCTTTTTTAAACCCTGCGCAATTTCCGGTTGACGGTTATTTATTGTGGCAAAGAATACTTTTGCTTGCTTGCGGAATGATTATAATTTCTTATTCGCTTTCAATTGCGTTTAAGGTTTATCCTTATCCGCAAGTAAACGACTATTTTGTTAAAGCGGTAAGCAAAAAATTCAATAAGCAAACTTCTTCTTTTAAGATAGTGTACGATGCTTGTTTTTTGGTAATTTCGGTTGTAATGACCTTGATTTTATTCGGAAATTTTACGGGTATAGGTATCGGCACCGTTGCAATGACTCTTTTTAACGGTTGGCTTATAAAGTTGTTTAATAAATTAAATAATGCCGTAATAGAGTATAAACCGCTATCTAAAAAGGTAAAATCTTATTTTGAGAACGATTGCGATTTTACTAAAAAAGATAAAGAAGAATTAAAAAAGGATTAACAAAAATCAGCGGCAAAAAAATACTTTAAATTTAACTACGGTTATGGTATAATACGGGTAAGTAATTATTTTACGGCTAAAAATACAGGAGGGGATTATGTTAGTAATTGATATCGTTGCAATCGCATTGGTTGCCGTGTTCTTTTTATTAGGGCTTGGAATGGGCTTCGGTCGCGGACTAAAATTTTTAACCGGCGGTATATTCGGTAAAATTATCTCTGTTGTAGTATGTTATTTTTTATTCGGCATAGTTCTTTCTTGGGGATTCATTCAAGATTTGTTAGCGAGTTTTGTAAATGCACTCACGGAAAACGGAAGCGGAATATGTGAATTTTTATTGACTATAAGAATAGAAATGATTGTTTTTGCAATCGCATTGTTCGTGATTGTTCAACTTTTGAGAATACTGATTGTAAATATAGTTCAAAGCGTTATGGAAATAGATAGCGTTGTGATGAGAGTTATAAACAAAATTTTAGGCGTTGCCCTTTTTTTGGCGGCTCTTATAGTGCTTGCACTTATAGTTTTTCAAATAATCGCTTGGATAAGCGGAACGGAAGGTGGTTTTTATCAGTCTTTACAAGGAAGCATTTTTGGGCTTGATTCCGTATTTAAGAATAACCCGTTAAATTCCGTGTTTGAAACTGCGTGGAGAGAAATAACGGGCGCACTAAGCGTGCAAAAACACGTATAAATCACTTGTTTTATCCGTCGTAATATGCTATTATATTACGGCACGGGGACGTAGCTCAGTTGGTTAGAGCGCCACGTTGACATCGTGGAGGTCATAAGTTCGAGCCTTACCGCCCCCACCATTATGCGCAAGCAAAGCGGTTGCTTTGCTTGCGTTTTAGTTTTCAAATAAAAAAGTTGACAAAACGGATTGTAGTAATTATAATTACTAATAGTGTTAGTTAAATTAAAGGAGAAAAACATGGATTATACTCTTGTAGAAAAAGAGATGGAAATCGTGTGTAAATCGCAAAACTGGCGAAAACTTGTTCGCTTGATAGACGACGGGTACAAAGGAATGTTTGTGATTTTAAAGATTTTGCAAGAGAGCGATAAAGGCGTTGTCGCCGGTGAGATTGCAAAGAAGATGAACGTTTCCACCGCAAGAGTTGCAAGTGCACTTAACAGTTTAGAAAAAAAAGGATATATAGAGAGAAAAAGCGAAAAATCCGATGGAAGAAAGGTGGTTATCTTTTTAACCGAACAAGGTAAAACAGCCTTAACCGAAAGAAAAAAACATATTTCAAACGTGGTTTCTTGTATGTTTGATAATATTTCTAAAGAAGAAACTAAAGAGTTTTTTTCTCTATTGAATAAACTCTTAAAATAAGGGCAGATTTCTATCTGCTTTTAAAATCATTAAATACCTAATAGTGTTAGGGGATAATG
>CAYVPW010000007.1:0-44151 GCA_964453915.1 uncultured Christensenella sp. | reverse complement strand
TTTAATTATAGATAAAAATAGAAAAACGCTTTATAAATTTAAATAGTAAAAACAGACCGATTTCGGTCTGTTTTTAATAATGTTATAAACAAATTAGTCAACTAATTCTATAATAGCAACTTCCGCTGCATCACCCTTTCTCGGTCCTAACTTATAGATTCTGGTATATCCGCCGCCTTGACCTTTTTCTTCTTTGCGAGCAGCATATTTGGGTGCGTATTCGTCAAAGATTTTTTCAATAAGGGGATATTTAACCGCTTGGGTTCTCTTCTTGAATTCAGGTTTGCTTTCTTTAAAGCCCTTTACTTCTTGAAAGTCGTTAACCATCGTCATAATTTTTCTTCTTGCGTTAAGTTTTTTAACACCGTCTTTAACCAAGGTTTTAGATACGTCTTTACCCTTAGAATCCTTAACTACTACTTCGGTTTCTACGGTATCGGTGTAAGTGTTTACTGCAAGAGTGATGATTTTTGCCACGTAAGAAGCCACTTCTTTTGCTCTAGCTTCGGTGGTTTCAATTCTTCCGTGCCATAAAAGTGCGGACGCTTGGTTTTTAATAAGCGCCATTCTTTGCGTTGCGTTTACGCCTAATTTTCTTTCCATTGTATTAGTCCTCCTTCTCTTTGAGCTTCAAGCCTAAACTTACGAGTTTAGCAATAACCTCGTCAAGAGATTTTTTGCCCAAGTTGCGGACTTTAAGCATATCGTCTTCGGTTTTTTTGGTTAAATCTTCTACTGTATGAATGTTTGCTCTCTTTAAGCAGTTATAAGAACGAACGGATAAATCCATTTCTTCTATAGCCATTTCGAGAATCTTAATTTTCTTATCTTCTTCGGGGGGAACCAATATTCCGATATTACCTACTTCGGACAAAGAAACGAACATTCTTACGTGTTCTTCTAAAATCTTAGCAGCAAGACTTACTATATCTCTACCGGAAAACGCTCCGTTAGTCCATACTTCCAACGTAAGTTTATCGTAGTCAACGCTTTGTCCTACACGAGTAGCGGAAACGTTATAACTTACCTTTTTAACGGGAGTATAAATACTGTCTATTGCGATATTGTCTATAATATCGGTTTTGTGCATATCAGCACCTTGATATCCTCTGCCTCTACCGATGGTAAGTTCCATATCTAACTTGCCGCCTTCGCCAACGGTACAAATATATTGGTCGGGGTTAAGAATTTCAATTTCGCTGTCGCACTCTATGTCGCCTGCCTTAACAACTGCGGGACCTTCTTTATAAAGTCTTACGGTCTTTACAAAATCGTTTTCTAAAGAAACGGTCTTTACGTTTACGCATTTTAAGTTAAGGATTATTTCGGTGACGTCTTCTTTTACGAAAGGTACAGCAGAAAACTCGTGCTTAATGCCCAAATCTTCCGAGAACTTTATATTGGTGATAGCTGCGCCGGGAAGTGCTGCAAGCAAAATTCTTCTCAATGCGTTTCCTATCGTTAACCCAAAGCCCTTTTCTAAAGGTTCAACTACGATTTTAACGTAGCTTTTTTCTTCGTTTTCTTCCACTGCTATTTTTGGCATTTCAATTTCCATCATAAGAAAATATACCTCCTAATAGTTTTGATATAAACCTATGCAGGAATTCTTGCAAAAGCGTGGATTTCTCTTGCTTTCCCCCTGCAAAGGTCCATCAAAATTTTAATTTTTTTATTTAATTATTTAGAATACAATTCGATAATCATATGTTCAGCAATGTTGCTGTCGATATCTTCTCTTTGCGGAAGAGCGATTACTTTCCCTTCGAGAGTTTCGGGATTGAATTCTAACCACTTGGGCATATTGCCAACTTTCATTTGCTTTATTTCAGCAAAATACTTGTTGTCTTTTTTGCTTTCTTTAACAGCAATAACGTCTCCAACCTTTACAGAGTAAGAAGCGATATTAACGTTCTTTCCGTTAACGGTAAAGTGAGCGTGTGTCACTAATTGACGTGCTTGAGAACGAGAAGAACCGATACCCATTCTGTAAATAACATTATCTAATCTTCTCTCTAAAAGAGAAAGCATGTTTTCACCGGTGATACCCTTCATTCTGTCTGCTCTTTCATAATACTTTCTGAACTGACCTTCGAGTACGCCGTAAATTCTCTTACATTTTTGCTTTTCACGAAGTTGAAGTCCGTATTCGGAAACCTTCTTTCTTCCCATACCGTGCTGACCGGGAGCAACAGGTCTCTTTTCAAAAGCGCAAACGCCTTTATAGCATCTTTCTCCTTTTAAGAAAAGTTTGCAACCTTCACGTCTGCACAAACGACATTTGGATTCTGTATATTTAGCCATTTTATATTCCTCCGTTATACTCTACGTTTTTTGGGCGGTCTACAACCGTTGTGGGGAATGGGAGAAACGTCTTGAATCAAGGTCACTTCCATATCGCAATTAGCAAGCGCTCTTATTGCGGATTCTCTTCCTGCTCCGGGACCCTTTACGTAAACTTCTACTTGACGCATACCTTGTTCTCTGGCAATCTTTCCTGCGGCTTCCGCTGCTTGTTGTGCTGCGAACGGAGTGCTCTTTCTGGAACCCTTAAATCCCAAACTTCCTGCACTGGACCAAGATACGGTGTTTCCTTGCATATCGGTAATCGTGACTAGCGTGTTGTTAAAAGATGCTTGAATGTGTACTTGACCTTTATCAACTCTTTTAACGTCTTTACGCTTTTTTACTATCTTTTTAGCTGCTGCCATATTACATTACCTCCCGTTATCTGCTAGCCGTCTTTTTCTTAGCGACGGTACGACGAGGACCCTTTCTGGTTCTCGCATTTCTTTTGGAACTCTGTCCACGAACGGGAAGGTTCTTTCTGTGACGAACACCGCGATAACAACCGATTTCTATCAATCTTTTGATAGAAAGGCTTACTTCACTGCGAAGGTCTCCTTCTACGTGAAGGTTGTGTTCGATATATTCTCTTAACTTTGCTACGTCGTTTTCACTTAAGTCTTTAACTCTCGTGTCGGGATTAACACCCGTTTCACTGATTATTTTCTTTGCCGTTGCAAGTCCGATTCCGTAGATGTACGTTAAACCAATTTCAACTCTCTTGTTGTTAGGCAAATCAACGCCAGCTATACGTGCCATGCACATACCTCCATTTTTTTCTTAAATAGTTTTTTTATATATGTCAATGCGAAACGCGCTTTTGTTTTGGAATGATAAACTATTCGCTCCGTTTCGCGGTTATTTTCTACTTTTTCCTTGCGGAATAAGTTTTTATTAACCTTGTCTTTGTTTGTGGCTTTTGTTCTTAGAACAAATTACCATAACTTTTCCGTTTCTCTTAATAACTTTGCACTTGTCGCACATGGGTTTTACAGACGGTCTTACTTTCATTTTTTTATCTCCTTTGGAATTTGTTTATGCTTTAATTTTTACTACGCCAGGTGATTCTTCCCTTGGTTAAGTCGTAAGGACTCATTTCAAGTTTTACGCTATCGCCCGGTATGATTCTGATATAGTGCATACGTAGTTTACCCGAAATGTGGGCGTCGATTATATGTCCGTTAGAAAGTTTTACCTTAAACTTAGCATCGGGAAGTGCTTCGACAACTACGCCTTCTGTTTCTATAACGTCGTCTTTCGACACAAAACTATTCCTCCTATGATTTTTGTTTAACTGCGGCAAGCTTTCTTTTTAGGCTTTTATTCCCAACCGCTTGACCGCCGTTTATTTGTTCGGATAACTCTTTAGAATAATCCGAGCATATTTTTACTAAATGTTTTAAGTTTTTCTTTTTGGGATTTTCAACCCTTCTCGTTTTTCCGTCTGCGATAAATGCTTCTTTATCGTTTACGGATAATACCGCGAAAACCTTTTCTTTATCTCTTCCGGCAGTACATAAAACTACGTCGCCGACTGAAATATCTTTCATAACACACCTAAAGCGTAAGTATCTCTACACCGTTTTCGGTGATAGCAACGGTGTTTTCGTAATGAGCGGAAGGTCTTCTGTCCCTCGTCTTTACTCCCCAACCGTCCGGCATAAAATCTACTTGATATACACCTGCGTTAATCATAGGCTCTATAGCAATAGTCATACCTGCTTTTAGTCTTATGCCCGTGCCCTTTTTTCCATAATTAGGAACGGAAGGATCTTCGTGCATTTCTCTACCGATACCGTGTCCTACAAGCGCTCTCACCACGGAAAAGCCGTTTGCTTCCGCATGGGTTTGAACATAATGTCCTATATCGCCAAGCGGCGTGCCGTCTCTTAGGTGTTCTACTGCGTTAAAGAAACATTGTTCCGTAACGGAAACAAGTTTTTTCTTTTCTTCGGAAACGTCTCCGATCATAAAAGTTCTGGCAGCATCACCTTGCCAACCGTTGTAAATAACGCCAACGTCTATACTTACGATTTGTCCGTTTTTAATTATCGCATCGTCGGACGGAATACCGTGAACAACCATTTCGTCTATCGAAGCACATATAGAAGCGGGAAATCCGCCGTACCCTAAAAAAGATGGTGTTGCTCCGCAAGACTTTATATAATCGAAAGCAATCTTATCCAAATCTTTGGTAGTCATACCTTCTTTTATACTCTTTCCGATAAGGTCCAAAACGTTTTTGGTAAGTCTTCCCGCTTCTCTCATTTTTTCGATTTCAGCGGGCGTTTTTATAGTAATCATTTAACCTAAAACCTTGACAATGTCGTTAAAAACTTCTTTAATCTCTTTGTTTCCGTCCACAGTGATTATTTTGCTTTTTTGCATATAATAATCAACGAGCGGTGCAGTTTGAGTTTTATACACTGCAAGCCTTTCTTTTACTGTTTCGGGATTATCGTCTTTTCTTATAACCAATTCACCGCCGCATTGAGGGCAAGTTGAAACGTTTCCAATAAAATCGATATGGAAAGAACCGCCGCACTTAGGACAACTTCTTCTTCCCGTAATCCTTTTTTCTATAATAGATAGGTCAACGTCGAGATTTATTACTGCTTCAGGGGCCGAGAAACTTTCAAGCGCATCGGCTTGGCAAATATTTCTCGGAAATCCGTCTAGCAGATACCCGTTTTTGCAATCGGGTTTAGTTAATCTGTCTTTTACGAGTTCGATTGTTAAAGAATCGGGACAAAGCTTGCCGCCGTCCATCGCTTCTTTAACTTTTTTACCCAACTCTGTATTGTTTTTCATATTCTCTCTAAATATATCGCCCGTAGAAATATGCGGAAGATTGTATTTTTCTGAGATATACGTTGCTTGAGTACCTTTGCCGCTACCCGGCGCACCCAACAATATCAACTTCATTTTACTTTAAGAATCCCTTATAATTCTTCATCATTATTTGCGATTGCAACGCTTGTTCAAATTCAAGTGCTACGGATACTACGATTAAAAGTCCCGTTGCGCTAAATACGTTAACTAAACTTTGATCTACTGCCTTAAATATCATAGAAGGTATCAAAGCAACCAAAGCAAGGAATATCGCGCCGAAAAGAGTTATTCTGTTAGAAACTCTACGCAAATAATCCGCAGTCGGTTTTCCGGGTCTTGTTCCCGGAATAAATCCGCCGTTTCCTTGTATGCTTTTGCTTACGTCGTCCGGATTGAACTGAATTTGATTGTAGAAATACGAGAAGAATAAAATCAAAACGCAAAGTACAACCATATACGGCCAAGAACCGGTTCCCATATAGGTGCTCCACCAGTTATCGGATGCTGCACCAACAAGGTTTAAGATAAGGTCGGGAAAACTCAATATCGCATAAGCGAAGATTAAAGGCATAACGCCGGAAGCGTTTACTTTAATCGGAATATGAGTAGACTGTCCGCCGTACATCTTTCTTCCTTTTACTTGTTTTGCATACTGAACGGGAATTTTTCTTTCCGCATCGTTTACCGCAACGATTGCGGCAAATATCAATACGGCAGCAACAATAAATCCTAAGATAACCCAAATAGAACTGTCGTTCCAGTTTTGGAAAAGCCCCAAAATTGCAGTGCCTGCGGTGGAAAGTATACCAACGAAGATTAATAACGAGATACCGTTAGAAACGCCGTAATCGGTAATTCTTTCACCAAGCCACATCGTAAGCGCAGCACCTGCTACGTATACGATTACTAAAAACGCATAACTTAGGTATTCTAAGAACACGCTGTTGCCGTTTGTGTTAAATATCGCTTGCGTATTTATAGAGGATAAAAACCCTGCTATAATACCGATAGCCTGCGCTATCGCAAGAACTAAGGTTAAAATTCTGGTATAAGTGTTTATTCTCTTTCTACCTTCTTCGCCTTGTTTAGAAAGTCTTTCTAAAGCGGGGATACCTACGGTTAAAAGTTGAATAATAATCGATGCGTTGATATAAGGTCCTATACCCATTGCAAAGAACGTGCCGTATTGCAACGCTCCACCGGAAACCGCGCTCATAATGTTCAAAAAGTTATAATCACTTAACCCGTCAAACATCTCTACGCCCGGAACAGGTATATAGCAACCTATTCTATACACGAATAATAATGCAATAGTAATCAATATTTTGCGTCTGACTTCTTTAATCTTAAACGCATTAACTATTGTTTGCCACATTTTAGCCTCCCTTATAAGTCGGGTTAGATTTGTTCTGCCTTACCGCCGACTTTTTCGATTGCTTCTTTAGCAGAAGCAGAGAAAGCAGATGCTTTTACGGTTAACGCTTTGGTAAGACTTCCGTTTCCAAGAACCTTTAATCCTACGCCGTCCTTAACCACTTTGATAAGTCCGTTGTTGCCCAACGTTTCAATATCAACTACAGAGCCTGCTTCAAATCCTTCAAGTACAGAAAGGTTTACAATGCTGTAAGTTTTTCTGAAATGATTGTTGAATCCACGCTTGGGAATTCTTCTGATTAAAGGCATTTGACCGCCTTCAAATCCCGGACGAACTCCGCCGCCGCTTCTTGCCCATTGTCCTTTATGTCCCTTACCGCTGGTTTTTCCTAATCCGGAACCGATTCCTCTTCCAAGTCTTTTCTTAGAAGTAGTAGCGCCTTCTGCGGGACTTATTGTATCTATTCTCATTTTTTTGCTCCTTTTGAACGATTTGTAAAGTCAAAGATTATACTCTTTCTACTTTAACGAGATATTTAACCTTGTCAATCATACCGAGTATAGCGGGGGTTTCGTTAAACACGTTGAAAGAACGTATCTTTTTTAATCCCAACGCTTCTACAATTTTTTTGTGTTTCGGTAAAATCGCAATCGTACTTTTAATAAGCGTGACTTTAATTTTAGCCACTTCGGTTTTTGCCTTTGCCATAAAAAGTATCCTCCTTAACCGTTGATTTCTTCAACCGACTTGCCGCGGATTGCAGCGATTTCTTCTGCCGTTCTCAACTCTTTCAATCCTTCGATAGCTGCCTTTACGCAGTTGATGGGGTTGTTAGTTCCGTGAGATTTGGTTCTGATGTTTTTAATACCTACTGCTTCCATTACCGCACGAACGGGACCGCCGGCTATAACACCGGTACCTTCTTCAGCAGGCATCATATAAACGAAACCTCTGCCGTACTTGCCCAAAACTTCGTGGGGGATACTAGTTCCTAAAAGAGAACACTTAAACATGTTCTTCTTTGCTTTTGCGGTAGCCTTATCGATTGCTTCGGGAACTTCGGTGGATTTACCGAGAGCGCAACCTATTCTGCCTGCGCCGTCTCCTACGACAACGAGTGCTGCAAATCTCATATTTCTACCACCCTTAACAACCTTAGTCACACGGTTGACAGCGATTAACTTTTTAATTAAACCGTCGTTTTCTTCCGATTTTCTCGGCGCTCTGTTATTTTCTCTTGCCATTTTAGTTTTCTCCTTGATTTATTAAAACTCTAAGCCGCCCTTTCTCGCACCGTCTGCCAAAGCAGCGACACGGCCCGTGTAAAGATATCCGCCTCTGTCAAACACGATTGCTTTTATCTTTTTCGACTTTGCTTTCTTTGCAAGAAGTTCGCCTACGGCAAACGCCTGCGCTTTCTTATCCTTGCCGTCGAAAGAACCTTTAAGTTCCTTAGAAAGCGTGGACGCAGTAACTAAAGTAATTCCCTTTACGTCATCAATTATTTGAGCGTAAATGTGATTAAGAGTTCTGTAAACCGAAAGTCTGGGTGCTTCAGCAGTGCCCTTGATTTTCGCTCTTACTCTTTTATGTCTTTTCTTTCTGTCTATGTTCTTGTTTATTTTCGTAATCATAATATTACTCCTGATTTAATAACTTTTCGCGCTTAACCTTTAAGCGCACTCGGCAGATACGCCACGAAAAAGCGTATCCACTAAAAGCACTTTAAATTTTAGCCTTTTGAACCGGCTGCTTTACCAACCTTACGTTCGATTACTTCGTCGCTATAACGAATTCCGTATCCGTGATAAGGTTCGGGTTCTCTAATTCCGCGAACGATTGCTGCAAATTGTCCAACCTTATCTTTATCGATACCCTTTACTACGATTTCGGTAGCACTGGGGCACTCTAAAGAAATGCCTTCAGTTTCAACAACTTCTACGGGATGAGAAAAGCCTACGTTCAAAACTACTTTATTGCCTTGTTTAGCAACCTTCCAACCAACGCCGTTTACCACTAACGTTTTAGCATAGCCATCGGTCACACCCTTTACCATGTTAGCACAAAGTGCTCTGTATAAACCGTGTTTTGCCTTGGTGGGTCCTAAATCGTTTGCTCTGGTAAATTTAACCACGTTTCCTTCGATTACGGGAGTGATAACGGGATCGTAGCTTTGAGTTAACGTTCCCTTGGGTCCCTTAACGGTTAAAACGTTGTTTTTTGCTTCTACGGTCACACCGGCGGGTAAATCAATATGAGCATTACCTATTCTAGACATATTATTTTTACCTCCTACCAAACGTAAGCGAGAACTTCGCCGCCCTGATGGGCTTTCTTTGCTTCTTTACCGGTCATAATGCCCTTGGAGGTGGATAATATTGCTATTCCCAAACCGCCGAGAACTTGAGGAACTTCGTCCGCTCCTACGTATACTCTTAAACCGGGTTTACTTACTCTCTTTAATCCGCTGATAACTTTTTTACCGTTTTCGTATTTGAGAGTGATTACTATCGTTCCTTGTACGCCTTCTTCAAACTTAACGTCAGAAACATAACCTTCCTCTAACAAAATATTAGCAATTGCCTTTTTGGTATTGGAAGCAGGAACTTCTACCGTTTCGTGCTTAGCAGAAATTGCATTTCTAATTCTGGTAAGCATATCTGCAATAACGTCTGTCATTTAACTTTCCTCCTTTACCAACTTGCCTTTTTAACGCCGGGAATTTGTCCCTTGTAGGCAAGGTTTCTAAAGCATATACGGCAAATACCGTACTTACGGATAACCGAGTGAGGACGTCCGCAGATACTGCATCTGGTATAAGCTCTGGTGGAATATTTAGCAGGTCTTTGCTGCTTATTTATCATTGCTTTTTTAGCCATTTTATAAACTCCTTATAACCTTACTTGTTTGCGAAAGGCATTCCGAGAAGATTGAGCAATTCTCTCGCTTCTTCGTCAGTCTTAGCGGTCGTGGTGAAACAAATATCAAATCCTCTGATTTTCTCAACTTGATCGTAAGAAATTTCGGGGAATATAAGTTGTTCCTTTACGCCCATTGCATAGTTTCCTCTTCCGTCGAAAGACTTTTTAGATACGCCGCGGAAGTCTCTAACTCTGGGGAGTGCGATAGATACGAATTTATCAAAGAATTCGTACATTCTCGTTCCACGAAGAGTCACTTTCATTCCAACGCTTTGTCCTTCTCTGATTTTGAAGTTTGCTACGGACTTTTTAGCCATCGTTAAAACGGGCTTTTGACCTGCAATAAGTTTGAGTTCTTCTTGTGCTAATTGAACGCTCTTTGCGTTGTCCTTAACGTCACCCAAACCGGAGTTGATAGTGATTTTAACGAGTTTAGGCACTTGGTTAACGTTTTTGTATCCAAATTGTTTAATAAGTGCGGGAACTACGTTTTTTAAGTATAATTCTTTAACTCTGTTCGGAGTTTTCTCGGTTGCAGTTTCTTTAGCAACCTGAGTCTTTTTTTCTGCCATTATTTATACCTCCGTTATTTGCTTGCTTCGGAAGTTTCTTCCGTAGCCTTTTTGGTCTTTCTCTTGGTAGCCTTTTTAACTTCTTTGGCTTCCTTTCCAGCATCTAAAATAGCACCGCACTTTTTGCAAACGCGAACTTTCTTATCGCCTTCAACCTTGTAAGCAACTCTCGTAGCCTTGTTGCAAGCGGAGCAAACAACCATAACGTTGCTTGCATCGATTGCACCGGATTGATTTTGAATACTGCTTACTTCTTGTGCGCTTCTTGCTTTTTTATGTTTCTTTTGAACGTTTACGCCGTCCACAACTACCTTATTGGTTTTGGGGATAGCAACTAAAACTTTAGCAGTTTTTCCGGCATCTTTACCCGTTAAAACCAAAACCGTGTCGTTCTTTTTAACTTTCATAGTCTGTCTCCTTATAATACTTCGGGAGCAAGGGAGATAATACGCATATAGTCTTTATCTCTCAATTCTCTTGCTATCGGCCCAAAGATACGGGTGCCTCTCGGCTGCTTTTGCGCGTCGATTATTACTGCTGCGTTTTCATCGAATCTAACGTACGTTCCGTCATTTCTTCTTACGCCGGAAGTACTTCTAACGATTACAGCCTTAACAACGTCGCCCTTTTTAACTGCTCCGCCGGGGGTTGCAGTTTTTACGCTTGCTACTATTACGTCACCGATGTTGCCGGTTCTTCTGAAAGAGCCGCCGAGCACTCTGATGCACATCAATTCTTTTGCACCGGAATTATCCGCTGCTTTTAATCTAGATTGCGGTTGTATCATAATCTCTGCCCTCCTTACTTAGCCTTTTCGATGATTTCTACAACTCTCCAGTTTTTGTCCTTAGAGAGTTTTCTTGTTTCTGCAATTAAAACCTTGTCGCCGATTCCGCATTGATTTGCTTCGTCGTGCGCTTTGAATTTATGGGTTTTCTTTACCGTCTTTTTATAAAGGGGGTGTTTGTATCTTTCTTCTATGGATACTACAACAGTCTTATCCATCTTATCGGAAACTACTATACCGACTCTTTCTTTTCTTAAATTTCTTTCCATAATTCTCTACTCCTACGCCTTGGCCTCTATTTCCCTTTGTCTTAAAATCGTCTTTACCTTTGCAATGTCTTTCTTGCAAGTGTTAAGGGATGCGGGGTTTTCTAGTTGACCTATCGCGTGACGGAAACGAAGGTTAAATAATTCTTCTTTAAGTTCTTTAAGTTTGGTGTTTAATTCGTCTACCGTTAATTCGTGAAGTTCTTTCGTTTTCATTAACCTTCACCGCCTTCTTCTTTTATTTGTTCGGCTACCGTTTCTTTCTTTACGAACTTAGTCTTTACAGGAAGTTTGTGACCTGCAAGACGCATAGCCTCTTTTGCGATATCTTCGGGGATACCTGACATTTCGAACAGTACTCTGCCCGGTTTTACTACTGCTACCCAGAATTCTACTGAACCTTTACCGCTACCCATACGGCTATCGGCAGGTTTCTTGGTTACAGGTTTGTGGGGGAATATGTCTATCCAAACCTTTCCGCCACGTTTAATAAATCTGGTCATTGCAACACGAGCCGCCTCAATTTGGTTAGACTTGATCCAACCGGGTTCGGTTGCAACTAAACCGTATTCGCCGTATGCTATCTTATTACCTTTGGTACATTTACCGGTCATTCTGCCACGGTGAACTCTTCTTCTTTTTACACGTTTAGGCATCAACATAATTATTGCTCGCCTCCTTCAACTTTCTTCTTGGGAGCGCCTATAACTTCGCCCTTGTATATCCAGCATTTAACACCGATTACACCGAAGGTAGTATGTGCTTCCGCAAATCCGTATTCAATGTCTGCTCTTAAGGTTTGAAGAGGAATAGAGCCTTCGTGATAGCTTTCGCTACGAGCGATTTCCGCTCCGTCAAGACGTCCGCTTACACAAACCTTAACACCCTTAATTCCGCTTCTCATACATCTGCCGAGTGCTTGTTTCATTGCACGACGGAAAGATACACGCTTTTCGATTTGTCCGGCAATTCCTTCTGCAACGAGTTGCGCATCTGCATCGGGCTTTTTAACTTCCGAAATGTTTACGGAAATGGTTTTGCCCTTGCAAAGAGTTGCTACGGTCTTTTTGATTACTTCTATTTCAGCGCCTTGCTTACCGATAAGAACACCGGGTCTTGCAGTGAAAATATTGATTGTAATCTTAGAAGCAGCTCTTTCTATGCAAATCTTAGAGATTGCTGCTTGATAATATTTTTTCTTTAATAAATTACGGATTTCGTTGTCTTCTTTTATGTTTGCCGCAATATCTTTCTTGTCAACAAACCAGTGAGAATCCCAATCCTTGATAATTCCGACTCTTAAACCGTGCGGATTAACTTTTTGACCCATAATTACCTCCTACGCCTTAGCATCCAAAACCACGGTGATGTGGCTGGTACGCTTCAAAATTCTGAACGCTCTGCCCTGTGCTCTCGCCATAATTCTCTTAAGCGTGGGACCTTGGTCCGCATAGCACGCCGCAACAAATAAATTGTCTTTATTCATTCCTAGATTATGCTCTGCGTTAGCCGCAGCCGACATAAGAACTTTCTTAATCGGTAAACTTGCAGCCTTGGGAGTGTTTTCTAATATAGCAACCGCTTCGTTATAATTCTTGCCTCTGATAATATCGAGAACGATTCTTACCTTGTAAGGAGAAATTCTAACGTGCTTTGCAACTGCTTTCGGGCGTCTGTCTTTATTTTCCGCTATTCTTGCGGTTTTTTCTTTCATATTTTTAGCCATTTTAACGCCTCCTATCTGGCACCGGTGGATTTTTCCGTTCCGGCGTGTCCTTTAAATGTTCTGGTAGGAGCAAATTCGCCGAGTTTGCAGCCAACCATATCTTCGGTGACGTACACGGGAACGTGCTTTCTTCCGTCGTATACCGCTATGGTATGACCTACCATTTGCGGGAAAATCGTTGAAGCTCTAGACCAAGTCTTCAAAACTTTCTTATCGTTCTTTTCGTTTAATTCTTCAATTCTCTTTAAGAGTTTAGGTTCTACGTAAGGACCCTTTTTAACACTTCTACTCATGTCGCTCTCCTTAATTTATCCTACTGATAATAAGTTTATCGGAAGATTTTTTATGCTTTCTGGTCTTATAACCGAGAGCAGGTTTACCCCAAGGAGTCACAGGGCCGGGCATACCGACGGGAGACTTACCTTCACCACCACCGTGGGGGTGGTCACACGGGTTCATAACTACACCACGAACGGTAGGACGAATTCCCAAATATCTGGTTTTGCCGGCTTTACCGATTCTAATGATTTCGTGTTCCAAGTTTCCGATTTGACCTATAGTAGCCTTGCAAGTAGCAAGAATGTATCTCATTTCACCACTAGGCATTTTGATAGTCACGTATTTGTCGTCTCTTGCCATTATTTGAGCGCTCATACCAGCTGCTCTTGCAATTTGACCGCCTTTACCGGGTTGCATTTCTATGTTGTGAACCATGGTACCTACGGGAATATCTTTAAGTTGAAGAGCGTTTCCGGACTTAATATCCGCAGTGGGTCCGCTCATCAAAACGTCGCCAACCTTTAAGCCTACGGGAGCAAGAATATAAGTCTTTGCACCGTCCGCATAAGTTAAAAGAGCAATGTTTGCGCTACGGTTAGGATCGTATTCAATCGTTTTAACGGTTGCAGGGATACCGTCCTTGCAGCGCTTAAAATCGATTATACGGTACTTTCTTCTGTTTCCGCCACCGATGTGACGAACGGTTATTTTACCTTGAGAGTTTCTACCGCCGCTTTTTCTTTGGTCTTCTAAAAGAGACTTTTCGGGCTTCGTCGTGGTAATTTCGTCATAAGCGCTTACCGTCATGAAACGACGTGCCGAAGACGTCGGTTTATATCTTTTTATAGCCATTTTTGTATTCCTCCGTCAGAATTAAGACAACGAATCGAAGAATTCAATCGACTTACTGTCTTTTTTAAGCTGAACGATAGCCTTTTTGTAGTCGGGAGTATATCCTTCGTACTTGCCTTGTCTTTTTAACTTTCCGCTAACGTTTGCAGTATTAACATTTTCAACTTGTACGCCGAAGATTTCTTCGATAGCAAGCTTAATTTCGGTTTTGTTCGCAGTCTTCTTTACGATGAAGACATATTTCTTATCTTTTATACCCGCATAGCTCTTTTCAGAGAGAAGGGGTTTAATTATTATATCGTGTGCAGCCATTATTCTCCGTAGACCTCCTGAATTTGTTCAACAGCCTTCTTGGAAATAACAATCTTTGCGTTTTTAACAACATCGTAAGTATTGATTTGGCTTACTAACATGGTGCTTATTTCGCCGATATTAGCACTTGCTCTCAACACCGCTTCGTCGCTGTTGTCCATTACGATAAGAACAGTCTTATCTAAATTGAACGCTTTCATAAACGCAGCCATTTCCTTTGTTTTGGGAGCGGATACCTTTATATCGTCTATAAAGATTACTTCGTCATCCCTAATCTTTTGAGAAAGAGCAGAGAAAAGCGCCACTCTCTTTGCCATAACGTTCATCTTTTTGGAGAAATCTCTGGACTTGGGTGCAAATACAACGCCACCCTTTACCCATTGAGGACTCCTGATAGAACCTTGCCTTGCTCTACCCGTTCCTTTTTGTCTCCAAGGTTTTGCACCGCCACCCCTTACTTCGCTACGGGTAAGAGTGCTTTTTGTTCCTTGTCTTTCGTTTGCAAGTCTTGCAACTACTGCTTGGTGAATTACCGATTCATTGTATTCAGCGTTGAACAATTCGGATAATTCGAGCGTGCCGACTTCGTTTGCATTCATATTATATAATTTAACACTTGGCATATTCTTTCTCCTTACGCTTTAACGCTGTTTCTTAACGTTACGATTCCTTTTACGGGACCGGGAACGGCACCCTTAACTAAAATCGCATTTCTTTCTTTGTCAACTTTTACAACTTCAAGATTCAAAATCGTCACGTTCTCGTGTCCGTATTGTCCAGGCATGTGCTTACCCTTAAATACTCTAGAAGGAGAGCTGTTTGCACCCATAGAACCAACTTCTCTGTGCACAGGGCCAACACCGTGAGTTTCTTTTAATCTGTGATTGTTCCATCTCTTGATAACGCCCGTAAAACCGTGTCCTTTGGTCACGCCGGAAACGTCTATCTTATCGCCTGCAGCAAACGCTTCGCAAGTGATAACTTGTCCAACGGTCATACTGTCTGCATCGTCTAGTCTGAATTCTTTCAAAACCTTTTGAGGAGCGATACCCGTTTTCTTAAACAAACCTAACTCGGGTTTGTTGAGTTCTTTCTCTTCTACTTGGTCAAATCCTAACTTAACAGCTGAATAACCGTCTCTTTCCAAAGTTTTTACCTGAACTACGGGACAAGGACCAGCCTCTATCACCGTAACCGGAATAACTTTGCCGTCTTGGGAGAACAATTGAGTCATCCCTAACTTTCTGCCAATGATTGCTTTATTCATAGATAAAGTTCACCTCCGATAATATATATAATGTTTATACTTTTTTACAACTTGATTTTAATATCTACACCCGCGGGAAGGTTGATGCTGTCAAGCAACTTTACGTTGGGAGAGTAAATATCGATAAGTCTCTTGTGAGTTCTAATTTCAAATTGCTCACGAGAATCCTTATATTTGTGGGGGGAACGCAAAATCGTTACGATTTCCTTTTCGGTAGGAAGCGGAATAGGTCCGCTGATTTTTGCGCCCGATTTCTTCATCGTCTCAACGATTCTAGATGCCGCCGTGTCAAGCATTTCGCTATCGTAAGACATAAGTTTAATTCTAATCTTTTGACTTGCCATTTTGTTTTCTCCTTTTTCCTAACTTTTTGTATGCTGGTGTAAACTCTGCCGTGTGTGTCAATTTTAAGATAATAAAAAAATCATTCGCCGATACTTAAATTTTTTAAGTCGCTGCGAATGACTTACTCTCTTTTATTGAAGTTAGTCGCAGAGGTCTAGCCTCCACACTTGTCAACGGGAATTACCTGTCGTTTTCTAACGAATTTCAGCAACTTTCCGTATCAACCCAGAATACACAGCCTAAACATTATAAAACATATATCAAGGCTTGTCAAACGTTTTTCAGGGGTTTTTAAAGTTTTTTTAATAATTTTTAAGGCGATTTTTTTATTTGAAAACCGCCTTAATTTTTACGTTTTTATGCGATATTCTTTTTTACGAGTTTTGGTTTTGCCCCTTTAAGCACAACCGTTTCGTCTACTATAACCTTTTCTATTTCTTGGTCGGAAGGAATTTCGTACATAGTATCAATCATAAGATTTTCTAAAATAGTACGAAGCCCCCTTGCCCCGGTGTTGAGTTCTATAGCTCTCTTTGCAACGGCTTTAACGGCGTCTTCGGTAATTTCCAAATCGACGTTATCTAAACCGATTAAACGTTTATATTGTTTTACCAAAGCGTTTTTCGGCTTTGTCAAAATATTCACAAGCGCCGATTCATCTAACGGGTGAAGCCCCACGCTTATCGGAATACGACCCACAAATTCCGGAATAAGACCGTACTTTATAAGGTCCTGTGGCTGAACTTCACGGAAAAACTCGTAATCGTCTTTCTTTTTTTCAACCGTTCCGCCAAAGCCTAAAGAGGATTTTTCTTTTCTTTTAGAAACGATATCGTCCAACCCGACGAATGCCCCGCCGCATATAAACAATATATTAGTGGTATCTATTCTAATACATTCTTGTTGCGGATGTTTTCTTCCGCCTTGTGGCGGAACGTTTGCAACGGTGCTTTCTATGATTTTTAGTAAAGCCTGTTGAACACCTTCTCCGGACACGTCTCTTGTAATAGAAACGTTTTCGCTTTTTCTGGCGATTTTATCTATTTCGTCTATATAAACAATACCCTTTTGCGCCCTTTCTATATCGAAATCCGCCGCCTGAATAAGTTTTAACAAGATATTTTCAACGTCTTCTCCAACATAGCCCGCTTCGGTTAAAGTAGTAGCGTCCGCAACGGCAAATGGCACGTCTAAAATCTTTGCAAGCGTTTTTGCAAGCAAAGTTTTTCCGCTTCCCGTAGGACCTAAAAGAAGAATATTACTTTTATCAAGTTCAACCTCTTCTTTCCCTTTAGGCGCGTTTATACGCTTATAATGATTATATACGGCAACGGACAAAACCTTTTTAGCCTCGTCCTGCCCGATTATATATTCGTCTAATCGACTTTTTATTTCGCACGGTTTTAAAAGATTAACGGAAGCCTTGGGCTCAGCCTTGGCTTCGTCTTCTCTCATTATCTCTCGGCAAATTTCTATACACTCGTCACATATATAAATTCCGCCGGGACCTGCTATAAGTCTTTTGGTCAATTCTTTAGGCTTTCCGCAAAAAGAACAAACCGCTATTTCTTTATCCTTCATATCTCTCCGCTTTAACTACGGACGGGAAACGAAAATCTCGTCTATAAGTCCGTATTCTTTTGCTTCTTCCGCCGTCAGATAATTATCTCTGTCGGTATCTTTTTCAACGGTTTCGTAAGGTTTACCTGTATTTTTTGCCAAAATGGTATTTAAACGCTTTTTAGTTCTCATAATGTGGTCGGCTTGAATTTTTATATCGCTTGCCTGACCTTGCGCTCCGCCTAAAGGTTGATGAATCATTATTTCACTGTTAGCAAGCGCAAATCTTTTTCCTTTTGCGCCGCTAGAAAGCAAAAACGCACCCATAGAAGCGGCAAGACCTATACATATCGTGCTCACGTCGCACTTAATGTAATTCATAGTGTCGTAAATAGCAAGTCCTGCCGTTACGCTACCTCCCGGACTATTTATATATAAACATATGTCCTTGTTGGGATCTTTTCCTTCTAAATAAATAAGTTGTGCAACGACTGTATCCGCCACCGCATCGTTTATTTCTCCGGTTAAAAAGATTATTCTGTCTTCTAAAAGTCTAGAATAAATATCGTAGCTTCTTTCTCCCTTATTGGTTTGTTCCACCACGTACGGAACTACGCTGTTTTTAATTTCCATTTTAACTTCTCCGTTTGAGAAAATTATTTGATTTTATTTTCGTTTTTAAGCAATTCAAAAAGCTTTTTAATGATAATTTCGTTCTTAACGTAATCTAATTGACGCGCTTGCATATTCTTTTTAACGTCCGGAACGGGTTTATCTTGAGCCTTAGCCATTTCTGCAACCTTTTCTTCTACTTCAGCATCGGTCGCTTCGATTTTTTCAACTTCGATAATCTTTTCTATAACTAGTTGAGATTTTACTATATCGGTTGCTTGCGCCTTATAGCCTTCTCTAAATTGTTCCATAGTTTGACCGGTATATTTTAAGTAATCTTCTAATCTTAAACCTTGATAAGAAAGTCTGTAAGAAGTTTCTTGAACCATGCGCTCAACTTGGTTATCAATCATAACTTCGGGAATTTCAACCGTTGCGTTTTCAGTGATTTTCTTTACGATTTCGTCTTCTATTTCACGGTTTGCCCTGTCTTGATTTTGTTTTTCTAATCTAGCCTTTGCGTCCGCCTTGTATGCTTCAACGCTTTCAGCACCGGTAGAATCCTTTATAAATTCATCGTTGATTTCGGGAAGTTCTTTCTTTTTGATTTCGTGAAGTTTAATTGCAAACACGGAATCTTTTCCCTTTAAGTTTTCAGCGTGATATTCTTCGGGGAATTTTACGTTAATATCCCTGTCTTCGCCGATTTTCATTCCTACGATTTGTTCTTCAAATCCGGGAATAAAACTGTGGCTACCTATAACTAGGTTTTGTTTTTCGGCAGTGCCGCCTTCAAACTTAACTCCGTCAACCGAACCGGAATAATCTATAACTACGGTATCACCGTCTTCAACGGCTCTGTCGGTCACGTCTACCAAACGGGAATTTCTTTCTTGCAAACGCTTTAATTCGTCTTCCACGTCTTCGTCTTTTACATTATACTCAACTTTCTTAAAACTTATACCCTTATATTCGCCTAAAGAAACTTCGGGTTTAACGGGAACGATAGCAATCATCGTAATACCCTTATCGCTTATCTTTTTAATATCGATATCGGGAGATGCAATTGCTTGGATTTCCGTTTCTTTTTCCAAAATTTCGGAATAGTACTTAGGGAACGCATAGTTTATTGCTTCTTCATAGAATACACCTTGACCATAGGTTGCTTCTAAAAGGTGTTTAGGCACCTTGCCCTTTCTAAAACCGGGAAGGCTATATTTGCCTTTGGTCTTTTCATAAGCGTTTTCGATTGCTTCTTTCCATTCGCCGGCAGTTAAAGTTATTTCTACTTTAACGGTACTTTTTTCGGCCTTTTCAAAAGTATACTTCATTGTTTTCTCCTAAACATTTAATTCTATATAAAATTCTAAATCATTTTATCATACAAAAAACTAAAACGCAAGTTTTTTATGCCTTAATCATTGAAATATCGCCTATACATTTAAATATCTTTTACGCTTTCCGTATGCTTGTCCGCACTTACCGTTATAGAAGAAAAGTGTTCGTAAGTGCAAAACCCCGCCTTTGACTTTTTGGGTTTTTTAACGTGTTTTTTCTCCGTATATACCACTTCGGTTTTTCTCTCTTCTCTTCCCTTAGAATAATAAGCGCAGATTTCCGCCGCAAAAACAAGCACGGCTTTTTCGGGCTTTCTTCTGTTGGTTTCTATAACGACGTGTGTAGAATGCAAATCCTTTGCGTGCAACCAAATATCCTCGGCTTTTGCCGAACAGGTAAGCGCATCGTTTTCTACGTTGTTTCTTCCCGCACGTACCGTATATCCGTTAAAATAGTATTCTCTAAACGGTTTTTGCTCTTTCTTTTTTTTGCCGTTCTTTTGCTCTTTTATAAGCCCCAAACTTTCAATTTCCGATAAAACGGAATTTAAGTCTTCGACACTCTCGCAAAGTTCCGCTTCGTCCTTAACGCTTTTTAAATACCTTTCTTCTTCTAACAGCCCTTCAATTTGCGGCACAAGCGCCTCTACCGTTCTTTTTTGTTTTGTATATCTTTTAAAATATCTCTCTGCATTTTGTGAAGGCGAAAGTTGTTCGTCCAGTTCGATTTTAACGGGCTTATACTCGTCGTAATAGTTTTCTAAAACACATTCTTTTTGTCCCTTGACAATGCGGTACGCATTAGACAAAACAAGTTCTCCCTTTAATTTATTTTCTTCCGCAAAGTCCGCTTCTTTTTTTCTTGCGGTAAGCATCGCAATTTTTTTAGAAAGTTTTTTCTCTCTTCCGGATACAACGGAAAGAATCTTGTCTTTTTTTTCCGCAAAGCGTTTTCCCGTTTCTTTTAATCTAAAATAATCCCTTTCCGCAAGGTAAAGTTTTTCGTAAAACTCGCAATCGCCGCTTAGCGTTTTATAAGGAAAAGCAAGTACGTCTTTAACATTTCCGTTTTCGTATATAACGCAAGGATTTGCGGGCAAAGCCGTTAAAAACTCGTTTAGAAAGGCAAAAAACTTTTCAGGGGAATTTTTAATATCTTTATCGCCGTTTTTTGTTTGCCACTGCAAAGCCGCTTCTTTTGCAGTTTGACCGGAAACGCCTTGAACGAAAGCACATATAAAAGCAGGCACGTCCTGCCCGTCGTAATTTTTTATTGCTTGCAGCAATCTTTCGTCTTTTGGCTCAAATTTTTCTCCCGTAGGGGGCAAAACGTAAGGCTTCCCAGATATCAACGGGCGAACGCCGTTATCAAAAAAGTTTATCCCTCTGTTTCCTCCCAAAACCTTTCCGTTTTCGGTTAAAATAACGTTGCTATACCTACCCATAAGTTCAACGAATAAACACTTATTAACCGCATCGGAAAATTCTCTTCTATGCTCGAATTCAAGTTTTATTATTCTGTCAAACCCAACTAAAGATATACTTTTTAACGTTGCGGAAAGCAGGTACTTTCTTAAAAGCATACAAAAATTAGGCGCTTTCAACGGCGCTTCCTTTTCACCTGCACAAACAACCACCTTTGGGCTTGCAGGATTAACGTCTAATAAAAGTTGACTTGTTCCTTTTCCTGTATAAACTGTTAAAACAACCTCTTCGTTAGAAGGCTGAATTATTTTATTTACCTTTCCGTTTTTAAAAAGCTCGTCTAATTCTTTAACCAAATAATTTAAGGTAAAAGCGTCTTGGGGCATAATTCTTCTCCTAATTCAAAAGTTTTTCCGTCCAACACAAACAACGGGCTATCCTTTTTAAAATGTAAAGTAAGTTTATAAGCACAAAGCATTTGAGTGCTTTTGCCGTATTCTCTGTTCGCCTTGTAATCACCGTACTTTCCGTCGCCTATAACAGGGTGACCTATATATGCTAAATGCGCGCGTATTTGATGAGTTTTTCCGGTAAAAAGAGTTATCTCTAACAAACTTGTTTGCCCGTTAAAATCTAATTCTTTATATCCGGTTTTTATTTCTACGCTTCCCTTTACCGCTTTATTAAATATCTTTACCAAAGACTTATCCTTGTCTTTTAGTAGGTATGCGTATAAAACGTCCTCTTTTTTAGGCATACGCCCAAGCACTACCGCTAAATATTTTTTATCAAAAACTCTGTTTTTAAATCCGTTTAGCAACTCTTTTTCAGCAATAGTGTTAAGCGCAAAAATCATTATGCCATAGGTGTTTCTATCTAGTCTGTGAATAAATTTTGCATTACCAAAAACATTTTTAACGTCATTAAAAACCGTTTCAGACTCATACCCGCTCTTTTTATACACAACAAGAACGTTATCGTCTTTATAAATTTTCGTATAAGACGGTTCTTTTACGCAATAAACGCAAATCTCGTCTCCAACGTTTACAAACACGTCTTGACTTATTCTTTTTTCGTTAACCTTAACGTCTTTATTGCGTAAAAGTTTCATTATAGCACTGTAAGACAACCCGTCTACGTTTTCCGCAACGAGTTTTGATATTCTTTTATTCTTTTTTGCTATAAAACTTTCCATAAAAACGTTCCTAAACATTAAACAAGACTTCGGTAAACCCGAAGTCTTGGAAATTTTATTGTTTTTATCAATCAACGTCGTCGGGATTTTTGGGCTTAATGCAAAGTATAACGATAATTGCAATCAAGCACAACGTTCCAACGGACAAGAACACAACGGACCAAACGTTATTTTCTAACCAGTGGCTATCGGGTTTAACGATTTTTACTTGGTCTTTAACTTCTATTATAACAGCCTTTTCCGCACTATCCAAACTTACGGTAGAACGGCTGTTGCATACCAACTTGTAATAACCTACTTTATCGGGCGTAAAATCTAGCTTTCCGTCATAGTTAATAGAAGAAATTTCTTTATAGGTATAACCGTTATAGGTTGCGTTTTCGTCTTTTGCGTTAGCCTTTGCTACTATTTCTACCCAACCTTCGTCTTCTTCACCTATATCGGTTGCACTGTAATATAACTTATAAGTTTCCGTGTGGCTATTACCCACAATCTTAAAGCTGGAAGCGTTATATTCTATTCCCGTATATCCATAACCCGGCGTGCTAGAAGAAATACTTAAAGTAGTGTTGTCTTCTATAGAGAAGGTAAACATAACTCCGCTATAACCTCTACCTTCCACCAACACGTTTTCGTCGTCAACGGAAACGGTATAGAAGTTATCTTTATCCATAGAATTTCCTGCTTGATCGGTAAACGAAACAAAGAAAGTATAAGTTCCTTCCGTGTTTAACGGAATTTTATAAGTGGAAACGCTTTGCTCGTCACCGGCAGGCGTCCAATAATATATAACGTGGCTTAGTTTATCAAAAGAAGACAAATCGTCGCTCACCAAATTTCTGAACATATCTGCGGAAAGAGTTAAATATTCTCCACTACCGATAGAAAGTTTTGTTTTTCTGTTGCCTTCGGCATCGTATTCGTAAATAAGCGAATTCAACTTTTGCTTAAATGCGTTTATAACTCTATCTTCTAAATTGTATTCGGGTGCTTTTACGTCCGTTTCAGAACTAATCGCTTTAACAGTAATTTCCTCGTAAGTTTTCGTATCGTCGGAACTCTTTACGTAAAGAGTTTTGTTTACGTCGCTCTCGATAAACGCAACGCTTGTTCCGTTTACCAAAACGCTGTCGTCTCCACCAACGAACTTATAACCGCTAGCGGTATCTCCGTCTATAAAAGATTTTCCTTTAATGGAAAGAGAATAAGGAATTCCCGCAATCACGTGATAGCAATTATCCGTTCCGTTATAGTTGTATAAAGAAGAATCTACAACCACTCTGGGGTATGCAACCGTTTTAATCTTTCCTTCTTCTATTTCAAAGTTTTGCTTAAAATTATCGTCCGCAGTCTTTTGAGATATACTCTCTATATGAATAAGTCCGTTATCGCCTTTGGGATTTTGAGAGATAGAAACTTTCGCAACGGGCGTTTCGTTTACGTTTACTTTGTAATAATCCTTTATGTCTACACCATAAACGTCTTCAGACAAGTTTACGTAAGGATTGCCGTCAAAAGATATGCTTGCTTGTAAATATTCGCTTCCTAACGGACGTTGAACTTTTATAACAACTTTACCACGGGTGAAAACAGGAGTAATAACTTTTGCGGAAGTGTTGTTAAAGCACGCCGTAAGTTGACTACTGCTATCAACGGAAATTACAACGTTGTTTTTAACGGTGGTTTCGTACGTTTCGTTTGCACCGTTTTTATAGTACGCCCCGTTCTTATCGTAAGAAGGAAGTTCTAACGTTAAAGTGGTAGAAGTAAAATCGTTGTTCAAAAATAACTCTATGCCGAAATCGTCTACAACTAATTCGTTTTTGAACTTTAATGCGTTGTCTCTGTAAGTTTTTATTTTTGCAACGTTATTTTCAAAAACAACGTCCCCCAAATCGGCGCTGCCGTTTTGATAGGTAAAATAATTAGAACCTATCACTTCCGCCTTTGCGGTAAATCCGCCCGCAAACGCCAAATACGTTGCAAATAGCGCCAAAACCGAAAGAAGCAATACTAAAATTTTATGCGTTTTTAACGTTTTCATAGTAAGCCGAAACTCCTTGAAAGTACAAATACTTATCGATTATTTTTAATCTTTACTATTTTACATTAAAAAGAAACGTTTGTCAATCTACTTTTGTTTATTTTTTTACATTTGAACGGCTTTTTAGCGGCAAATATTCGACCTTTTGCGTTTTTTACGCTTTTTTGCTTTTTAACAAAAATTTTTTATCAAGAATAAACTGGTTATAAAGGGGTTCGTTTTATAAATTCAAATGACGTATTTTTTACTTATAACCGCCTTTACGGTGAGCATAGATTCTTTTTTGTGCGGATTTGCTCTTGCATTTTTAAAAGGAAAAAAAATTTTTTTAGTTTTAGCCATTACCCTAACCGTTTTTGTAATGTGCGGAACAACCAACTATGCAGCGTCTTTTTTAGATGACGTTCTTACAGAAAAGGTAGCAAGTCTCGGCGGAATAATTTTGATTTTTATCGGAATATACGACTTAATAAAAAAAGAAGACTTAAAAACAGACGAATCAAACGGCATATTAAAGCAATCTATAATATCCGGTTTTGCCGTTGGTCTAGACGGCGCTGCCGCAAATTTATCCCTTTCCATAATGGGATATAACTCTTTTTTAGTTCCGTTAACCATAGCCGTTATGCACGGCGTTATGATTTCTTTTGGAATTATATTAGCCAAAGCCGGAACAAAAATAAAAAATAAAGCCGTAGAGTTTTTGCCGCCTTTTATACTTATTCTTTTAGGCGTTTACAAACTCGCAGGCTTTTTTATATAAAACGCCATGCCGTTTCGGCAAGGCGTTTTTAGTTGTTATTTGTTTTTTTCTTTTAACACGTTTTTATAGTATTCAAAATATTTAATCGTTGCACTTTCCCAGTTTGAGTAAACGCTCTCTTGCGCTTCTTTACCGGCATTCTCTTGCTCTTTATAATCGATAATTTCTAAAAGTCCGTCTTTCCAAGCCTCAACGTCTTTTTTAAACTTAAATCCGTTAACCTTATGCTCTATAAGTTCGCTTGCGCACGTTCCGTCTAAAACCGCACTCGCAAGACCTACGGAAGCCGCTTCTATTGCAACTATTCCGCAAGTATCAAACTCCGAAGGGAACAAAAACAAGTCGCTCATTGCGTAAATCTCGGCAAGTTCCGTTCTGCTTTCCACCTTATCTAAAAACACCACGTTTTCTTTTAGCCCTAATTCTAAAACGTTGTTTTTGAGCGTTTCTTTATAAGGACCGTTTCCTACGATTACAAACTTAAAATCGGTTTTGCCGCTCTTTTTTAACGCACTTAATGCTTTTAAAGAAAAGTCTACGTTTTTATTTTCAACTATTCTGCCAACGAATAAAAATACAAACTCTTTACCAAATCCGTATTTTGCCCTAATGGCTTCTTTTTTGTCTTCCGCAACAAAGCACTTATCCAGGTCGGTTGCATTTCTTAAAACGGTAATATCTTTACCCTTATACCCGTACTCTCTCAAAACCTGTGCCGCCCCGTTGCTTACGGTAGAAACATAGTCTGCGGCGTTTACGCTAGACATTATAAAATTAAGCATAAACTTTTGCGCACCCTTGGTTTTTAATATTCTTTCAAAATCGTCCCTATACTTTGTATGCAAAGTCATTATTGTAGGTATACCATATCGTTTTCCGTATTTTACGGCGTATTTACCCAAATAAAAACAACTGTGACAGTTTATCAAATCGTATCCGCCGTTTTTAATAATCCTTCTCACTTTGCCGTTTACAAAAGGAACTGCGCTTCTATATCCTTCCGGCGCTTTTACGGAAGGCGCTCTATGTATTTTTATACCGTTTAATTCCACTCGGTTTTTAGGATAATCGGGCACTAAAATCTCAACTTCCGCCAAACCTTTCTCGTTTAATATCCGTGCCAAATTAGAAATTACGTTTACGGGCCCGTCTAAATTCGGGTAAAAACAATCAAGCACTTCTAATATCTTCATCGTTTACTCCTATGACGGTGCTTACAACTAAAATATTATACGCACCATTTTCTTTATCATAAGTTATTCTTAAAGATTCGGTTTTATTATCGTTACGGATTTTTCCGTATCAAAAAGATTCCACGGAGTATTGTCCGCAGGAGGTTGAACCCTAAACACCATTCTTTCTTTAGAGATGGGATGAGAGAAAGATAAATAATATGCCCAAAGGGATAAATAACCCTTTTTAGCCTTTTCTCCGCCATAACGCATATCCCCAAAAACGGGGCAACCTATAGCGTTCATTTGAACGCGAATTTGATGGCTTCTGCCCGTATGTAACCTTATATCCATCAAAGAAAGCCCTTCTTTGCTTTCAACTAGGTTATAATCTAATTCCGCCATCTTTGCGCCCTCTACCGTGGGCGGACAAACGTATACCATATTGTTTACGGCATTCTTTTTTAAATAATGTGTAAGCGTGGCTTTTTCTTCCTTGGGTTTTCCAACAACCACGGCGTAATATTTCTTTTCAAAATCACCGCTTTTCATTTGTTCGGAAAGCCTTGCCGCCGCCTTGCTGGATTTAGCAAAAACCATTATTCCGCCCGTAGGCCTATCTAGCCTATGAACAAGCCCTAAATAAACGTTGCCCGGTTTAGAATATTTTTCTTTAATATACTCTTTAAGCATATTAAGCAAGTCCTTATCTTTGCTTTCGTCCTCGCAACAAGGAACGTTTTGCGGTTTTAGCACCACTATTATATGGTTGTCTTCGTGAAGTATGTTAAGTTCTTCCATAATATTATCCGTTAATCCAAATTCCGCTGTTTCCGCAAGGCAAAATAACGCCTTCTTCTTTGGTCTTTAAGCCAACTTCGTAAGCTTCCGTTCTGCCGCCTCGGTTTAGCGCAATCGTTTTATTTAAAATGTTTTTTAATACCTGAGGTTGAAGCCCCGTGGTATAACTGTTTATCAAAAAGAAAAGCGGATTATCGCTTAAAACTTTAGAACAAAGTTGCACCAAAGGAAACAACTCCCCTTCAAGTTTCCACATCTCTCCGTTAGGACCTCTCCCGTAAGAAGGCGGATCCATAATCACCGCATCGTATTTTCTTCCGCGGCGAATTTCTCTTTCAACAAACTTTTTGCAATCGTCTATTATATATCTCACCTTCGGGTTTTCTATTTTAGAAAGCCTAACGTTTTCTCCCGCACGCTCTACCATAGCCTTTGCGGAATCTACGTGGCAAACGCTTGCCCCCGCTTTTGCACAGGCAACGGTTGCGCCGCCTGTATACGCAAACAGGTTAAGCACGCTTATCTCCCTCCCTGCGTTTTTTATCAAATCGGACATCAAATCCCAATTTACCGCTTGCTCCGGAAAAAGCCCCGTGTGCTTAAAACCCATAGGTTTGATTTTAAATTTTAAGTCTTTATAAGAAACAGTCCATTCTTCCGGCGTCTTTTTTTTATAAATCCACTTTCCGCCACCCGTTTCGCTGCGCAAATATTTTGCATTGAGTTTAGGATAGCCGTCCATATCTACGTCGGTTTTCCAAATCACTTGCGGATCCGGTCTTAAAAGAGTGATTCCTCCCCACTCTTCTAATTTATACCCGTCTCCCGTAGCGATTACGGAATAATCTTTCCAGTCGGCAGTGCGCATTAAACCACCTTTTCAACGGAAACAATACATTTCTTTCCGTTAACGTCTAATTCTTTGCTAAATCCATTGCCCTTTCCTTCCGCAACGTCATCTGCCAAAACTACGCTCTTTAATTCTTTAGAAGAAAACGCCTCTTTAATTTCTTCGTCTTCGGTTGCAAAATACACTTTAATCCTGTCCACAACCTCAAAGCCTGCGTCTTTTCTCATAGATTGAATTTTAGAAATAAGTTCTCTCTCAATTCCTTCTCTTTGCAACTCTGGTGTGATAGCAGTATCTAAAACCACCGTCATTCCGCCGTCGCTAGAAGAAACGAAACCTTCCATACTCTCGCTAAAAATCAACAAATCGTCTATACTAAATTCAAACTTGTCGCCGTCAACTTCCGCAACGAAAGGAACACCGCCCTTTACGGTTGCAACAACTTCGTTTGCATTACAATTTTCTAAATACGCCCTTACTTTCCCTAGTTTTGCGCCGTACTTAGGTCCTAACGTTTTTAACTGCGGTTTAATTTTATAAGATACAAACTTAGAAGCGTCTTTTAAGTATTCAACAGATTTAACGTTAAGTTCTTCTTTTGCAATATCCAAAAGTCCGCCGTGCAAATCGCTTCTTTGCTCTGCACATACGTACACCTTAGAAAGCGGTTGTCTGTTCTTTATGTTAGAAGTGTTTCTGCAAGCACGCCCCAAAGCAACTATATCCAAAACGTTTTGCATTCCTTCTTCTAATTCAACGTCTATCGCACTTTCGTCTACCTTAGGGAATTCGCAAAGATGAACGGATAGCGGTGCGTCTTTATAAAATTCCGGAACTAAGTTTTGATAAATAGATTCCGCCATAAACGGAGTGAACGGTGCGGAAAGTTTTGCAAGCGTTAAAAGCACGGTATAAAGCGTGGTGTATGCCGCCGCTTTATCTTCCGTCATTTCGTGCCCCCAATAACGCTCTCTTCCACGACGAACGTACCAGTTAGAAAGGTCGTCCGTAAAAGCGGAAAGCGCCCTTGCACTGTCAAAAATATTATATTCCGAAAGCCCCTTGTCTACTGTTTTGATAAGCGTGTTCAACTTTGATAAAACCCACTTATCCATAAGCGAAAGATTACATTTTTTCAAATCGTATTCCGCAGGGTTATACTTGTCTATTTCCGCATAGAGGACAAAGAACGCATAGGTGTTCCATAACGTACCCATAAACTTTCTTTGTGCTTCTGAAACGGCGTCTTCGTAAAATCTAGAAGGCAACCACGGTGCGGAACCCGTATAAAAATACCATCTCACAGCGTCTGCACCTTGCTTATCAAGTATGCTCCACGGATCTACAACGTTGCCCTTATGCTTACTCATTTTTATACCGTTTTTGTCGTTTACGTGCCCCAAAACTATACAGTTTTTGAAGGGCGCTTTTTCAAATAACAGCGTAGAAATTGCAATCAAAGTATAGAACCAACCTCTCGTTTGGTCGATTGCTTCCGAAATAAAGTCCGCAGGGAAATGACTTTCAAAAAGTTCTTTATTTTCAAAAGGATAGTGATACTGAGCAAAAGGCATAGAACCGGAATCGAACCAGCAGTCTATTACTTCTTTTTCTCTCACAAACTCTCCGCCACATTCGCACTTAAAAGTACAATCGTCTATATACGGACGGTGAAGTTCTATATCTCCTTCTATACCGCACAATTCTTTTAATTCCGCTTTACTGCCTATCACGTGCACCTTGCCGCACTTGTTGCAAACCCAAACCGGAAGCGGAGTTCCCCAATAACGCTCTCTGCTTATACCCCAATCGATAACGTTCTCTAAAAAGTTGCCCATTCTACCGTTTTTAATCGTTTCGGGCATCCAGTTTATAGAATTGTTTACTTCTATAAGTTTGTCCTTTACGGCGGTCATTTTGATAAACCAACTTTGTCTTGCATAGTAGATAAGCGGTGTATCGCAACGCCAACAGAACGGATAACTGTGTTCAAACGGAAGTTCAGCAAATAAAAGTCCGTTTTCTTTTAAGTCTTTTATTATTTCTTTATCGGCATCTTTAACGAACAATCCGCAATATCTGCCCGCTTGTTCCGTCATTCTACCTCTTGTATCGACTAGATTTACAAACGCTATATCGTAAAACTTGCAAACTCTGGCATCGTCTTCGCCGAATGCGGGAGCGTTGTGAACTATACCCGTGCCATCTTCCATAGTCACGTACTCATCGGTCACAACAACGAAAACCTTTTTGTTTTTTTCTACTGCATCTGCCGTAAAATCAAACAACGGTTCGTATTCCGCAAATTGATACTCTATACCTTTTTTAACCGATACCGTCTCGTATCCTTCAAAGAACTTATCGCAAAGCGCTTTTGCCAAAACATAAGTATTTCCGTCTTGCGCTTTTATTTCCGAATAGTCTTCGTTAGGATTCATACAAAGACATACGTTAGAGGGCAACGTCCACGGAGTGGTTGTCCACGCCAAAAAGTATGCGTTATCTTTGCCTTTAATTTTGAATTTAACGAAAACGGAAATATCTTTAACGTCCTTGTAGCCTTGCGCTACTTCGTGAGAAGAAAGCGCAGTCCCACAACGCGGGCAATAAGGAACTATTTTATACCCTTTGTATAAAAGCCCTTTTTCCGCAATGGTCTTTATAGCCCACCAAACGGATTCTATATATTTGTCGTCATAGGTTATATACGGGTTTTCCATATCAGCCCAATAACCTACGCGGTCACTCATTTTTTCCCATTCGCCCTTATATTTCCAAACGCTCTCTTTGCATTTTTTTATAAAAGGCTCTATGCCGTATTTTTCAATTTCTTGCTTGCCGTCTATACCTAAAAGTTTTTCTACTTCAAGTTCAACGGGAAGGCCGTGCGTATCCCACCCTGCCTTTCTTAAACAGTGTTCGCCTTTCATAACGTGATAACGCGGTATAATATCTTTGATTACACGCGTTAAAATATGCCCGATATGCGGCTTACCGTTTGCAGTGGGCGGTCCGTCGTAAAAAGTAAATTCACGATTACCTTCGTTTTCCTTAATGTTTTGCTCAAAAATCTTGTTGTCTTTCCAGAATTTTAAAACCTCTTTTTCTCTTTCCAAAAAGTTCAACGAAGTATCGACTTTCTTGTACATTGCATTATACTCCTAATTATGATTATACTTTTAAATTATATAATCAAACGAAATAAAAGTAAAGTTAATTTCGATATTTTTAGCAATTTCTCAAAAAATAACTTGCAATAATTTTTTATTTGGTATAAAATACTATCGCCGTGCTATGCGGGGAGTTAGCGATGCCCTGTTGTCCGCAATTCGCTTAGCGGAGCAGAATGCTGTTTGAGGCCTTGCGTGTGGAAGGCTGGGCGCGAAAAGGAGCGTTGATATTTAGGTCTTATGCAACGCGCCACTGCGAACCGTGTCAGAGTAGGAATACAGCAGCACTAAACAGAACGGTTGCGTGTGCCATAAGGTTGCTTAAAAGGAGTACCCTGTCGCATTATCGCTTCGGCACACACTGTCAGGAACAGATGCGCGGTTTTTTAGCTAAATAAGCGTGTAAACACGCTTTACTTTGGGGGTATGGCTCATCTGGTAGAGCGTCGCGTTCGCAACGCGAAGGTGGTCGGTTCGAGTCCGATTACCTCCACCAAACAGGAATAAAACGAACCTTGAGAAATCGAAGTTCGTTTTATTTTTTACAATAGATTATTTCGGATTGATTGTTAAACTGAAATAGTCTAATATCAACGATAAAAGGCGAGATTTTGTTCTCGCCTTTTACTTTATGCAACACTTGCCGATGGCTTAAGTGTACCATCTACAATAATATACCGAATCTTATTTTTAGTTTCCAAATCTAATTCGTTATACTTTTTAATGAAGTTTTCTATTTTCTTAACATAACCGTTTCCAACAGACATTAATTCGTCATTATCATCAAAAATACTTAACTGCTTATAAGCCACGTTAGATTTTCCATAACAAGTACAAATCAATCTTTTCAATTTCAAATAATTGAAATTTCTAACAAAGAATTGAAAAAAGTTGCTTTCATAAGGGTCATCGCAATTACAAAAAACCACTTTCCCATTAAAATGATGCTCGTAATGATTAAGTTCTTCTTGAATTGTTTCATAAATAGTATAAAACTCATCTTTTCTATTATCTTTAGCTTTTGCTAAACCCTTATTATTAGCCATACATTTGATGCTCCTTTCGAGTGTTTAATGAGCATCAAACAATATAAAGGGTGCACAAAAAAGTATTGAGTGTACATAAAAAGTTAAAATATAGTACAAACGAAAGATATTATACCTATCAATATGCATTGATTTATTTCATAAAATCTGATATAATAAGTAAAAATGTGCATCAAATATATTGTTTGATGCACATTTTTTTGTTGTTTTCAAAGTAATTTTCCGAGCCTATTCATCATATCGGTTTTGTGTTCGAGCAAAGAGTGCGCATAGCGGTTAAGCGTAATCGTTGCGTTTTTATGTCCGAGCAGTTCAGAAAGCGTTTTTACGTCCATTCCGCACTCTAACGCACGCGTGGCAAAAGTATGCCGTAAGGAGTGAAAACCTTTATGCGCAATGCCGAGTTTCTTTAACAAAAGTTCAAACGTTCGTTGGTAGGAACGTACAAAAACGGGCTTGTCGCCGTCGGCTATGATATATTCGCAATTAGAACGCTTTTTAAGATTTTTAAGCAGTGGCAATATTTGCTTCGGCAAAGGAATTACACGCCGAGAATGGACGGTTTTAGGACTGTCTATTATGCGTATATGATTATATCCGTCGTTCCCGTCGTGGCAGGTTTTAGAAACGAATAAAAGCCCTTTCCCGAAGTCAATATCTTGCCAAGTGAGAGCAAGCAATTCGCCGATGCGCAAGCCCGTGTAAAGGCATAGCACGATCCCGAACAATTTGTCCTTTTTATGGTTTAACACGTATTGTTCGATTTGTTTTTGCTCTGCAGCCGTAAAACAACTGACTTGCTTTTCAATAGTTTTAGGGCGTTTTATTTTATTTGCAACATATTCGCGTGTTAAACCTATCATAAACGCCGTTTTAAGGGAGTTTTGCAACACGGAAATTACGGTATTCACGAAGTTTGCCGACAACCCCTTGCCCGTTTTATGATTGCCGCTTATAAGCAATTCCGTAACGAATTTTTGTAAATCGATAACGGAAATTTTATCAATCTCATATTCGCCAAGCGACGGAATAATATGTAGCGCACAAATTTGAGAGTACCGCTCGTGCGTAAGCGTTTTATTAGAGGGCTTTATATAGTCTTTAAGCCACTCATTTAACCATTCTTTATATTTCATTTTTTCTCCTTTTCTAGGCGGATTTTACATTTGTTAAATCTCCGTTATATTAAAAAGAGAAAAAGTAATAGTCAATACGTTTATGCGCTATAAAGGCTTTTTTAAAATACAAAATCGGTATGACCGTTTCTGTTAACAAGAAATAATCATACCGATTTAAACTTTATTTTTATAAAATTTTATTCTTCTATAAACTGCTCTATGCCCATATTTTTTCTTTGCTTAAAGTAGAACGCAAGCCCCAACAGTATCCACACGCCAAGCATAACGTAGCTTTGCCAACAGAAATGCACGCCTTCTAGTCCGGGGATAGGTATCAACTGCAAAATCATAAATGCGGCAGAAAACACCACTCCGACTATAGAAAGAACTATTAGCAACTTTGTTCCGTCTTTATCCCTTTTCAGCGTGACGTAAGTAGATAAACAGGTAAATAAATACCCGATAGACGCACCTATGGCACTCATATCCACAAACCAACCCAGCGCTTCTCTACCAAGCACCGGACCTGCCAAAGAAATTATTATACAAAATATCATTGCGTTTTTTGGAGTACCGTATTTTGCGTCTATCTTGCCGAAAGTTTTTGGCAAGTAGCCTTCTTTTGCCATAGAATACATAAGGCGTGAAGAAGCCAAATAAAATCCCATAATTCCGGAAAGCACTGCACAAGAAACGCCCACGCCCACCAAAATTTTACCGTAAACGCCCAACATTTTATCCGCCGCCTCCAAAAGCAACCACGGCGTGCCTTCGTGATTTACGATAAGTTCCGGCCAGTTATCTAAAACGGCAGCCGTTATGGTGTTGTTAGATACGTACACAAAGCAACCGAAAACTATTGCGATTACCATTATAAAAATTACTTTTTTATAAGAAAACTTAAATTCTTCCGAAGCCTGCGGAATGGCATCAAACCCGACGAACGCCCACGGTGCTATTGCAAAAGTAGCCAAAATTGCACTTAAAGCGGATTGGTTGGCGTACTCGTCAATGTACCCCACGCCGGCATCTATCGCCGCCTTTTTATCAAATCCCCACACGGGAGAAACGTTTTCCCAAGAAAAATAAGGAGAACACAACGCCGCTATAAAAAGCGTAAACACGGACACTATCAAAAGCGCCGCCAAAACGGTTTGAACTATTCCCGCCTTTTTTACGCCTACAATATTTAACACGCCAAACAATAAAAGTATTGCGCAAGCTACAAGTATTTCCCCTAACCACACTTCAAAGCCGGCTATGGTATAGTGAAAGCCCCACTTTAACACAGGGCCAAAAATACCGTCTACGATAAGACCTATCGCCGTTGAATTCATAGGCACGTTAGTTAAATATGCTGCAACTAAAAACCAACCGCAAGCATAAGCGGGCACTTTGCCGAAACTCTCTTTAGTAAAAGTAAACTCTCCGCCCGCTTTTGGATATTTTGGCACCATATATGCGTAAGAAAATGCGATAATAATCATTACCAACGCACCAAGCACCATGGCGATTGCAGTTCCGCCAACGCCTGAGTTTGGCAAAAACTTTTTACCGGGATTGATAAAAGAACCCCATCCTATTATGCAACCGAAGGCTATAGCCCAAACGTTAAGCGGATTTAGTTGCCTTTTTAGTCCCTTTTGTTTTTCTATCATAGTTTCCCCCTATACATCGTAAGTTTTATCTATTTGTTTTAACTCTTTAAATGTATCTATCTCTACAATATCTTTCTCGTGGCACTCTCTTACGGCAACCTTGTAGTTATCTTTATAAACCACAAGCGGAACTTGCTCCCAATATTTTTCTTTGCCGCCCGGCATTTCGTACGCAGTTTGAATATCTCTTTGCAGTTTTTCTCCGTCTTCATAATTCCAGTAAGATATACCAACCATTTGCCAACAATCTGTTCCGCCGACTTTTTCTTCTACGATTACTCCGTTTTTAACCGAAAAACACCAGTCGTCCGTGACGTCCTTTTTGATAGCCAAAAAATCACTACCATAATGGTATTTTGTAATAATATCGGGGTTACTTATCAAAAGGTCCGCCTCAAAAACGTATGCGTTTTTTAGCAATTCTTTTGCTTTCATTGCAGACGAAATATTATTTGCCTCGTTATACAAATCGTTATCTAAAAACTTTATAAAAGGATACTTGTATAAAAGTTGGTCAAACTGCTCCGCAAGATAGCCCCTTACAACGTAAATATCTTCTATGCCCGCTTTTAGGCAAGCGTCTATAAGTCCGTCTATAATTCTTTTTCCGTTTACTCTAACAAGCGGCTTTGGCGTATTAAGCGTCACGGGGACTAATCTAGAACCGAACCCCGCCGCAATAAACACTGCTCTTTTTGCCCTGTAAGGTTCTAATGCGTCAATGCCTTTTTCCGTAATAACACCGTCGCAAACGTAGCCTTCTTCGGAAAGTTCTTTCATTACCTTATTAACCGTTCCTAAACTATAACCGATAATCCCTTCTAACTCTCGTTGAGAATACTGCTTTTTTGTTAAAGCCACCAAAACGTTAAATTGTTTTTTGTTTAGTTCCATATTTTACCCTTTGTAATTAAAAAATGAACTAATAAATCACTGTACGTAAGCCCGTTAAACCGATTTTGCGTTCATTTTTATATATCTGCAATCTAGCATTGAACGTATTCTATAATAAAACTGGGCGTTAGTCAATACCTTTTTTAAAAACAACCGCATAACGGACGTTTTATGCCGCTTTTTATCGAAAAATGCACAAAAAAACACGGAGGATTTCCGTGCTTTTATAGATTTTTATTAAATAACTACTTTTTTTCGCTAAAAGATAAAACTTTGGGTTCTTTTAACGCAAAACTGCCGAATTCTTTTTTAAGCCATTTAACGCCGCCGTTAAAATCTTCCGCAACTTCAAAACAAGCGGGTGAAAGCGGGTGGTCGAAACTACAAAAATTCCCTGCTTGGTCGTTATTAAATATTACGGGTTCTATCGAATACCTTCCCTTTGCAAAAAACGATAAATCCGTTTCCGTCATTAAAGTGTAATCGTTTTCTTTGCAAACCGTATCTTTGCAAATAGACGTTTGTCCCATAGCAAGCGGCGTGCCGTATTCGTTTTTGATTATATAAGACAAATTAAGGTTTGATAGCGGCTCTTTTACTGTAAAATTTAATAAAACGTTAAGGCTTTCGTTTCTAAAATAACGCGGAGACGCTTTTTGAACAAACTCTAACGAATTTATAAACAGTTTTTCGCCGTGGCGTTTTGTCGGACGGGCGGAATCTTTATAACTGACTACGGAATTTAAGTTTTTATTAGTTCCCAAATAAAACTCTATACCCTTATCGGTATCCCCGTCAAACACTACTTTGCCTTTTTCTAAAACGATAACTCTATCGCACAGTCTGCGTATCGTTTCCATATTGTGACTAACACACAAAACCGTTCTCCCGTTTTCTTCCGCAACGGAGCGCATTTTATCTATACATTTTTGTTGAAAGTTAACGTCTCCCACGGCAAGAATTTCATCTGTAATCATTATTTCACAATCTAAATGAGCGGCAACGGAAAAAGCCAGTTTAACGTACATTCCGGAAGAATACCTTTTTACGGGCGTATCTATAAACTCTCTTATCTCGGAAAAATCTATAATACTCTCTATTCTATCGTCTATTTGCTTTTTGGTCATTCCCAAAATAGCACCGTTCATATACACGTTTTCTCTACCCGTAAGTTCGGGATGAAAACCCGTTCCTACTTCTAACATAGAAGCAACCCTTCCGTCTAAAACAATATCTCCGGTAGTTGGAGCGGTTATTTTTGAAAGAAGTTTTAGCAGAGTGGTTTTGCCTGCACCGTTATGACCTATTATACCAACCTTTTCTCCGCTTTTTATTTCTAAATTTATATCGGAAACCGCTAAAAATTTTTCTCCCCTATTATAATTTTTTACGCCGACCATGCGGGTTGGGTCTTCTTTTTTCTTTATTTTTGCAAATAGTCTTTTTAATGCGTCTCTAAGCGTAGTTCCGCCTATTTCCCCCATACGGTACTCTTTAGAAAGATTTGTAATTTTGATAACCGTTCTATCCATAATCCCCCCTTAAATAGTATCCGCAAAAGTTCTTTCCGTTTTTCCGAAAAGCACTAGTCCTATAAAGCATAACGCCAGCGTAATTGCCCAACCTATCAAATAATAAGCCAAATTAAAATACCCGAATCCGAAAACCCCATAGCGGAAGGTAGTAATAATCGGTGCAACGGGATTAAGCATATACAGCCAAGTTAAGCCGGAATGAGAAGAAGTAATCAGCGTAAGCCCGTATGCTATCGGCGAAGCGTAAAGCCACAGTTGCAACCCGAAAGAAACAAGCATAGCCAAATCTCTATACTTTGTTGTTAGTGCGGAAATAATCATTCCGCAACCCAAAGATAACACCATCATTTGCAAAACGACAAGCGGCACAAACAACAACGCAGGCGTTATTGCTATACTAGTTCCGCCCGTTATAACGTAAACCAACCATATAACTATAAAAATACCGAACTGAATTGCAAAAGAAATTAAATTAGAAAAAACCGTTGCCACGGGGGAAACAAGTCTGGGATAATAAACCCTAGTCATTACACGGCGATTATTTATAAACGTTTTCGATACGGAATTGAGCGTAGAAGAAAAATAGTTCCAGCAAATATTGCCTGCCATATAAAACAAAAAAGAAGGCAAAACATAATCCCCCGCAACGTCTAAAACGGTAAGATTTGCCAAAACGCCGAAAATCACAGTAAACACAAGCGTTGTTAAAAGCGGTTGAATAATAGCCCAAAGCGGACCTAACACCGTTTGCTTATACTGTGAAATAAAATCTCTTTTTACAAAAAGCCAAATTAAATCTTTATAGCGAAAAGTCTCTTTGACGTGCAAATCAAAGAGTTTTCTTTTAGAAGTTATTACGGTTTTGTAGTTTTTATTTTCCATAATTCCCAACTTTCTTTTTATAAAAATAATTTTACTAATATTTTCTATCCGTGTCAATATTTATTTCAAAAAACAACCGAAAGCCGAATGTTTTTCTTAAATATCTACGTAAGTCCTAAACTATCCGCTATCCATATAAAAAAACTTAGACGGGTTAGGTCTAAGTTTTTTAATCGATTACAAAAATCACTGATTGTCTTGCTTGTTTTTTCTTGCTTCACGGCGTTTTTTAAGTTGCTCTTGGCGGCGAGCTTCCCTTGCTTCTAGCACTAGGTTATACGCCATTTCAAAAGTATCTTTAGCCGTTTCTAAAGACGCCCTGTTGATTATTTTAACAAGCGTTTGTTGGTCTTTTGCGTATTTATCGGATTTTAACGCTTCTCTAACTTTAATATCTATTAAAGTAAATGCGCAAACTATTTTGTTTTGCTTTATTTGCATTTTCATTATGCAATCTCTTCCGCAATAAAAAGAATCCGCAAAAGTGCTTTTGCTATACTTCACGTCTTCTTTAGAAGAAGCATAATCCACCATTTGCCTGTAATAGGACTGCAAAAGTTGGGGCAACTCACTTAGTTTTTCGTTTAACGATTTTTTAGGAATAGAAAAAACATCTTGCGATTTCCCTTGTTGAGGATTTACTCCGCCTTGCACGGGCATTTGTTGCGGCTGTTGAATTCCGCCTTGCATGGGTTGCATACCCGCCGGCATACAAGGTATAAATCCTTGCGAAACAAACTGTTGCGGTTGCATTACGGGCTGTGCAACCTGTTGTTGAACGTAATACGTAATTATCTGCCCGGTTGCAGGGTTGTAATACTGCACCGGCATACCGTACGGCATATTTGGCAATGCGTTTGGATAAACGTTTACGTTGCCGTAAAAAGGTTGTTGCGGAGGAACGCTTTGACTTGTTTCTTCTTCGGAAGTTTCTTCATCTTCTTCGTCCTCTACTTCAATCTCTTCGATTTCTTCCTGTTCTTCGGGCAACTCTTCTACCTTTATTTCCTCTTCTTGCTCTTTTTTGTCAATGCCAGGTTGCGGCTCTTCTTTTATTTCTTCTTTCTTTTCTATTACCGTTTCTTTGTCTACCGCATCGACTTTTATTATTTCTTCTTCGGGTTTTCGAATAGCCGTCTGCTCCGGCAAAGAATTTATCTTAGATACGGTTTTTGCCAATATGAGTTCCGAAGGTTCGTATTTAGAATTAGATTTATCGGTAGAGAACACTGCGGAAGAAATTATTCCCAAAAGCAAAACCCCACCGAAAAGCGCCACGTTTCCTATCGGGAAAAAGTTAGAAAAAACAAACTCTTGCCCATCGCCAAGTGCGAGAATCATAGTACAAACGTTTATCAAAACAGGTATCAAAGCCAAACGGAAAGCCCCGCAAAATACAGAAGACTTTCCAAAATATCCGCTTCCCCTTACGTAATTTTTGCAAGCAAACATTTTGATAAAATCCACTATCAAAAGTGAAGCCACGCTCACTAATTGCGCAAAAAACAACACGATTAAAACGTTTCTCGCAATTTTAAATCCGTCGTATACGGTTGCAATTTTTGGGATTTCATAAATCCAACCATACATATATTTTTCATTTATCAAACCCAAAAATCTATGCCAAATATTAGACACGCTAATTTGCACGTCCGCAACGAAAACAAGGGTTAAACAAAGCGCTACGGCGGCTATACTTGCAACAAATCCCAAAAGCAACGGGAACACTAGTTTTTTTCCGTTATGCTTCCACAACTTGCCCGTAAAGAAAAGTTGAACCACGGAATATACGTAAACTAAAACAAGTGCGCCGACAAATAAATATCTAAAAACCTTAAAGGTGGTGCTTGCTCCGAATCCGCTTGTTTGTTCTGTTGTAAACACAACGAACATAACCGCTAGCCAAGCAGGAAAACCAAAAAAACGGTTTACGGAATAATTGGACCTTTTAGAAAGCATTTTTATAGCGTTTACCAAAAGATAAACCGCCGCCCCGACAACCACCGCCAAATAAACTCCCCAGTAAATTATTTCGTTAAGAAAAACTTCTTTCGAACCGAAAGTTTCCGCCACTATGTTTACTAAAGTTTTATTTAAATCGACCGTCATAGGAAAAACGCAAGCCAAAACAAGCCCGCCGACCATTGCCAAAAGGGTAATAATTCCCATAACTATGCCAAACTTTTTAAAACCGCCGTACTTTATAAATCTTTTTTTCTTAAATTGCAAAACTTCTTCTCTATTCATAAATTCTCCCGAAAAATGAAATAAACAAGCATTGTTTACGATATTTTTGTTATAACGCAAAGTATATCACTTTACAAAAAAATTGTCAACGCTAACCGACTTCACCCGTTTAAGCTTGTTCGCTTTTTATTCTTAAAACGTCGCCCTTGCAAAGTTTTACGGACGTATATAATTTTATTTTTTGCTGAACGATTTTTGCGTCTTCTATCACTTTTCCGTTTTCGTCTTCCATTCTATCTACCGTTACGGTTTTTAAAAAGTTATCCGTAGGGGATAAAACCTCTAAACAATCACCTTTTACAAAACGGTTTCTCATTTCCACCAACGCATATCCGTTTTCATAATCGCTTAAAACGGTGGCGATAAATTTATAAGTCCCTTTGCTTTGGCTGTCGTTAAAATTTTCCGTTCTGTCGTTTTCCCCTAAAAAGTATGCGGTTGTAAACTCTCTATGTGCGGTTTTATCAAGTTCCGTTCTGAAAACCGAACTGTTTTTATAATCCGCACCGACCGCATAGTATGCATCTAAAGCCCTTCTGTATGCGTTTACAACCGTTGCCAAATAATATTCGGATTTCATTCTTCCTTCTATTTTTAACGAACAAACGCCTGCATCGTCAAGCTCTGCGATATAGTCTATTAAGTTAAGGTCTTTACTGTTTAAGATATACGTACCCCTTTCGTCCTCTTCAAGTTCCATATATTCGCCGTTAGAACCCTTTTCTCTTATTTGATAGTTCCACCTGCACGCATGAACACATTCTCCCCTGTTAGACTTTCTCCCGGTTCTGTAATCGGACAGTAAACATCTTCCGCTATAAGAAATGCACATTGCTCCGTGAACAAAAGTTTCTATCTCTACGTCCTTAACCTTTTCAGTAATTTCTTTTATTTCTTTTATAGAAAGTTCTCTACCTAAAATTATGCGTTTTGCGCCGATTTGTTTCCAAAATTCCACGCTTTTATAGTTAAGCGTGTTTGCCTGAGTAGATACGTTTATAACTAAATTAGGCGCAACTTCCCTGCACAAATATATAAGTCCGGGGTCTGAAATTATAGCCCCGTCTACCTTTGCGCTCTCTAAAAATTTAAGATATTTTTTAGCCGGCTCTACGTCTTGATTTTTGCAAAAAATATTTACCGTAACGTATACCTTTTTCCCTATGGAATGAGCGTACTCAACCGCCTGCAAAATCTCCTCGTCGGTAAAATTTCCGGCTAGCGCCCTTAAACTCATTGCCTTGCCGCCTATATACACAGCGTCCGCCCCGTAATGAAAGGCTGTTTTTAATTTATTCATATCCCCTGCGGGGGATAGCAGTTCTATTTTGTTCATCTTATCTTTTCCGTAATGCTTATTCCGTCTTCTATATCGTAAACAACGGTTTTTAAATTTTCGTCTTTTGAAATCCTATCCAAAAAACGTTCCATACTGTTTTTCGTGGTGTTGTATCTGTGCGGCGTTTTTACCTTTCCGGAAACGTACCCGCGAAACAAAACGTTATCCGCAAACAATACGCCGCCTACGTTTAAGGCTTCTAACAAATACTCCGAATATTCGTAATAATGTCCTTTAGGACCGTCTAAAAAAATCAAATCGTACTTTCCGGTAAGCACGGGTATTATTTCCGAAGCGTCCCCAAAAAAGATTTTGCTTCTGTCCTCCACTCCGAAAAGTTTATAGTTATCTCTTGCTTCTTTTACCTTTTCTTCGTCTATTTCTATTCCCGTATGTAAAGATTGCCCAGATGCAGTAAGCATCGCTGCGGAAGTTAACCCGCAATTTACACCTATCTCTAAAATACGGTGCGGTTTTTTTTCTTTTACGAGATTTATAAGCATCTCAAAAGACTTTTCTCTCAAAATCGGGTCGCCGCGTTCAAAAGCAGCCTTCCTTAAAGCGTAAATTCTTTCGTCCAACTCACACCGCCATAACTATGGGTAATATCATAGGATTCTTTTTAGTGACCTTAAAGATATAGTTCTTTATGCTTCTCTTTATAATTTGGTCTAGTTCCGCTTCGTCCGCAACCTTTCTTAAATCCGTTTGCGACAAAACGTTTTCTACGTTTTGCCTTGCTTCTTTTATAAATTGTTCAGAAAGAACTAGCCCTTTACCCACTATCTTTATATTGTCTAGCGCACCGGAAAACCCGTCTATTCCAACAACAACTACAATCAACCCGTCCTCTGAAAGGTGTATTCTGTCTCTTAACACAAAACTGTCTAACCCGTCTATGCCTACGCCGTCCACAAACTTAGAACCGGACGGGAACTTTTCGCCGAACTTCATAGTGTTGCGAGTAAATTCCACAGTATCCCCTATTTCCGAAATAAGTATTCCCGATTCGTTCATTCCCATAGAACGGGCAAGATTAGCGTGTTTTTTTAAGTGCCTGTATTCGCCGTGAACGGGGATAAAAAACTTGGGTTTTATCAAAGAATGAAGCACCCTTAATTCACCTTTACAAGCGTGCCCCGAAACGTGAATAGGCTCTAAACTTTCGTATATTACTTCCGCACCGAGTTTATAAAGATTGTTTATAACGCCGTATATCATCTTTTCGTTTCCGGGAATTACGGAAGCGCTTATCACAACCGTATCGTTATTGCCGATTACTACTTTATTAAACTCTCCGCTAGCCATTCTGGTAAGCGCGCTCATAGGCTCTCCCTGCGTTCCCGTAGAAACTATTACAACCTGTTCGTCCTTAAAACTTTTGGTCTTTTCCACGTCTATTATAAGCCCTTCCGGAATTTTAAGTTCGTTTATTTTAGACGCCGCTTCCGCTATGTTAATCATACTTCTACCGGAAAACGCAACCTTGCGCCCGTACTTTACGGCAAGGTCTAAGATTTGTTGCAACCTATGCACGTTAGATGCAAAAGTGGCGATTATAATTCTTCTTTTAACGTTATCTCCAAACACGTGGTCTAGTGTGTCTTTTACAACGGACTCGCTCATAGTCGTTCCTTCTATCTCTATATTCGTAGAGTCCGCCATCATTAAAAGAACGCCTGCCTTGCCTATCTCTGATATTCTTCTTAGATTAGTTGTTTCACCGTTTACGGGGGTAAAATCTATCTTAAAATCACCCGAATGGAACACAACGCCCACGGGAGTTGTAATAGCAAGCGCAACCGCCCCTGCAATAGAGTGATTTACGTTTATAAATTCAATAGAAAAACAGCCCAGTTTTATTGTTGCAGAAGGCTTTATGCAATTCAAACTCACGTCGTTAAGCTTGCTTTCTTTTATTTTGTTTTCTATTAGCGTAAGCGTAAGTTTAGTGCCGAATACGGGGGCTTTTATATCTTTTAGCAAATACGGCAAACAACCTATATGGTCTTCGTGCCCGTGGGTTATAACAATACCCCTTATCTTATCCTTATTTTGGGTTAAAAAGGTATAATCGGGAATTACCACGTCTATACCGGGCATATTGTCGCTAGGAAAAGTTATGCCGGCATCTATAACGATAATATCCTTGCCGTATTCCAAAACGGTCATATTTTTGCCTATTTCGCCAACGCCGCCCAAAAACCTTACCTTTAACGTTTTTTCGTTTTTAGAAGTTTTTTCCGACTTGGTATTTTTAGGTTTTACCCCCACTACCGCTTTATCTTGCCTTGTTTTTTTAACTTTATCTTTTGCCTTTACGTCTGTTTTCGGTTTTGCCGCCGTTTTTTTATCCGCACGGAACGCTACGGATTTTGACGACCTAGGTTTTCTTTCAGTCCTATTCTTTTGGCTTTCTTTGGTTAAAACCTTAGTAGTATCCTTTTTCAATGTGTCTCCTTATAACAAAAACCTTTCGGTATTAAAATACTTTTTCCCTTTTACATTATACACAAATCCCCCGCGTTTGTAAACGCTTTCACCTTTTAATTGATAAAATTTAAATTTATAGCGGCTAAAACGCTTGAAAAAAAACACGCGCAATAGTATACTATGTGTATAT
>CAYVPW010000006.1:0-44895 GCA_964453915.1 uncultured Christensenella sp. | reverse complement strand
ATATATAAAAGTATTGATTAAAGACTTTTATATTAAATTTAATGTAAAAACCGGTTGCAAAGGGAAATAACTGTGCTATAATATATATAAGCAATAAGTTATAAGATTTTGAACAAGGGTATATAAACGGGCAAAATTTTTCAATTACCACTTGTTTTTGTAAAAATATATTGCAAAAAAGAGAAGCGTTTTTGTTTGTGCCTCTTTTAGCGTACCTTTTGGGTTATTATAGGAGTGTATTATGTGTTATAACAAAGAAACTCTTAATCAAATGAGAATTTACGAATTAAGAGATTTAGGTAGAGAGAAAGGAGTTAAATCTCCGACCAGTTTAAAAAAGAACGAACTTATCGATAAAATTTTAGAAATTTCTTGCGGAGAAACAGAACCGTACAGAACTAATCGCGGTAGACCTGCGGTTAGTGCTTCCGGCGTAAAAAACGACGGTGTTTTTAAAGACGATAACGGGAACTTAATAAGAAAAGAAGAATTGATTGATAAGATTTTGGCTAAAATAAAAGAAGAATTATTAAGTATACTTTAAAATTTAAGCACCCGAAATTTCGGGTGCTTTTTCTTGTCGTTTATTTTTTTTAAAAAAAGAGTTGACAAAATTTATTTTTAAGCATATACTTTTATTGAACAATTAAAGAAGCGTTCAAATATTATATTATGGAGAAAGATATGTCGCAAGATAAAACCGTAAAAAACGGTTCGGTAAAAGATATAAAAAGCATGCTTCCCGAAGAAGATGTTATTTACAGTCTTGCGGAATTTTTTAAAATGTTTGGCGATCCTACCCGTGCAAAGATTTTGGAATGTTTGCAAATAAGGGACTTATACGTTGGTGAAATTGCCGATATTTTAGAGATGAGTATATCTGCCGTTTCGCATCAACTTAGGGTGTTGCGCAGTGCAAAATTAGTAAAGGGCACTAAAGAAGGTAAAGAAGTTAAGTATTCTTTAGACGATGACCATATTACAAAGATTTTAGAATACGGTTTGGCGCACGTGAACGAGTAAAAAATTAGGGCAAGTCCCTATTTTTTTAAGAATAATAATTGAACAGTTATTTAATTAAATAATAATGTAAATATTCAAACATAAAAGGAGACGTAAAAATGAAAAAGGTTTTTAAGTTGCAAGATTTAGATTGTGCCAACTGTGCTGCAAAAATGGAAAGGGGAATAGCTAAATTAAACGGCGTATCTTTTGTAAGCGTTAGTTTTATAAGCCAAAAACTTACGATAGAAATAAAAGACGAGATTTTTGACGCCGTTATGAAAGACGTTGTAAAGTTATGCAAAAAGGTAGAACCGGACTGTAAAATTATTTTGTAATGTAGGAGTTTATCGTGAAAAGCCTGTCTTTAAGCAAAAGAGAAAAGAAAAATTTAATTAGAATAATAATTGCGTTATCGGCGTTTTTTGTTGTTTTTTTATTTGATAAAATATACGGATTAGAAAACGTTTTTATGGGAAATAACAGATGGGTTTTTCCTTTTATACTGTACTTTTTTATATACGTTTTTATCGGGTACGACGTTTTGTTTAAGGCGGCAAGGAATATTTTAAGCGGTCAATTTTTAGACGAAAACTTTTTGATGTGTATCGCCACGATAGGTGCTTTTTCTTTGGGAATATACAAGGGCGCAACGGGGCAAGGTACAGACGGGTTTGACGAAGGTTGTGCAGTTTTGCTTTTTTATCAAATAGGGGAATGGTTTCAGATATATGCCACGGGGAAGTCTAGAAAATCCATATCTTCTTTGATGGATATAAGACCGGATTATGCAAACGTTTTAAGGAACGGGGAAATAATAAAAGTATCTCCGGAAGAAGTTTTGGTTGGGGAAGTCGTTTTAATAAATCCCGGTGAAAAAGTGCCGCTTGACGGCGTGATTGTTAAAGGTGTTTCTTCTTTAGATACAAAGTCTTTAACAGGTGAATCTGTTCCGAAAGACGTTTTTGTAGGAGATGAAATAGTTAGCGGTTGCATTAATCTTTCTTCTCAAATAGAAATTAAGGTGCAAAAAGAGTTTTACGATTCTACCGTTTCTAAAATTTTAGATTTAGTTGAAAACGCTTCTGCGCAAAAGTCTAAGGCAGAAAATTTTATAACTAAGTTTGCAAGATTTTATACTCCGTGCATAGTTTTTTCGGCATTGTTGCTTGCGGTTGTTCCTAGCTTGATTACATCTAACTGGTCAACTTGGATTTACCGTGCGTTAAACTTTTTGGTTGTTTCTTGTCCGTGTGCTTTGGTTATATCCGTTCCGCTTTCTTTCTTTGCGGGGATAGGCGCAGCGTCTAAATACGGTATTTTAATAAAAGGCTCTAATTATTTAGAAAAACTAGACAGCGCAAACGTTTTTGTTTTTGATAAAACGGGCACGTTAACAAAGGGTAATTTTTATATTTCTAAGGTTATACCGGAAGATAAAAGAGAAGAAGTTTTAAGCCTTGCGGCAGCAGCGGAACAAAACTCTAATCACCCCATTGCTCGCTCTATAGTTTCTGCATACGGAAATAATCCGGAAAACGGGTATTTTCTAACTAATTTAGCAGGCAAAGGCGTAAAAGCGGAAAAGGGCGATGAGGTTATTTACTGCGGAAATAAAAAGTTAATGGAAGAACTTAATATAAAAACGGAAAGCGTACAAGAAACGGGTACGGTCGTTTACGTGGCAAAAAACGGAAAATACGTTGGTTCTGTTTTAATTTGCGACCAAATAAAAGAAGAAACTAGAGAGGTGATTAAAGAACTAAACGCAATGAATTGCAAAACGGTTATGCTTACGGGTGACAACGTAGAGATTGCCAAAACAGTTGCAAAAGAAACAGGCGTTTCCTCATATAAGGCTTCTTTATTGCCGCAAAACAAGGTGGAAGAAGTAGAGCGATTGTTAAGCGAAAAAAACAAAAAAGACGCACTGTGTTTCGTTGGTGACGGCATAAACGACGCTCCCGTTTTAATGCGTTCGGATATAGGTGTTGCAATGGGCGGAGTGGGAAGTGATGCGGCGATAGAGGCTTCAGATATAGTTTTAATGAAAGACGATTTGCGTGGAATTCCTTTAGCAAAACGCATTGCTAAAAAAACAATAAGAATAGTAAAGCAAAACGTTGTTTTTTCTTTATCGGTAAAAGTAGCAATACTCGTTTTATCCGCACTGGGGATTACCAATATGTGGATTGCTGTTTTCGGGGACGTTGGCGTTGCCGTTTTGGCGATATTAAACGCTATGAGAGTTAATGCAAAGTATGATAAAAAGGTATAAAATTATAAAATGATATTATACAATAGGTTTGCAATATAAAAGCAAGCCTATTTTTTATTTGCAAATATTTTAGGGTTTGCCTTTATATGGCAAGCCCATTTTTTATTTTACAAGGAGGTAATGCAATGAAGAAAGGATATGCAGCAAAACTTGGAAAGTGTTGTCTTGGTGTGTATATCTCGGAAGAACTCAATGCCGACATTGAAAGAATTGCAAAGAAGAAAGAAGTTGCAAAGAGTTATATCGTAAGAGAAGCATTAAAAGACTATATCCAAAAAGAAAAGAAAGGAGAATAACTATGGAAGTTATGACGGACGAAAAAGTGTTAGAAGAGATTGAAAGGTTGAAAGCAAGTCCTTATGTGAAACTTGCGAAGAAAACCGAAAATCAAGCCCAAAGACAAAAGTTGTACCAATTACGCTCTTTGGAAAAGAAGGGTAAAAAAATAGCCGAAACGCTTGTTGATTTACCCGATTATTCTAACGAATATGTTAACGCAATGTTAGGGGCGTAGTTTTGTTAAAGAAGTAAAAACCGCAAAGATTGTCTTTGCGGTTTTTAAAATGCATTTATAAACTTAAAAAATAAAACCTTAAACGCTTTGATGCATTTAAGGTTTTTTATTTGGAGCTGCTAACCGGAGTCGAACCGGTGACCTCATCCTTACCAAGGATGTGCTCTACCAACTGAGCCATAGCAGCATAACTGAGAACGCTAGACTATTATATAAAATAAAAAAGGGTTTGTCAAACCAAACGACGCAAATATTTACAAAAAATTTATTTTTTAGTTATTGTTTTTTTGTTGAGATATGATAAAATTAGTCGTAGAGGTAAAATTATGAAAGTTTTAATGATTAACGGTAGCCCTCACGAGAAGGGAACGACTTATGCGGCTCTTTCCGAAATAGGAAAAGAACTGAATTTACAGGGTATAGAATACGAGATATTTTGTGTTGGAAATAAATCCGTAAGCGGCTGTGTTGCTTGCGGCGGTTGTCTAAAAACTGGTAGGTGTGTTATTAACGGCGACGTTGTGAATAGTGTGATAGAAAAAATCGACAATGCAGACGGCGTTATTATAGGCACGCCGGTATATTATGCGGGGATTAACGGAACGCTTAAGAGTTTGCTTGACAGGGTGTTTTATGCAAGAAAGAATTTTGCGTTTAAGCCTGCTTCCGCGATAGCGGTTGCCCGCCGTGCAGGAACAACTGCAACGTTAGAGATAATAAACAAATATTTTATGATAAGCGGTATGCCCGTTGTTTCTTCTACGTATTGGAATATGGTTTTTGGTTCTAACGCAAACGACGTGGTAAAGGACGAAGAAGGTCTTCAGACAATGCGCAACTTGGCAAAGGGAATGGCATACGAATTAAAGTGTAAAGAAATAGCGGCTAAAAACGGTATAAACCCTCCGGAATTAGAAAGAGGTGCACGCACTAACTTTGTAAAATAAAAAATCCCCGTCGGTACTTTTATATAAACCGATGGGGATTATTGTTTTTATTGCTTTTTTACGGTCTAGAAAACCACTTAAACTGTTTTACGGAATAAATTATTCCCAGTATAAAAAACACAAAGGCAGAAATCACGCCGTAGCCTTTTAACATATCGAAAAAGGCAATTGCATAAGAGCCGGACGCGTGAAAATATCCTATAACGTAAATAAGATTTATCGCTGCGAATATAATCATAAAAAATCCGCAAAAAATACTAAGGATTTTCATTATAATTCTAAGCGTATTCAGTCTTAATAAAGAAAGTATAAGGCAAAAAATAACGTCCGTCGCTAAAATTCCTAAAAACAACGTGTAAGAAACGTTGTATAAACTTGATAAAAGAGAGGGGATAGAGCCGCTTTGTTGTTGAATAAATTCGGCAAAAAAGTTGCCTGCGTCTTTTGCAAGTAAAACTATCTCTCCGTCCCCAATAACGGGAAGTTTGGTATAGGTAAATATTATGCCGTTTTCTTCCGTGATTGCAAACGGTACGAATAAAAATGCAAAAGTTATAAGCACGAAGATTATAACTTTAACGTTGTTCCACACGGAAACGTATTTCCAAGAATCTTTCATTTTTTATTTAATCCTTAAATTTTTTAGCATTTCTTTTTTATCGGGAGATATTCTAAAACTTTCCCTTGCTTTTTGTATCGCTTTATTGTGTATAAAAGGTGAAAATTCTTTGTTTAACAAGTAGGGGAGCGTTTTATCAAACTCTTTTACAAGTGCAACGCTTATAAGCCAAGCAATTCCCATATTAACGTAATATTCGTTGCTGTTAATTTCTTTAACGATAGACAAAACATCGTCTATATATTCGTCGTTTATATAATATGCTAAAAGGCAAACCACTCCAAATCTCACGGTATACGTTTCTTGTGAGTTTATCCACTTTTTTATAAAAGAAAAAGTTTCTTTTTTGTTTTTTTCTATAAACTTACAAGAGCAAGCTAAAACGTCGCACACGCCCCAGTTATCTATATACTTAAAAAACTCTTCTAATAGAACGATTTTTTCTTTTAACGGTAATTTGGCGTAAGAAACGGTTAATCCGCAAACTAAAAACTCTTCGTAGTAAGTTTTTTCTTCTTTTAAAAGTTGATAGGGGGCGTTGTTGTCTTTTGCAAGTTCTTTTGCCACCTTTTTTAGCAAAGGAACTTTTACTCCTAACATTTCATATTTTGTATCCGGAACTATTTTTTTATTAAATTCCTTAAACTCTCTGTTTATGTGCGGAATTAAAAGATTTTCTATTTTACTCATTATTAAAAATTCCGTTTAAGGCTTTTTCTATTACAGAAGGAAATCCTTTGCAAACGGTGATTAAATTTTCATAAAACTGTTTGGCGGGGTTTTGATAGGTGTCCGTAATTCCTTTAATGGAGTATAGCGGAATTCCGTTTGCTAAACACACTTCGGCAATAGCGCCGCCTTCCATATCTCTTACAGAGCAGTTTAGGTCGTTTACAAGTTTTATCTCTTCCGGCTTATTAGAAAATTTGTCCGCAGTGGCGAGAGAAACTTTTTTAAATTCGTTTAATCCCTTTACGCAACAAGAAAAATAGTTGGTGTTATAATCTTGTATATATCCCACCGGAACGTCGTCTATAGCGGTAATATCAAAATCGTATTGACAGCAACGGTCAATTGCGTAGTAAGAGAGTGCTTCCACGTTTTCGTTTGCACCGCCCGCCGTGCCGAAATTAAAAATAAAATCAGGACTGAATTTATCTATGGCAAGTTGAGTTGCAAGCCCTGCGTTTACTTTGCCTATGCCGGATAAAATTAAAACGGCGTTTTTATTAAATACAGTTCCTGAAATTACCTTTTTAGAAGAGATGGTGGTTTCGCTTTTATCCGAAAATTTTTCTATAAGATAATGTGCTTCTTTTTCTAATGCAACGATAAAACAAATCATAAAAACTCCTTTCACGGGGTATTGTATCACAACGCAATAACCTTGTCAAACCGTGATAAATAAGACACGGGTTTTATAAAACTAAAACACAATTTTGAAAGTTAACCCTAAAAAATAAAAACGTGTTTTGTCGAAAAACGCCTAAAAATCGTCAAAAAAGTCAAAATAAGTGCAAAATTTTACATATTTAGTATTGACAAGACATAAAAACAGGTATATAATTTTAAATTATGAAAAAGAAAAAATAAAATTATGTATATGGAGGGGAAAATGAAGTTTTTACACGGTAAAAACCTTAAAATTATGGATAAAAAGTCTGTTTTTATTGATAAAACGGTAAAAATAGGAGATAACGTTGTAATTTACGAAAACAACCGGCTTGTCGGGAACACTATTATAGGAGATAACGTTGTTTTGTTGCCGAACAACCATATAGTTGATTCCGTTATAGGCGAAGGAACTACGGTTAATTACAGTCAGTCAGAAGATGCCGTTTGCGGAAAAAATTGCAAAATAGGTCCTTTTTCAAGGCTTCGTCCGAAAGCGGTTTTGGGCAACGACGTTCACGTTGGAAATTTTGTTGAAATAAAAAATTCTAACGTTGGCGACGGGACAAAGGCAAATCACCTGGCATATGTTGGCGATGCGGACGTTGGAAGCGGTTGCAATATAGGTTGCGGAGCGATTTTCGTTAACTATAACGGTAGGGCAAAAAACAGAGTTAAGGTTGGCGATAACTGTTTTATAGGCAGCAATTGCAACGTTATTGCGCCCGTTGAAATAGAAAGCAATTCTTATATCTGTGCGGGAACGACCGTTACTAAAAAGGTTAAAGAAGACGATTTTGTGATAGGCAGAGTAAGACAAGAAGCAAAAGAAGGGCGTGCGCATTTATATCTAAAAGAAAGGGGGATAAAATAATGGGATTGTATTTTGGAACGGACGGCCTTAGAGGAAAGGTAAACGAAGATTTAACTTTTGAAACGGCTTACAAAATAGGCAACGCTTTATCTACGCTTAAAGTAAATCCTACTATAGTGATAGGTTCTGATACTAGAATATCTAATTCTTATTTAACGCTTGGCGTTGCAAGCGGTGCAATGAGCGGCGGAGCAAAGGTTATTGATATAGGCGTTGTTCCTACAGCGGGAATTGCTTATATAACAAAAGAGATACACGCCGACTACGGCGTTGTGATAAGCGCATCTCATAACAGCGGAGAATATAACGGAATAAAGGTTTTTAACGGCGACGGGTATAAGCTAGGGGATAAAGAAGAAGAGAGAATAGAACGCTGTTTTATACACAACAAAATAAATAATTTTCCCGATATAGGCACTTACGAGCAAAACTTTAATCTATCTAAACTTTATAAAAAGTTCCTTATAAATTCAAGCGAAAACCGTTTAGACGGTTTAACTATTGTTTTAGACGGAGCGTGCGGTGCAGCGCATAAAATCGCCCCCGAAGTGTTTAGAGCCTTAGGTGCAACGGTTATTGCTTCAAACTGCGTAAACGACGGGCTTAGGATAAACAAAAACTGCGGTGCTCTTTATCCGCAAAACCTTGCTAAAAAGATTTTTAGATACAAAGCGGATATGGGCTTTTGTTTTGACGGTGATGCTGATAGGCTTATTGCGGTTAACGACAAGGGCGAGGTTATAGACGGAGACGTTATTATATATGCGTTAGCATTATATTTTAACAAGATAGGAAAGCTAAAAGGCGATACCGTGGTTGGCACTAGGCACACGAATATGGCTATAGAAAACGCTCTTAAAGAAAGAGGCTTAAATCTTATAAGAACGGATATAGGCGATAAATACGTTTTGGCAAAGTTGATTGAAAAGAATTTATCTTTGGGCGGAGAGCAAAGCGGGCATATTATTTTAAAAGATATTGCCACTACGGGAGACGGAATACTTTCCGCAATAACGCTTGCTAATATGCTGATAAACGAAAAAAAGAAAATGTCCGAAGCGTTAAATATAGAACTTTACCCGCAGTCGAATAAAAACGTGATTGTAAAAGATAAGTTCCGCATTATGAACAGCGAGGAGTTGTTAAAGGAAGTGGCGGAATTTAACATTGAGTTAGAAGGCGTTGGAAGAATTATGTTAAGGGCGTCCGGCACGGAACCTAAGATTAGGGTAATGGTGGAAAGCAAAGATAAAGAGAAAAACGAAAGGATTGCAAATAAACTTGTATCTACAATAGAGAGAATAAACGATTTAGACTAAAAATATTTGGTTTTTAGTGTGAAAAGTTTCAAAAAAACGTGTTCGTCCGCATTTTTTTGCGGACGAATTTTTATTTTTTACCCTTTGTTGCCCCTAAATTGTATTTACAAAAAAAACGATATGTGGTATACTTAAAAAAATTGCGTAAGTAAAATCGGAGAAGTGTTATGAAAGAAAAAAATACACAAAAAACTTATTTGATAATCTCTCTTATAAGCGTTGTGCTTTCGGTTGCGTTTATGGTGGTTAACTACTTGGCGTTTCCGTCTTTTTTGGTTCATCCCGTATTGAATAGTGTTGCACTTTTGTTTTTTGTTTTATCTTTAACGTCATTAACCGCAGCGGTAAAAGAAAAAGCACCCATATACTTTTTATTGGGCGGCGTTCTTTTAAGCTTGGTTATTTTATACGTTCTTTTGGCGTTGTTTATAGAGTTGTGGTGGATAGCTGTAGTATGCACGATAGCGGTTTTAGTCGTCGTGATGCTTTTAAGTTATATAATAGTAGGCAATAAAACGGAAGAAATAGCGCTTAATAAATCTAAAGACTATAAAGATTATTTGCAGAGAAAAGAAGAAAAAGAAAAGGCAGAGGAAAGCAAGGAAAAACAAGAACTTCCCGAAATAAAGTCTTTTAAGGAGTAAAAAATGTCAGAAAGAAATCTTACGCTACTCACCGACTTGTATCAACTGACAATGATGAACGGCTATTTTGAAAAGGGTAGAAAAGAGGAAACAGCTGTTTTCGATTTGTTTTTTAGGCAAAACGGCACTATCACCTATTCTATCGCCTGTGGGTTAGAGCAAGCCGTAGACTACATCTTAAATCTTAAATTCAGCGAAGAAGATTTGGCATACTTAAAAAGCCTAAATGTTTTTAGTGATAAATTTTTAGATTATTTAAAAGATTTTAAATTTACAGGGGACGTGTATGCGGTTAAAGAAGGAACTATAGTTTTTCCGGGAGAGCCGATTTTAACCGTAAAAGCGCCGATTATGCAAGCTCAACTTATAGAAACGGCTTTGCTTAATATAATTAATTTTCAAACCTTAATCGCCTCTAAATCCGCAAAGGTAAACTATGCGGCAAAGGGAGACGTGATTATGGAATTCGGGCTTAGAAGAGCCCAAGCACCAGATGCCGGCATTTACGGCGCAAGAGCGGCTGTGATAGGCGGTTGTGCTTCTACTTCTAACGTTTTGGCAGGTAAAATGTTCGATATTCCCGTTTCGGGAACGCACGCCCACAGTTGGGTTATGAACTTTAAGGACGAGTATACTGCGTTTATGGAATATGCAAAAGTTTATCCGGATAACGCGCTTTTACTTGTAGATACGTACGATACGCTAAAAAGCGGAATACCGAACGCAATTAAAGTTTTTGATTATTTAAGGGCAAACGGGCACGAACCCAAAGGTATAAGGTTGGATTCCGGCGACCTTGCGTATTTAAGTAAAAAAGCAAGAGAGATGCTAGACGAAGCAGGGTATCCCAACGCAATAATATGCGCATCGGGAGATTTGGACGAACAGTTGATTGATTCGCTAAAACACCAAGGTGCAAAGATTAATAGTTGGGGTGTGGGAACAAAACTTATTACCAGTGCGGATATGCCCGCGCTTGGCGGTGTGTATAAACTTTCCGCCGTTATAGACGAAAACGGTGTGGAAACGCCTAAGATAAAAATTTCCGATAACGTTGCAAAAATAACCAACCCAGGGTTTAAAAATATATACCGTGTTTACGACGGGAAGTCCGGCAAGGCGGAAGCGGATTTTATTGCATTGAGAAGCGAAGAACCAGTAGACGTATCAAAACCGTTGGTTTTGACTCACCCAACGGAAAGATGGAAAAAGATTATTTTTACAGATTACACCGTAAAATCTTTGCAAGTAGACGTTATTAAAAACGGCAAGTTGGTATACGATTTGCCTAATATAAAAGAAATTAAGGATTATGCAAAACAAGAATTAGACAGTTTTTGGGATGAATATAAGCGGTTGGACAGCCCGCAACTGTTTAAGGTGGACTTGTCTGACGAGTTGTACGAATTGAAAAGAAAAATGCTCACGGATATTAGGGGCGAATAACTCTTACGGAGAGATTTTGTTGGAACTGAAAAAACGCAAATACAAAAAAAGCGAGGTTGAGGATCTTATAAATCGTGAAACAAGCGATTTAAGGCAGCAACTGAATATCGAAAGGGATAAAATAGCCGAACTTAACGAAGAAAACAAAAGGCTTTCTTTAAGTTTGCAAAATTATGCCCGACAAGACGCTATTATAAATTCTGCTATCAAGGCGGCGGAAGAAAAAGCGGAAGAGATTAAAAATTCTGCAAAAAGTCTTTATGACCTAGAAATGCAAAATCTAAAAGCGTTTAGCGAAAGATTTAGCGGTTATTTTTCTTATATAACGGAAAAGTATCCGCACTATACAGCCGTAAAAGAAGCAAAGAACGTTTACGACAAAATTGTTGAAGCTTTAAAAATAGAAGATTCTAAAACGGCGATTAAAGCCGTGTCTTGCGAACTGGATAAGATTAAAAGCGTAAAAGAAGCGGTGTTTAATCCTAAACAAAAGATAGATGATTATATTGCCGCAACGGGAGACGGCGGTTTTGACCTTAACGAAGTGCTTAACCCCGGCGAATTGCATTTGGAGGATTTATGCAAAGAACTTGGACTGATAGAAGAAGAAAAATAACTTTTATTTGCATTGCTCTTTCCGTGTTTGTTTTCCTTTTGGGGTTGGATCAACTGACTAAACTGCTTTTTAAGTCTATGCACGAAAAAGACGGTTGGAATTCAACCGTTTTAATAGACGGCTTTTTTTATTTCAGATACGTTACGAATTCCGGTGCAGCATGGGGGCTTTTCGGCGACAAAAGTTGGGGGCAAACCTTTTTTAAGGTGCTTACGGTTATTGCGCTTGTAGTTTTTTGCGTTGCGTACTATTTTGTTTGCAAAAAAGGATATAAAACTCTAAATATAGCACTAATTTTAATTATTGCGGGCACTATAGGTAATTTTATCGATAGGGTTTGCTATAATTACGTTGTGGATTTTATAAGCTTGATTTTTGGGGATTATTCTTTTCCCGTGTTTAATTTAGCGGATTCTTATATGACGGTAGGCGTCGTTATGGCGATAGTGCATTTTTTGTTTTTAGACGAAAATGCCGTATTTTCTAAGAAAAAAGAAAAGGAAGAAGACCTTGGAAACAAAAAAGATAACGGTTAGCGATAAGGGAATAGGCGAGCGGGCGGATGTTTTTTTGGCAAACGAACTTGCCTTTACCCGTTCTAGGGTTAAAATTCTTTGCGACGAAGGCTTGGTAAAAATAAACGGCGTCGTTTGCAAAGGAAATAAACTTTTAAAAGAAAAAGACGTTTTAGAAATAACCGTTTTAGAAAATAAAAATTTAGACGTAGAGCCTAAAGATATTCCTATAAAAATAGTTTATCAAGATAAAGACGTAGCCGTTATAGATAAGCCGCAAGGTATGGTTGTTCACGCAGGAAACGGAACTGGTGGAGATACGCTTGTAAACGCCTTGCTTTTTCATTTAGACAATTTGTCCGGAATAAACGGCGTAATTCGTCCCGGAATAGTCCACAGAATAGATAAAAACACGTCCGGACTGCTTGTAGTTGCAAAAAACGACGAGGCGCACGTTAAACTTGCAAAACAATTAGAAGATAAAACCTGCCACAGGGTATACGTGGCTCTTTTAGAGGGGAATTTAAAAGAAGACAGTGGTACAATTATCACCTGTATAGGAAGAAATCCTAAAGACAGAACAAAAATGGCGGTTGTAAAAAGCGGAAGAACTGCCATTACGGAATTTAGGGTTCTTAAAAGATACGTTGGGTACACGCTTTGCGAGTTTTCTTTAAAAACGGGAAGAACGCATCAAATAAGGGTGCACGCAAAACATATAAGTCATCCGATAGTTGGGGATACGGAATACGGTTATAAAAACCAAAAATTTAAATTAAACGGGCAGTTGTTGCACGCAAAAACTTTGGAATTTATTCACCCGACCACGCAAAAAAAAGTCAGTTTTGCAAGCGATATTCCGGATTATTTTATTGAAGTGTTAAAAAAATTAAAAGAAATATAAATAAAGGAGAATTATTATGAATTCAGAAAGAAACAATTTGCTTAATTTTATCGCTTTTATAGCAGTGATTGTTATAGCGGTTTTAGAAGTGTTTAGCGTTTTGTCGCATTTCGGCGTTTTGACTGTTGTAGGAACGTTAATTAATTTGTTAAATACCATTAAAAACATAGCTATTCTTTTGGTTATGGGCATCACCGCTTATAAGTATGCTGAAAACAGAAAGAAAGGCTTAAGAATTACTTACTGGGTGTGCTTGGCAATTATTGTCGTTGCAACGGTTTTAATGTGGTTATAAATTTAGATTAAAGGAATTAAACAAATGGCTAATCCGTTAGTGGCTATCGTAGGAAGACCAAACGTAGGAAAGTCCACGTTTTTTAATAAGGTAGTCGGTAAAAAAATATCAATAGTAGAAAATTTCCCCGGTGTGACTAGGGATAGGCTTTATGCCGACGCAGAATGGTGCGGGCGGTATTTTACGCTTGTAGATACGGGCGGACTAGAATTAAAATCTACAGATTCTATGTGGAAACACATTCAAAAACAAGCGGAGATAGCAATAGATACGGCGGACGTTATTATTCTTTTTGCAGACGCAAAAACAGGGCTTACCGCTTCCGATTACGACGTGGCGGAAAAACTTCGCAAGTCCGGAAAGCCTGTTGTTCTTGCCGTAAATAAACTGGATAATTACGAACCGGATAAACTGTACGAGTTTTATAATATGGGGTTAGGAGAACCCTTTGGAATATCCGCCGAGCACGGAACGGGTATTGGCGAACTTTTAGACGAGGTTGTTTCTTATTTTAATAAAGACGGAGATAATTCTGACGAACAGTATATAAAACTTGCGGTTGTAGGAAAGCCAAACGCCGGCAAATCAAGTTTGTGCAATAAACTTCTTGGGTTTGACCGCACGATTGTTTCTTCCGTTGCGGGAACTACAAGAGACGCTATCGATACGCCGTTTAGGTATAAAGATAAAAATTATATGCTTATAGATACCGCCGGTATAAGAAAGAAAAAGAACGTTGAAGAAGATTTAGAGTATTACAGCGTTTTAAGGGCGCTTGGCGCTATAAGAAGGGCAGACGTTTGTTTGATTGTTGTAGATGCAGAAGAAGGTTTAACGGAGCAAGACGTTAAAATTTGCGGATACGTTCACGAACAAGGCAAGCCTTCTATTATAGTAATGAATAAGTGGGACCTTATAGAAAAGGATACCAACACCGTTAATAAGTTTAATGCGGACGTTAAAGAAACGCTTAAATTTATGGATTATTTAAAGACGATATATATTTCTGCGCTTACAGGACAACGTACGGATAAAATTTTGGATATGGCGAATTTGGTTTTAGAAAATTCGCAAAGACGTATTTCTACGGGGCAACTAAACGACCTTATTTTAGATTGCGTAAGAGCAAACGAACCGCCGAGTGTAAACGGCAAGCGCTTAAAGATTTCTTACGTGACGGAAGTAAGTGTAAATCCACCGTCTTTTGTGTTCTTTGTTAACGAAGCGCCGCTTATGCACTTTTCTTATAAAAGATATTTAGAAAACTGTTTAAGGCGTGCGTACGATTTTTCGGGTACTCCTATAAAACTTATCGTTAGGGAAAAAGAAGAAGATGTTTAAACTTGTATTTTGCCTTATCGTTTTGCCTATCGGTAGTTATTTGTTAGGCAACGTAAATTGGGCGATACTTATTTCAAAACTGAATAAAAAAGATATTAGAGATATGGGAAGCGGAAACCCCGGAACGCTTAATATGAGTAGAAATTTCGGGCTAAAATTAGGGCTTTTAACCTTTTTTTTAGATATAATGAAGGGCGTTTTGCCTACACTTGTTGCTTACTTTGTATTAAAAAACGACGGGTGTTTTCCCAATACGACCTTTACCATATATCATTTTGCTATTTATCTTTGCGGCTTTTGTGCGGTAATGGGGCATATATATCCCGTACTTTTAAAATTTAAGGGCGGGAAAGGCATTGCTACAACAATAGGCGTGCTTTTATCTTGTCAAGCCATTCAAGGTTGGGAATGGGTTATAGTTGCCGTTATGGCGCTAATTGCGGCTTTGATATTTATATATCTTACGGAATTCGGGGCAATGGGCTCTTTTATAGCGATAACCCCAACTGCGATAGGTGCTAGTATATTTTTGTTTTTGAATTACTCTGAAGGAAATAATTCTACTATTGCTTTTTATTTGATTACAAACGTGATAATATTTTTAATTTTATTTTTTACGTGGTTTGCTCATAGAAAAAATATAGAACGAATGTTATCGGGAGACGAACATCCTACCTCTATAAAAGAAATGGTTATTAAAATGAAAATGAAAAAAGCGGCGAAAAAGGAAAAGAGTAATAAAGAAAGCGTTAAATAAAATTTTTTTTCATATCAGAGTGAAACCTTTCATATATTACATATGTAATGTGTGGGAGGTTTTTTTATGGATAAATACGACATATATAAAGATATAGCCGAAAGGACGGGCGGCGATATTTACGTTGGCGTGGTAGGACCGGTTAGAACGGGTAAATCTACTTTTATAACAAAATTTATGGAAAAATCAGTTTTACCGAATATTAGCGGAAAACTTAACAAACAAATAGCGACCGACGAAATGCCGCAATCCGCCGACGGAAAAACGGTTATGACAACGCAACCAAAATTCGTCCCCGCAAATGCAGTGAAAGTGACTTTTAAAAACAAAACTACCGCAAACGTAAGGCTTGTGGATTGTGTAGGATATATGGTTAAAGGTGCAAACGGACACGAAGAGGACGGAAAACCCCGTTTGGTAAAAACCCCGTGGGACGAAAAAGAAATTCCATTTGAAAAAGCAGCGGAAATCGGTACGGAAAAGGTTATTAACGACTATTCTACGATAGGAGTTGTCATAACTACCGACGGCAGTTTTGGCGAGATTGACAGGGAAGCCTTCGTTTTTCCGGAAGAAAAAACGGTTAAAGAATTGATTGCGTTAAAAAAACCTTTCGTTATCGTTCTAAATAGTGCTCACCCGTCTCAAACGGAAACGGTTAATCTTGCGGCGGAATTAGAAGAAAAATACGACGTGCCCGTGCTTGCGGTAAACGTGTTGGAAATGGATTCGGAAGACGTGGGCGGTATTATAGAAAAAATATTACTGGAATTTCCTATGTGCGCGTTTAACGTGGAAATTCCTAAATGGTTGCAACGCTTGCCTGCGGATAGTCCCGTTATTGAAGAGCTTATTAAGGCAATAAAAGAAAAGTCACGTTCTGTTAATAAAATGAAAGATTACGTTTGTCTTACGGAATGTTTTTCCGATAGCGAAAGGTTTAATCCGATGACCGTAAAAGAGTTAAAAACGGGCGAAGGAGTTTCTGAATTTTCTGTTTGCGGAAAAGAAGGCTTATTTTATAACGTTTTATCCGAAGAATGTGGCGAAGAGATAAAAGACGAGTGTGAACTTATGGGATTTATCAAGTCTTTTTCGAATTCTAGGAGAGAATACGTTAAGGTTAAAGATGCATTAAAAGCCGCATACGATAGCGGATACGGCGTTGTTTCTCCAAGTTTAGACGAAATGAATTTAGAAGAGCCCGTTTTGGTAAAACAGGGTGGAAGATACGGGGTGAAATTAAAGGCGTCTGCACCGAGTTTGCATATAATGAAGGTAGACGTTTCTACCGAAGTTTCTCCCATAGTGGGAACTGAAAAACAAGGAGAAGATTTAATAAATTATCTTATGGGGCAGTTTGAAGATAATCCTTCCGGAATATGGGAAACTAATATGTTCGGAAAGTCCTTGCACGATTTGGTTAAAGAAGGGCTGCAAAGCAAAATAAATACTATGCCAAAAGATGCTCAGGGAAAAATGAGAAAAACCGTAACGAGAATAGTAAACGAAAACAAGGGCGGAGTTATTTGTATACTTTTATAAAATTTAATAATTATGTGTGCTAAAAGCCCCTTTTAGGGGCTTTTAGCACACATTGAATGTTTTATTTTTCGTATTTAATCAAGCGTTTTTCCAGCATGGCGACTATAGCATACATAAGCGTTGCAAGCAAGCATAAAACTACTGTTGCTGCCATCACCAAGTCTAGTTTGAATACCTGACCGCCGTAAACGATTAGATAGCCGAGTCCCGCTTTAGAAACTAAATATTCACCCATAATAGAGCCGATCCAAGCCATTCCGACGCTTATTTTAAGCATACTGATTAGTGTTGGGAAACTACCGGGAATAACAAGTTTTGTTAATATTTGAAATTTGTTTGCGCCCATAGAGCGTAAAAGCAATATTTTGTTTTTGTCCGTTGCTAAAAATCCGTTTAACATAGTGATTATCGCAACGATTATTCCTACTAAAACAGCCATAAAAACAATCGCTTTAGTTCCGCTTCCGCACCAAACTATTATGATAGGACCTAAGGCTATTTTGGGTAAACTGTTTAGTACTACGATATATGGCTCTAATATTCTTCTTATTCTTTCGGACCACCAAAGAAGCAGCGCCACCGCATATCCGAAAAATACGGCTATCAAAAAACCTAAAACCGTTTCGTATAGAGTTATCCCTACGTGATATATTAGGTCGTTTTCGGTTATTAAAGAGCCTATCGTTAATATTATTTTAGACGGGCAACTTGATATAAAAGAATCTATCACGTTAAGATAGGCGAAAAGTTCCCATAATCCTAATATAAAAAACAAAATAAAAAATCTTAAGAACCAAACAATCGCCGTTTCTTTTTTTATTTTTTTGACGTATAGAGAGTGACCGTAAGATACGTATTTATCTTTTTTCATAGCGTTTTCCTTAGTTTAATTCTTTCCAAACCTTTTCAAACCATTCGCCAAAGTCCTTGCTTTCTCTTTTTTTAAGTGGAGTTTCGCCTGAGATTTTAGGAGAAAATATGGTTTTTACCTTTGCCGGACGCGGTGTTAATACTATAATTTTATCGGACATAGATATTGCTTCCGATATATCGTGCGTTACCAAAACCGTAGTTTTGTTTTCAGCTTTAATTATTTTATAAACGTCGTCGCAAACGGCAAGTCGGGTTTGATAGTCTAGTGCGGAAAAAGGTTCGTCTAAAAGTAATAGTTTGGGCTTTGCTGAAAGTGTTCTTATAAGGGCAACCCTTTGCCGCATTCCGCCGGAAAGCTGATCCGGATAATGTTTTTTAAAGTTTTTCAGCCCGTATTTATAAAGCAAAGATATAGCGTAATTTTTGTTTTCGGCGGTGTTTATGCCCTTAATTTCTAGTGGCAAAACAACGTTTTTTTCTATTGTTCGCCAAGGAAAAAGGTGGTCTTTTTGCAACATATATCCTAAAGATTTAACTCTTTTTTCAACCGTTCCGCCGTCTACTTTTATATCTCCTAACGTTGGGGATAAAAGCCCTGCAATCATTGAAAGAATAGTGGTTTTGCCACACCCGGAAGGACCTATTATAGAAACGAATTCTCCTTCGCGCACGGAAAAAGTTAAATTTTCTATGGCGGTTATTTCGTCAGAAACGGTTTGATAGGTTAAAGAAACGTTTTTTATTTCAAGTAATTCATTCATTATTTTATCCGCCGTGGTAAATAGTTTTTAATTGAAAACTTCTTTGGCAAAACTGTTGTCTACCAAGTCGTTAAAATCAACGTTTTTAGATAATTCTCCCGCAGATTTCATTATTGTTTGAAGTCTGTTAAAGCTGCTTTCCGTCGCTTGTAAATCCTTTTTCCAAGCGTCTATGTTTTTATAGTTTTTAATAGAAGTTTCAATCGATTTTATCGTGGTGGAGGGGAATTGTTTTACTATGCTTTGCGCAACTTCAAGTTCCGTATGCGTATTAATAAATTCGTGTGCTTTTTTTATCGCCGATAAAAACTTTTTAACCGTTGCCGGGTTGTTTTTCAAAAAACTTTCAAGTGCGATAAAAGAAGTGTAGGGGATTTCTCCGCTTTGAACGCCTACGCTTGCTACAACGTGCCATTTGCCTTCGGCAGCGTATTCAGAAGCTGTTGGCTCAAAAACAGTGCAATAATCCGCAACCCCTGATAAAAAAGCACTTGTCATAAGGTTAAATTGTACGTCGTAATTAAGGTTATATTCCGTTTCGGCAAAACCCAACTCTTTTAGTACGAACTCAAAAGACATTGCGGGAACGCCGCCTTTTCTGCCGGCTAAAATTTCTTTGCCTTTAAGGTTAGCCCATTGAAAGTCCGGTTCGGGGTTTCTAGAAACTAAAAAAGCACCGTCTTTTTGTGTTAGTTGCCCAAAAACTTTCGGGGCGTCCGTTTTGCCTTGGTTTTTAACGTATATAACCGTTTCCGGTCCCATGAGTCCTATATCTGCAGTTTTAGAAAGGACGGCAGTCATAGAGTTATCCGCACCGCCGCCGTTAGTTAAATTTACGGTTAAACCTTCTTCTTTAAAATAGCCGTTTTCTATGGCGAGATACAGCGGCGCATAAAAAACGGAGTGAGTCACTTCGTTTAGTTCTATAGTTGTTTTATCACCGTCGTTTTTACAAGCCGAAAGTGGCAGAATGGTTATAAGAACGGCTATTATAACGGTTAAAATTTTTTTCATAAATTTCTCCGAAAAATAAGTATTTCAAGAGTTTTGCTGTAAATTTTTCCTAAAAAACGGGCTAAAAATCAATACTTGCTTTACTCTCGATATTTCATAATATGTTTTTCTAATTACGTTTGACAATATCGATAATTTAAAGTATAATGATATGCAATGCAAAAGTAGAATATTCTTAAGGAGAATATGCCAAATGGATATGGCAAAAACTTATAACCCTAGTGAGTTTGAAAACGAAATTTACAAAGAATGGGAAGAGAACGGCTATTTTAAGGCAAAAGTAGATCCCGAAAAACTTCCGTTTACCATAGTTATACCCCCGCCTAATATTACGGGGCAACTTCATATGGGGCACGCTTTAGACGAAACCTTGCAAGACACCTTAATTAGATTTAAGAGAATGCAGGGATACAGTGCTTTGTGGCTTCCCGGAACCGATCACGCATCCATTGCCACGGAAGTTAAAATAGTAGAACAATTAAAAAGCAAAGGTCTTACTAAAAAAGACGTGGGTAGAGAAGGCTTTTTAGAAGCCGCTTGGGCATGGAAAGAAAAGTACGGTGGAAGAATAGTAGAACAACTAAAATTGTTGGGTTCTTCTTGCGATTGGTCTAGACTTGCGTTCACTATGGACGAAAGGTGTTCCCGCGCGGTTAAAGAAGTTTTTGTAAATTTATACGAAAAAGGGCTTATCTATCGCGGAGACAGAATTATAAACTGGTGTCCTGAGTGTAAAACCGCTTTATCCGATGCGGAAGTAGAATACGTGGAAGAAGACAGCCATTTGTGGCACGTAAAATATCCGCTTAAAGACGGTAGCGGATTTTTAACGGTTGCTACTTCGCGTCCGGAAACTATGTTTGGAGATACAGCCGTTGCGGTTAATCCTAAGGACGAAAGATATAAAGATATTATAGGTAAAACCTTGATTTTGCCTATCGTTAATAAAGAAATTCCGATAATTGCGGACGAATACGTTGAACTTGAATTCGGTACCGGTGCCGTAAAAATCACCCCCGCGCACGACCCCAACGACTTTGAAGTGGGGCTTCGCCACGGTTTGGAGGTTATTAGGGTAATAAACGACGACGGAACTATGAACGAAAATGCCGGAAATTATAACGGTATGGATTCTTTAGAGTGCCGTGAAAAGGTTGTGGAAGAATTAAAATCTTTGGGCGTTTTGGATAAGATAGAACCGCTTCATCATAACGTTGGGCATTGCTATCGTTGCAATCATACGGTTGAACCGATTGTTTCTAAACAATGGTTTGTTAAAATGGAACCTTTGGCAAGGCCCGCTATAGACGTAGTGAGAAAAAAGAGCGTAAGATTTACGCCTGAAAGGTTCTCTAAAATATACTTTAACTGGATGGAAAACGTAAAGGATTGGTGTATTTCCCGTCAACTTTGGTGGGGACACAGAATTCCTGCATACTATTGTCAAGATTGCGGTGAAATGACCATCAGTAAAGAAGACGTGAAAGTATGCCCCAAATGCGGCGGAACGCATATAAAGCAAGACGAAGACGTTTTGGATACTTGGTTTTCTTCTGCACTTTGGCCTTTCTCTACGTTGGGATATCCCGATATGACGGAAGACTTAAAGTATTTTTATCCTACGGACGTTTTAGTGACGGGATACGATATAATCTTTTTCTGGGTTGCAAGAATGGTTTTCTCGGGATTAGAGCATATGAAACGCATACCGTTTAAGGACGTTTTGATACACGGACTTGTTAGAGATGCTCAAGGTAGAAAAATGAGTAAATCCTTGGGCAACGGTATAGATCCGACGGAAATTATCGCAAAATACGGTGCGGATACTCTCAGATTTTCGCTTATAAACGGCGTTGCTGCGGGAAGTGATATGAGATTTTCCGATGAAAAACTAGAAGGCGCAAGAAACTTTATGAACAAGGTATGGAACGCTTCTAGGTTCGTTTTGCTAAATACGGAAGGTAAAAAGATTTACGATATTAAAGATTGTAAGTTAAATTCAGCCGATAAGTGGATTATCACAAGATTAAACAAAACCGTAAAAGAAGTGACCATAAATATGGGCAAGTACGAAATGGGCGTTGCGCTTTCTAATTTGTACGATTTTGTTTGGAACGATTTCTGCGACTGGTATATAGAACTTACAAAACCAGTTTTATACGGAGAGGACGAGCAAAAGAGAGATTATACGCTTAGCGTGCTAGTTTACGTTTTGGGTGAAACTCTTAAACTTTTACATCCTTTTATACCGTTTATTACGGAAAAGATTTATAAGAGTATTCCAAACGCAAAAGGACCTTTAATGCTTGCGGAATTCCCGAGGTATAATTCAAAGCTCAATTTTAGCGCTAGCGTAAGAGAGATAGAGCCTATAAAGGAAATAATTAAATCTATAAGAAACATAAAGGCAAAAACAAATGCCGCTCCCTCTAAAAAAGTAGGTCTTTTCGTTAAAACGGAAAATCAAAAACCGATAAAGAACGGAAAAGCGTATATTATGAAACTGGCGGGAGTAGATAAGATAGAGTTTATTTCAGACAAATCCGAACTTACCGAAAAAACCGTTTCTCAAGTAATAGACGGTGCGGAATTGTTTATTCCGCTTGGCGAACTTGTGGATATGGAAAAAGAAATAGAAAGGCTTTCTAAAGAACTTGCAAACATTGAAAACGAAGTAAAGAGAGCAAGCGGAAAACTTTCTAATAACGGCTTTTTAGAAAAAGCACCGAAATCCTTAGTAGATGCAGAGAGAGATAAACTTAATAAGTATATCGATATGAGAGATAAACTTAAAAAGCAGATACAAGACCTTAAAGGTTGATAAATTTTAACAAAGGCAGGCTAAATTTAACAGCCTGCTTTTTGTTTTTGAAAAAATTTATCTTCTATGTAAAATTTAATGGTAAAAATTGTAAAAAAAGTTAAATCGATATTGACAATTCGGTTGATATGTTTTATTATATCATATATAATAAAAACAAAAAAATTTGTAAAAAAGACTTAATTAGGAGATTGACGAATTATGAACTACAAAAACAGTAAATGGCGCGCTGATATGGCGTTAAAAATCGATTATAACAATATGATGGCTGATTACGTTGGGGAAGAGCAAGGTTTTACTCAAAAAGATTTTGCTGATAACAAAAAGGTTTTTGCTTCCGCGTACGCAACCGTTATGGAAAATCGCGGAAAGGGAATGATGGGTTGGACGGAACTTCCTTATAATCAAACGGAAATTGTAAACGATATAATCGCTACGGCAAAAGATATAAAGAAAAAATTCGATAATTTCGTTGTTTTAGGTATAGGCGGTTCTGCGCTTGGTCCTATAGCGGTTTTTCAAGCACTTTGCCATTTAAGACATAACGAACTTCCTAAATCAAAAAGAAAGTTCCCAAAACTTTACGTAGAAGATAACGTTGATCCCGAAAGAATGGCGGCGTTATTAAGCGTTTTAGATTTAGATAAAACCGTGTTTAACGTTGTGACAAAAAGCGGCGCAACAAGCGAAACAATGGCACAATACCTTATCATTATGAACATTTTAAAAGAAAAGTACGGCGATAAGGCAAGCGAGCATATGATTGCTACCACTTCCGCTAACAAGGGAAATCTTATAAAAATCGTAAAGGAAGAAGGTCTTAAAACCTTCTATATTCCGGACGGTGTAGGCGGAAGATTTTCCGAACTATGCCCCGTAGGACTTTTGCCTGCTGCCGTTGTTGGTATTGATATAAAAGCAATGCTTGCAGGTGCTGCTTATATGGATAAGATTTGTAAAAACAAAGACTATAAAAAGAACCCCGCTTTAATTTCTGCGGCGTTAGAATATATGGCAATGAACAAAGGCAAAAACATTTCCGTTATGATGCCTTATGCAGACAGCTTAAAGTATATTGCTGATTGGTACTGCCAACTTTGGGGAGAAAGCCTTGGTAAATCCGTTGATAATGAAGGAAATTTGGTTTACGTTGGTCAAACCCCCGTTAAATCTTTAGGTGTCACCGATCAACACTCTCAAGTTCAATTGTATAGAGAAGGACCTTTTGATAAGGTAATAACTCTTATAGCGGTAGAAAATTATCGTGCAACCGTTGATATAAGCAATGGATGCGAAAATATTCCGGACGTTAATTTCCTTTGTGGCCACACGATGAACGAATTGATTACAGCAGAAAGAAAGGCAACCGAATATGCACTTACCACTGCACACAGATTAAACTATACTATTACCTTACCCGAAGTAAACGCATTTACAATAGGTGAATTGTTGTATATGTTTGAAATGGAAACTGCATTTACCGGTGCTATGCTTAATATAGACACGTTTAACCAACCCGGTGTAGAGGGAGGTAAAAACGCTACTTACGCATTATTTGGAAAGAAAGGATACGAAAAAACTAAAGAAGAAATGGATAATTCTCCCAAGAAGAATCCCGATTACATTTGCTAAGAGGTATTAGATGACGTCTGTAGACAAAAAACAACCGCCGAAAGAAAACGAATTGCCGATTTTTTTATTCCATCAAGGCACTAATTACAGTGCGTACGATTTTATGGGTGCGCACTTTGCTGAAAAAGACGGGGTGAAAGGCGTGTATTTTAGAACGTGGGCTCCAAAAGCGGATAGCGTTTCCGTTGTCGGTGATTTTAATCAGTGGCAAGACGGGGCAAATCCTATGGAGAGAATAAGCGACGGCGGTATTTTTGAAACCTTTATACCCGATATAAAAGAGTACGATACTTATAAGTTTGCCGTAGTAAACGGTAAAAACAAAGTGTTAAAGGCAGACCCCTATGCGTTTCATTCGGAAACGCCTAGTGGTACGGCTTCTAAGGTATACGATTTAGAAGGGTACGAATGGAAAGACGGAGAATACGTTAATAAAAAATGTACGCCTTACGATAAGCCGATGAATATTTACGAAGTTAATCTTGCTTCGTGGAAAAAACATAAGGACGGCGGTTATTATACTTATTTAGAACTTGCGGACGAGTTGGTGAATTACGTGTTCGATATGGGATATACCCACGTTGAATTTATGCCGGTAAGCGAGTATCCGTTCGACGGATCTTGGGGATATCAAGTGACGGGGTATTATTCAATCACGTCAAGGTTTGGCACTCCAAAAGATTTTATGCACTTAGTTGATTGCTTTCATAAAAAGGGCATAGGCGTTATCGTGGACTGGGTGCCGGCACACTTTCCTAAGGACCAACACGGACTTTTTGAGTTTGACGGAACGCCTACGTACGAAAATCAGCGTTGGGACAGAAAAGAGCATAAAACTTGGGGAACGAGAATATTCGATTGGGGAAGAAACGAAGTTCAAAGTTTTTTAATCTCCAATGCGGTTTTTATGTTTGAAAAGTTCCATATAGACGGTTTAAGGGTAGATGCCGTTGCTTCTATGTTGTACTTAGACTACGATAAAAAACAAGGCGAATGGCAGCCAAACGAATACGGCGGAAATTACGATTTGCAGGCGATAGAGTTTTTGAAAAAGTTAAATACGGTTGTTTTTTCAAAATTTCCGTGTGCACTTATGATTGCAGAAGAAAGCACTGCTTTTCCTATGATTACAAAGCCGGTAGACGTTGGCGGATTAGGGTTTAATTTTAAGTGGAATATGGGTTGGATGAACGACGTTTTGTCCTATATGCAATGCGACCCGTATTTTAGAAGCGGCAATCATAATAAAATGACTTTTTCTATGTATTACACTTTTAGCGAAAATTTTGTTTTGCCCATATCTCACGATGAGGTTGTGCACGGAAAAAAATCTTTATTAGATAAAATGCCGGGAGAAATTACCGTAAAATTCTCTTCTTTACGTGCATTTTTGGCTTATATGTTTGCTCACCCCGGTAAAAAGTTGTCGTTTATGGGGAGTGAATTCGGGCAATTTAAAGAATGGAATTATAAAGAAGGAATAGAGTTTTTTATGACTAAGTTTGAACTTCATAAAAAACTGTCAGAATTTAATAAGTCTTTGAATAATATATACAAGTGTACCCCCGCTCTTTACGAGATAGAAGATTCTTGGGCCGGGTTTAAGTGGATTTCTCCGGACGAAAGAGATAATAACGTTATTTCTTTTGAGAGAATGGATAAAAAAGGAAACGTTTTGGCGGTAATATCAAACTTTTCCGGAAACGATTATAAAAAATACAGGTTAGGATTAGATTCCGGAACGTATAAAATAATTCTCAATTCGGACGATAAAAAGTTCGGCGGATTAGGAACGTTAAAGGGGAAAACTTTTAGAACGGTTAAAAAGCCCGCTCACGGCAAAAAGACGTCTATTTGCATTGATTTGCCAAAGTTTACTTCCGTTTATTTTGTTAAGTGCGACTAAAAATATGAAAACTTTTAAGGAGAATATATATGATTAGGAAGAAAAAATGCGTGGCAATGTTGTTGGCTGGCGGACAAGGCAGCAGACTCTACGCTCTTACAAACAACATAGCAAAACCCGCCGTTTCTTTTGGCGGTAAGTATAGGATTATCGATTTCCCGTTATCAAACTGTGTAAATTCGGGTATAGATACCGTTGGTGTTTTAACGCAATATCAACCCCTTATACTAAACGATTATATCGGAAACGGACAACCTTGGGACTTAGACAGAGAATTTGGCGGTGTACATATTTTGTCGCCTTATCAAGGCAAACATTCTTCCGATTGGTACAAGGGAACGGCAAACGCAATTTATCAAAATATGCACTTTATGAAACAGTTCGATCCGGATTATGTTTTAATACTTTCCGGCGATCACATTTATAAAATGAACTACGCTACTATGCTAAACTATCACGTTTTAAATAATGCGGATTGTACTATAGCGGCGATAAACGTTTCTAAAGAAGAAGCGTCTAGATTCGGTATTTTGAATACCGATAAAGACGGCGTTATTTACGAATTTGAAGAAAAACCGAAAAATCCGAAATCAACGCTTGCTTCTATGGGTATTTACATATTCAGTGCTAAAAAACTGTTTAAGTATTTAGAAGAAGACGCTGCAAATCCAAACTCTCATAACGATTTCGGCAAAGATATTCTTCCCACAATGCTTTCTAACGGAGAAAAGATGATGGCTTACAGTTTTGAAGGCTACTGGAAGGACGTGGGAACGATAGATTCTTTATACGAAGCAAATATGGATTTATTAGGCGATTCTCCTAAGTTCGACGTTACTGACAGTTCTTGGAAAATTCAATCAAGAAGTCCCTTAGCACCGCCACACTATTTAGGGGACGGCGCAAAGGCTGAAAACAGTATTATTATGTCCGGTTGCGAAATTATGGGAACGGTTAACAACTCTGTTTTGGCAAGTTCCGTTGTCGTTAAAAAGGGCGCTGTGATTAAAAATAGTATAATAATGGCAGACGTAGAAATAGGCGAAAACGCCGTTGTAGAGTACGCTATTATAGACGAAAACACGGTTGTGGGCGACAATGCTAGGATAGGTGAAGAAAAGTCTAGCGGAAAGGGGATAGCGGTTTTAAGCAGAAACATTTCCGTAAAAAGCGGTGCCGTTATAGAAGGCGGCGCTATGATTGATAAAGACGTGTTTAAGGAGGGAAAGTAAAATGAGGGCAGTTGGTATAGTTTTTTCTAATATACACGACAATAACGTTCCCGAACTTGCAAGAATAAGAACTTTGGGTTCTATTCCGTTTGGAGGAAGATACAGACTTATAGACTTTACCCTTTCTAATATGGTAAATTCCGGTATAGACACGGTTGGTATAATAACCAAAAACAACTATCAATCCTTAATGGACCACGTTGGAAGCGGAAAAGACTGGGACTTAGCCAGAAAAGACGGCGGCGTTATATTTCTACCCCCTTACGGAGATTTAGAAAACGACAGTCTTTATACTTCTAGACTAGAAGCCTTAAAGGGCGCTACCAGCTTTTTATTCCGTGCAGATGAAGAATATGTTGTAATGTCTGACTGCGATAACGTTTGCAGAATAGATTTTAACGATGTTATAGAAAATCACATTCGTTCCAGAGCGGATATTTCTTTGGTTTATAAGCAACTTAAAAAGAAAGATATTACCGAAGATAACAGAAACGCAATAGATTTAGGGTTAAATAAAGACAGGGTTGTAAGCGTTAATTACGTTAACGATTTTTCTAAAGAAGACCTTAACGTTTTTATAAACGTTTTCGTTTTGAAGAGAAGCCTTTTGCAAAATATCGTTATGGACAGTATATCACGTAATAAACGCCATTTTATGACCGATATTATTGCTGAAAATTTAAGCAGTATGAAGATTATCGGCTATGAACATAAAGGTTTTTACACCGGTATTACTTCTCTTAAAGCGTATTTCGACGGAAATATGAGTTTGTTAAACGAAGCAAACAGAAAAGAACTTTTCGGCGACAGAAGCGTATTTACTAAAATCCGCGATTCCGCACCTACCAAATACGGCAACAGTGCAATAGTTAAAAACTCTATGATTGCGGACGGTTGCGTTATAGAAGGCGAAGTTGAAAACAGTATAATATTCAGAAACGTAAAAGTAGCAAGAGGAGCGGTTGTAAAAAACAGTATCGTTATGCAAAACACCGTTCTTGGTGAAAATTCTACGCTAAATTATATTATAGCCGATAAAAACGTTGTAGTAAGGGATAAAAAGAATCTTTCAGGAACGGATATTCACCCGTTCTATATCGGAAAGGGCATTATGGTATAATTAAAAAAAGGAGAAAGAGTATGGCAAACGCTAAAGTTAAAAAAACCGTATCTAAAACTTCTGATAAAATAAAAAAAGACACGGGTAAACTTCCCGAAATAAAGTTAAACGAAAAAAAGAAAGTAATATTCGTAGGTTCGGAAGCCGCTCCGTTTATTGCAACGGGTGGTTTGGCGGACGTTTTAGGGTCTTTACCCAAAGCACTTGCCGCAAACGGCAACTTAGACGTAAGCGTTTTTCTTCCGCTTTACAGTGGGATTAAAGAAGAATTTAAGCGTGAGTTTAAGTTTATAACGAACTTTAACGTTTCCGTTGCGTGGAGATATCAATATTGCGGAGTATTCTATTACGAATATCAAGGCGTTAAGTTTTATTTTATAGACAACGAATATTATTTTAAGAGAGAAGGCAATATTTACGGATTTTACGACGACGGAGAAAGATATGCATTTTTCTCTCGTGCGGTGCTAGATACTATCGCAAAGTTAGATATCTATCCGGACATTATTCATTGCAACGACTGGCAAACCGCGTCAACGGTTATTTTCCTTAAAGGAATGTATTACGGAGACGAAAGATTTAGAAGAATCAAGTCCGTGTTTACCATACACAACGTAGAATATCAAGGTATATTCGGAATGGATACTTACAGCGATTTGTTCGGTTTTACGGAGTCTATCAAAAACTACGTGGAGTTTGACGGCTGTGTAAACCTTATGAAAGGCGCTATAGAAATGACGGATATAGTTTCTACCGTCAGTCCTACCTATGCAAACGAGCTTAAAAACGCTTATTTTGCACACGGTTTGCAAGATATAATAAATAGAAATTCTCATAAATTATACGGTATACTAAACGGGATAGACGTGGATTATTATAATCCGCAAACCGATAAATTTTTGTTTGCAAATTATAACGAAAAAGATTTATCGGGCAAAGCCGTTTGTAAGAGAGAGCTTCAAAAAATGCTTGGGCTTCCCGAAAGAGAAGACGTGCCGATTATTGCCGTTATTTCTAGACTTGTATCTCATAAAGGATTAGACCTTATAAGATGCGTTATAGAAAGTTTGCTAGATCAAGACGTGCAAGTAGTTATTCTTGGCAAAGGGGAAATCGGGTACGAAAACTTTTTTAACCACGTGGCGTATTGTTATAAAGGAAAGTGCGCTACGGTGATAGCCTTTAATCAAGACTTGTCAAGAAAGATTTATTCCGGAGCGGATATCTTTTTAATGCCCTCTAAAATGGAGCCTTGCGGGCTTTCTCAAATGATAGCAAGCAGATACGGTACTGTTCCGATTGTAAGGGAAACAGGCGGGCTTAACGATAGTATAAAGGCATACGATGGTGTAAACGGAAACGGATTTACTTTCCACGACTACAACGCGCACGATATGCTTTACGTTATAAATCAGGCGGTTAGAACTTATAAAGACAAAAACGCTTGGAAGGACGTGCAAAACAAGGCGATGACAACCGATTTTTCTTGGAAAAATCAATCCTTTGAGTACGAAAGACTATACGATAAATAAAAAACGATTATTAAACGGGGAAAGTGGGAAATAATCTTTTTATAGGAGAACTAAATGAATAATATGACTGAGAAAGACGCGTCTTTACTTATTACGGGAAAATTATCCAAATATTTCGGCGTTTCCCCGAAAGAGGCAAGCAGAGAGCAAATTTATAAAGCCGTTGTAATGTGCGTTCGTGATATTCTATTAGAAAAGCGTTCGGCTTTCAATAAAAAGTACCGTATGAAAGGCGGAAAAAGGGTTTATTATCTTTGCATGGAATTTTTGCTAGGACAATCCTTAAAAAACAACGCTTATAACCTAGGCGTTAAGGACGCTTTTGAAAAGGTTTTGAAAAACGAATTCGGTATTACGATGGAAGACCTTTACGAAATGGAACCGGACGCAGGTTTAGGAAACGGCGGTTTAGGAAGACTTGCCGCTTGCTTTATGGACGCCTTGGCTTCTCAAAACTATCCCGCAATGGGATATTCTATAAGGTACGAATACGGTTTGTTTAAGCAAAAAATCGTAGATGGTTGGCAAATGGAATTGCCTGATATTTGGCTTCCCGGCGGAGAAGTTTGGCTTACGCCGAGATTAGATAAAACTTTTAAAATTAAATTTGACGGTCATATTAAAGAATACTGGACTGATAACGGCTTAAAAATCGTTCATGAAGATGCAAAGGAAATAGAGGCTGTTGCGTACGATATGATGATTTCCGGTGCAGACAGTGAAGCGGTTTCCGTTTTGAGATTGTGGAAAGCGCAAAATATCCGTGATTTTGATATGAAAACCTTCTCTCAAGGCGACTATATGAGAAGTATGCAAGAAGATAACGAAGCGGATTTAATTTCTAAGGTGCTTTATCCTTCAGATAACCACTTTGAAGGAAAATCTTTAAGACTTAAACAACAATATTTGTTAGTTTCTGCTTCTTTGCAAGACATTATAAACGACCATAAAAAGAGATACGGTTCTTTATCTACTTTGCCGGATAAGGCTGCTATTCACATCAATGATACGCACCCTGCGTTATGTATTCCCGAATTGATGCGTATTTTAATTGACGAAAACGGCTTTTCTTGGGACGATGCGTGGAGTATCGTGACAAGAACGGTTGCATACACCAACCATACCGTTATGAGTGAAGCGTTAGAAAAGTGGAACGAAGACCTTATTCAAAGAAGACTTCCGCGTATTTACTCTATATTAAAAGAAATAAATCAACGTTTTTGTGCTCAAATGTGGGATAAGTTCCCCGGCGACTGGGATAAAATCGAAAGAATGAGTATTTTCTCTCACAATCAAGTAAGAATGGCTAATCTTTCGGTTGTTGCTTCTCATAAAGTAAACGGTGTTTCCGCTTTGCACAGCGACATAATTAAAAACAGTATTTTTAAAGATTTTAACGACGTTTATCCGGAAAAGTTCACAAACGTGACTAACGGTATTGCGCATAGACGTTGGCTTTGTCAATCGAATCCGGAATTGTGCGAACTTTTAAATTCTTGCATAGGTGACGGGTACGTTAAAAATGCAGACGAACTTAAAAACTTTAAAAAGTTTGAAAACGATAAAGAAGTATTAAAGAAATTAAACGAAATAAAGAGAATTAAAAAGCTACAATTCTGTGATTACGCTAAAAAGCAACAGGGTATTATTATAAATCCCGACTCTATGTTCGACGTTCAGGCAAAGCGTATGCACGAATACAAGCGTCAATTATTAAATGCTTTGCATATTATCTCTCTTTACGAAGACTTGAAAGAAAATCCCGATATGGAATTTTTGCCCAAAACCTTTATTTTCGGTGCGAAAGCCGCTCCCGGATATTATTTTGCAAAGCAAATTATTAAACTTATATATTGCTTAGGAGAAGATATTAAAAAGAATCCTAAGGTAAATAAAAAACTAAACGTTGTGTATATGGAAGATTACCGTGTTTCAATGGCGGAAAAACTTATGCCGGCAACTGAAGTTTCAGAGCAAATTTCTACTGCGGGTAAAGAAGCCAGCGGAACGGGCAATATGAAGTTTATGATAAACGGAGCGTTGACGGTAGGAACATTAGACGGTGCAAACGTAGAAATGAAAGAAGCGTGTGGAGACGATAATATCTTTATTTTCGGTTTAACAGCAAAAGACGTTGACGGGCTTTGGAAAAGAGGGTATAACGCAACAGAATTCTATGCGGACAATAAGCGTTTAGAAAGGGTAATAGAAGAGCTTAACCGTGGATTTAACGGTGTTTCTTTCAGCGATATTTCCAGATATTTGCTTACCGGAAGCCCCGTTGCGGATCCGTATATGTGCCTTGCAGATTTCGGCGCTTACTACGATATACATCAAAAGGTAAACAAAACCTATGCAGATAAAATGCTTTGGGCTAAAAAGAGCCTTAATAACATTGCAAGTGCGGGTATTTTTGCAAGCGACAGGTCTATACGCGAATATGCAGATAATATTTGGGGATTAAAAAGGATTAAGTAAGGACTATGTATTATAATCCTTTAGATAAATTTTTTAAAAGTATTACGGGAGCGGTAAAAGAAAACGAAAGTTTAACTTTTAGAGTGAGCGGCAATTTTCCCGCTTGCACGCTCGTTATAAGAAAGGACGGTTCGTTATTAGACGAATTTTATCCTATGGAGCGTCAAGGAGATTTCTTTTTTAAGGAAATCTCTTTTTCTCGTGGGTTGTACTGGTATAGATTTTACGTAGAAAACGGAAACTATATAGGGTTATCTTCTGATTATACGGGTGAATTAACCGATAGTCCGCAAGGCTTTCAACTTACGGTTTATGCAGACTATTTTACTTCTCCTAGTTGGCTTAACGGCGGCATAATTTATCAAATTTTTCCGGACAGATTTTGCGTTGGCGATAAAGATAAGTTTATAGAAGACGGAAAACTTATGCACTTAAACTGGGAAGATACTCCCGTTTTTAAGCCAAACGAAAACGGACAAGTTGTAAACAACGATTTTTTTGGCGGGGATATCAAGGGGATTATTTCTAAACTAGACTATTTAAAAGAGCTAAACGTTTCTGCAATTTATTTAAATCCTATTTTTAAGGCTTTTTCTAATCACAGATACGATACCGGCGATTATATGCAAATTGACCCTATGCTAGGTACGGAAGAAGACTTGAAAGAACTTATAGAAAAAGCGCAAGAAAAGGATATAAAAATAATTTTAGACGGCGTTTTTAACCACACCGGAGACGATAGTTTGTATTTTAATAAATACGGTAATTATTCGTCCGTTGGGGCGTATCAGAGTGAAAATTCACCTTTTAAGAGTTGGTATAAATTTATAAACTATCCTAAAGAATACGAGTCTTGGTGGGGAATATCAGTTTTACCGGCGGTTAATAAAACTTCCGGATACGTGGATTTTATCACCGGCGAAAACGGTGTGATAGATAAATACACCAAAATGGGAATAGGCGGTTGGCGGCTTGACGTGGTAGACGAATTGCCGGACGCTTTTGTTAAAAAAATAAGACTGGCGGCAAAAAATGCTAACAAAAACGCAATAGTGATAGGCGAAGTGTGGGAAGACGCAACTAATAAGATCTCTTACGGCGCAAGAAGGGAGTATTTTATAGGCGATGAGCTTGATTCCGTTATGAATTACCCCTTAAAGGACGCTGTGATAGATTACGTATTAAACAGAGATTGCAAAAAACTGTCTTTTGTGATTAAAGAGCAAACAGACCACTACCCAAATCAATCGCTAAATCTATTGATGAATATTTTAGCAACTCACGATACTTTTAGGTTGTTATCCGCACTGGGAGATACATCCGTTGCGGGAAAAACTAAAGATGAAATGTCGCGTATATTTATGAGTGGGCAAGAGTATGAAAGGGCTAAAAACAGGCTTAAAACGGCAGTTTTGTTGCAGTATACTTTATACGGCGTTCCCAGTGTTTATTATGGCGACGAGGCGGGTATGCAAGGCTATACCGACCCCTTAAATAGAAAAACCTATCCTTGGGGTAAAGAAGATAAAGATATTCTGGACTTTTATAAGCGTATGGGCGAAATCAGAAGAACAAATTCCGCTTTTTGCAATGGGGAACTAAAAATAATTTGCGAAACGGAGGGCTTATTTGGCTTTACTAGAGCCAACGAAAGATCCGAAGTTGCCGTAATTGTAAATTTATCCGATAAAGACAAAGTGTTTGATTTTAACGGTAAATTAAAAGACTTACTTAGCGGAAACGTTTTTGATAATAAGATTACCGTAAAGCAGGGAGATAAATTTGTTTTAGTAAATGCATAAGAATAAAAAATTATATTCATTGCTTGCTTTTTTAACGTATGTATGCTAGAATATATCTAACAATGTTAAGGAGATAGTTTTATGTCGAACGTAGATAAAATAAAAGAACTTATATCAAAGCAATTAAACAAACCTGTAGAAGAAATTACTGAAGAAAAAGAAATCGTTAAAGATTTAGGTGCAGATTCTTTAGACGTAGTTGAAATGCTTATGGGGTTAGAAGAAGAATACGGAATTACCGTTTCTGATGAAGATGCTGTAAATATAAAGACCGTTGGCGATATTATTAAACTTATAAACGAACAATAATTTTTTTGTTAACAAAAACCCGTTTCTTTTTGAAACGGGTTTTTTATTTTTATTCTTTACTTTCAATTTTTCGTATCATTTTTTGGGGCAATTTAATTTTACTACATAATTTTTGCAAAAGCGGCAAAAGCAGTATATCGATTATAATTATTGCCAAAATAATCAATAGGTGATGCCAATATTCTTTTAACGGCCAAAGTTTTTCTAAATCTAATAAAGGAATTCCGCTTGTAATAGCAATAACGCTTATTACCAACACCACGAATAAGTTTGTAAAAAACAACACGGCGCGAAATTTGTTAAGCGGTTTACAAATACTGTATAAAGAAATTATTCCCGCATAGGTTAGCGTAAACGACGCCATAGTGATATAAGTATCAAAACTAAAATACGTATCGCCGAAAATTGCGTGGAATATCAACATTGATGCAACGCCGAATATCATCAATATTGCGCTTGGTAAACTCTTTGCCAAAACGTAGGATATAAACGTGCCTTCCACCCTTGCATCGTTTGGTTGAATAGACAAGAAGAAGGATGGCAACCCTATAACGAATACTTCTAACAGAATCATATTAGATAGGGTAAAGGGATACGTTTTTATAGAAGGTATAAACAATAATATTACGGATAATATCATTGTAAAAAGCGTTTTCATAAGGTAGAGCGACGCTGAACCTTGAACGTTATTTATAACCCTTCTGCCTTCGTAAACAACTTTAGGTAAAGAACTAAAATTATTATCCATAAGGACTAAGTGAGAAATATTTTTAGCGGCATCGCTGCCCGATGCAACTGTCACGGCGCAATCGGCTTCTTTTAAGGCTAAAATATCGTTTACGCCGTCCCCCGTCATTGCAGTGGTATGCCCCGCGCATTTTAACGCTTTGATTAGAATTGCCTTTTGTTCGGGGGAAACCCTGCCGAAAACGGTGTATTTTGTTGCAACGTTAAATACTTCTTCGTTAGATAAGCCTTCTAAACTAATGTATTTGTCGGCGTTTTCTATTCCTACTCTTTTAGAAACGTTAGAAACGGTAATAGGGTTATCACCCGATATTACTTTTATTTCCATGTCGTTTTCCTTAAACCACGCTATTGTAGAAACGGCATCCGGTCTGATTGTGTCTTCTATCAAAATAAATGCGATAGGCACAAAATCGTTTGGAATTGCATCGTTTTTTATTGCAGAAGCAGAATATGCCAAAACTAAAACTCTAAATCCTTTATTTGCATACTGTTCTACTTGATTTTTAAGTTTATCGTATTCTTTGCCGTGTAAAACGTATTCCGGAGCACCGTAAGAATAAGTCCCCATATCGTTAAAAGTCACTGCGGAAAGTTTTCTTGTAGAGTTAAATGGTAAAAAACTTTGTGCAGTATGGGTTGTGTTTTGCCCGAAATAATTATAAAGAGCAATTGCGGTTTGATTATTATCTTTTAGCACGCCAAGCATAGAAGAAATTATTGATTTAATATCTTTTTCACTCTTTTCGCTTAGGTTAACTACATCTTTTACGGTCATTTGCCCGTCCGTAATAGTTCCCGTTTTATCAAAACAAACGGTATCTACTCTGGCAAGCATTTCAAGAGAGTAAAGGTCTTGAACCAAGGTGTTGTTTTTGAATAGTTTTATAATACCCACAGCCAAAGCCATACTCGTTAACAAAAACATTCCGGAAGGAATCATTCCTATAACCACCGTGGCGGTGCCGTCTATAGCGCTAAACCAGTTAAAATCGGGGGAGAGCAATGCTTTAATTATATAAGCTGCCGCAATAGGAAGTATTATACAACCTATGCACTTTATTATAATGTGCAAAGAACTCATGAGTTCTGAACGCGGTTTTTTGTATTTTTTTGCTTTTGCCGAAAGTTTTTCTACGTAATTTTCTTTTCCAACTTTATCCGCTCTAGCATAGCAAGTGCCGCCAACTATAAAACTGCCGGCAAATAAATTATCTCCCGCTTGTTTTTTTATGGGAACGGATTCTCCTGTTAAAAGAGATTCGTTAACTTCTACGCTACCTTCTAATATAATGCAATCCGTCGGTATTTGAGAGCCTAATCCTAAATACACAACGTCGTCTAACACTATATCGGAAGAGTGCAAGTCCACAGTGACTCCGTTTCTAACAACTTTAGAGCCTTTATCAGATACGATAGATAATTTATCTATACACTTTTTTGCTCTTATTTCTTGAATAATACCTATGCCGATATTTGCTAGATAAATTACCGCAAAGAAAAATCTTGATAGGGGAGCGCCTATTGCTACAAGCGCAATGGCGACTATAAGCCCTAAAAGGTTGAAAAAAGTGCATAAGTTTCCAACGAAAATGTTTAAATAAGACTTTGAATACTGTTTTTTTACGCAGTTTGTAAGCCCTTGGCTTTTTCTTTCTTGCACTTGGCTTTCGTTTAATCCTTCTTTTACGGAAGGAGAAAAGCGAACTACGGGGAGTTGAGTTTTAATTTCTTTCATTTAAGCACCGGATCGGAAAAATTTATACGATAACGTTTACTAGTCTGTTTGGAACAACGATAACCTTTTTAATCTGTTTATCGCCGATTTCTTCTTTAACTTTTTCGTTTTGTAAAACCAAAGCCTTTATTTCATCTTGAGAAGCACTGCTAGGAACGTTGATTTTTGCACGGATTTTACTGTTGATTTGTAGTGCCAACTCAATTTCGTCTTTTACTAGAGCACTTTCGTCGCAAACGGGATAATCCGTATTAAATACGGAAGATTTATTGCCTAAAATGCTCCAAATTTCTTCCGAGAAGTGGGGGGCGCAGGGTGCTAAAAGTTTGATAAGCGTTTTATAAGCGGATTTGAATGCGGAAACGTTCTTTTCTGCATCATCAACAGTATCGTACTTATAAAGTGCGTTTACAAGTTCCATTAATCTTGCAACGGCGGTATTAAAGGAGAAATTTTCCATATCCTTGTCTATACATTTAACAGCATAGTTAACCGCATATGCTAATTCTTTTTCGTTGCTTCCGATTTGCTCTTTCTTGTTTGCTGCAAGAGAATTTATTTTTGTGCCTAATCTTTCTATTCTGTCTAAAAATTTAACGATTGCTTTTATGCCGTTATCGTCCCACGGGCCGCCTTCGGTATAAGAGAAGCCGAACATAAGGTATAGCCTTAAAACGTCTGAACCGTAGTTTTCAACATATGGATCGGGTGCGATTACGTTGCCGCGAGATTTACTCATTCTATAACCGTCCGGTCCTAAAATAACGCCTTGGTGAACCAAAGACTTAAAGGGCTCGTCAAATTTCAAATATCCCATATCCCTAAGTGCTTTTGTGATAAATCTTGCATAAAGCAAGTGCATACAAGCGTGTTCCGCGCCGCCCACGTATTTATCTACGGGTAGCATTTTGTTAATAATATCCGGATCGAAGGGCATATCGCTGTTTTTAGCGTCCGGATATCTCAAGTAATACCAGCTGGAACATACAAATGTATCCAAAGTATCCGGATCACGGTGAGCAGGTCCGCCGCAGATAGGACATTTTGTTTCCATAAATCCTTTATGCTTTGCAAGCGGAGATTCTCCGTCCGGTGTAAATTCAACGTCGTAGGGGAGTTTTACGGGCAAATCTTTATAAGGTACTGGCACTGCACCGCATTTTTCACAGTGAATAACGGGGATAGGTGCGCCCCAATAACGTTGCCTTGAAACTAGCCAGTCTCTTAGTCTGTAGTTAGTTTTGTGTTCCGCTTTGTATTCGGAAACGAGTTTGTTTATTATTGCTTTTCTTGCTTCTTTACAAGTCATTCCGTCAAATCCGAAACTGTTTACTAAAATTCCTTCTTCTACAAAAGGAAGTTCGTCGTTGCAATTTATGCCCTTTACAACTCTGGTCACAGGTAAATTGTATTTTTTAGCAAAAGCAAAATCCCTTTCATCGTGAGCGGGAACGCCCATAACGGCGCCTGTTCCGTAAGAATATAAAACGTAATCCGCAACGTATATAGGAATAGATTTTCCGTTTATGGGGTTTATTGCGTTGTGACCTATATAAACACCCGTTTTTTCGCGAGTGGTAGACAAGCGGTCTATTTCGTTTGCTTTAGAAGTTTCGTAAACGTATTTTTCAACCGCTTCTTTTTGACTTTCGGAAGTTAATTTTTTAACTAGCGGGTGTTCGGGTGCTAAAACAACGTAAGAAACGCCGAATAGAGTGTCCGCACGGGTGGTGAACACTCTAAAAGAATCACCGCTTTCGGTTTTGAATTCTATTTCACCGCCGGTGGATTTGCCTATCCAGTTTTTTTGCATAAGTTTTGTTTTTTCTGGCCAGTCTAATCCGTTAAGACCTTGCAAAAGTTCTTCCGCGTATTTTGTAATCTTAAAAAACCATTGAGTAAGGTCTTTTTTTACTACAACGGAGTGGCAACGTTCACATTCGCCGTTTACAACCTGTTCGTTAGCAAGAACGGTTTTGCATTGAGGACACCAGTTAACAGGCGCTTCTTTTCTGTATGCTAAGCCGTTTTCGTATAGTTTTAAAAACAACCACTGAGTCCATTTATAATAGTCTTCTTGGCAGGTTTTTATTTCTGCATTCCAGTCGAACATAGCGCCCATTTCTCTAAGCGTTTGTTCCATATTTGCAATGTTTTTCTCGGTTGAATCTTTGGGGTGGATTCCGGTTTTTATTGCGTAGTTTTCCGCAGGAAGCCCAAACGCATCGAATCCCATAGGTTGAAAAACTTCATAACCTTTCATTTTTTTATAGCGAACGAAACTGTCCGTAGGACCGTAGTTATACCAGTGCCCTAAGTGAAGTTTTGCCGCTGACGGATAAGAAAACATTTCTAAAGCGTAGTATTTTTTGTCTACGTTTTTATAGTTGAAATTGTTAATTTTTTCTTTCTCCCAGATTGCTTGCCACTTTTTTTCGACCTTCTTGAAATCCATAAAGAATCTTTTGCCTCCGATAAGTAAATGTTTTTATCTGTATTTTGCGGTTTTATATATATAATATATAAACCGAACGAATTCGATTATATACCATTTATAAAAAATAGTCAACAAATAAACGCTAAAGATAGATATTTGCGGGGGTAAAAAGCAAAAGATAATTGTTTTGTAAAATACGGTCTCTTTGTTGTTTACAATTTGTAAAAAAAGTATTATAATGTGTGTGAAAAAGCTTGTTAATAAAGGCTTTTTTACGACCTATTTTAAATTGCGGTTAAATAAATAACAAGAGCGGAACTTTGCAAAAAATATTTTGCAAGCCGATTAAAGTTATTATGTATAAAAAAACAAACGGAGTGTATGTGCGATGGTGGCAAAACCCTATAAAGAAACAAAATCTTTAGAAAACAGGTTTATAGAACTTTACGGAGAAAAAACGGAAGAACAATTTAAAAGATACGAGAATTTGCTAGATAGATTCAAAGAGTCTTTTAACGCGGAAGGCGGATATTTTGCTTCTTCTTCAGGTAGAGTAGAAGTTTGTGGTAATCATACCGATCATAATGGCGGAAGAGTTGTTTCTTGTGCGATAAGTTTAGATACGTTAGCGTGTTTTTTGCCTAACGAAGAGCAAATTATACGAATAAAATCTGAAGGCTATCCGGATATAATAGTAGACTTAAAAGAAAAAGAATTTAAAAAGGGCAGTAATTCTGCTTCTTTGGTAAAGGGTGTTGCCGTTGGGTTGGAAAATTTAGGCTATACCGTTGGCGGATTTAACGCTTGCTTTACCAGCAACGTTTTAGGCGGAGCGGGAATTTCTTCTTCCGCTTCTTTTGAGGTTTTGGTTGCTGAAATACTTAATTTTTTATATAACGACGGAAAGATTGATAAAGAAACAAAGGCAAAAGTATCTCAATTTGCGGAATGTGAGTATTTTGGCAAGCCTTGCGGATTGTTGGACCAAACTGCAATCGCTTTCGGCGGACTTAAAGAGTTGGATTTTGGCGACAAAAGCAAAATTAAAGTTAGCAAAATAAACAACGTGTTAAAGGATTATACTTTGGTTTTGATAAATACGGGCGGAAGCCACGCAGATCTAACGGACGAATACGCTGCTATTCCTAAAGAAATGTTTTCGGTTGCAAAGGCTATGGGAAAGGATAGATTGATAGAAATTTCCGAAAACGAATTTTACGATAAAATTCCCGATTTAATAAATAAAGTTTCAGATAGGGCTATCAATAGAGCAATACATTTTTATAACGAAAACAAAAGGGTAGACGTTTTGGCAAAAGCGCTAAATTGCAACGATTACGATACCTTTATAAAAATGGTAAAAGAGTCCGGAATAAGTTCCCTTTGTAAGTTGCAAAATTGCTACGTTGCGGGTTCTAACGAACAACCTATTCCAACCGCTTTATCTATATGTGAAAGATACATAAATAACGGTGCTAACAGGGTGCATGGCGGTGGTTTTGCCGGAACGATATTAAACGTCGTTTATAACGGAGATTTAACTGCGTTTTTAGACGGAGCAAACAAATGTTTCGGAGAGAAAAACGTTATACCGCTAAAAGTTCGTTCTGTAGGGACAATCGTTTTATAATTTATAGTTGTTTTTTAGGCGATTATGGCAGACATAATCGCCTAATTAGATGTAAAATCAATAAATACAAAGGATTTTATTATGATACAAGTTGGGGTTTTTGGAGAAGTAAACGGTAAAAAAATAAACGTTTTTACCTTGGAAAATAAATTTTTAACGGTTAAAATTTTATCTTTAGGAGCAATTATAAACTGCATAACTTTAAAAGATAAAAACGGGAAAATTATAGACGTTGTTTTGGGCTTTGATAAACCGGAAGAATACTTAAAAAGCGATACTTATTTCGGTGCGTTTATCGGTAGAGTTTGTAATCGCACGGAGGGTGGAAAATTTACGTTAAACGGAGAAGTTTTTAACGTTGGTAAAAACGAAAACAACAATTCACTTCACGGTGGATTTTTTGGATTTGATAAGAAAATTTTCGATTATAAAATTGAGGCTGATAAGTTAAAACTGTATTCTTTTAGTCCTGACGGTGAAGAAGGATATCCCGGTGATTTGGATTTTTTTGTTGAGTACGGTTTAGAAGGCAGCGGTATTGTTTTAGAGTACGGGGCAAAGTGCAACAAAGATACTGCTGTTAATTTTACAAACCATTCTTATTTTAATTTAGACGGGCATGATAGCGGAAACGTAGAAAGTACAAATCTTTTTATTTGTGCCGATAAAATTACTCCCGTAAACGGAGAATTGATTGCTCACGGATATAAAACCATAGAACAAACGCCGTTTGATTTTAGATCTTTTAAAAAAATCGGGAAAAACATTAACGATAAAGACGAGATTTTAAGCGTTTGCGGCGGATATGACGTGAATTTTGTTTTAAATGGTAGCGGACTAAAAAAAGCTGCGGAAGCATATAGCGAAAACAGTGGCGTTAAGTTAACCGTTTTTACAACCGAAAAGGGAATTCAATTTTATAGCGGTAATTTTTTAAACGGTATAAAAGGAAAAAACGGAGCGATTTATAAAAAGCGCGGCGGTTTTTGTTTGGAAACGCAGGGCTTCCCGAATGCACTTAATAACAAAGATTATCCTTCCGTGATATTAAATAAAGGAGAAGAGTATTCTTCTAAAACGGTTTTTAACTTTGATTTAATAAAATAATTTTTATTTTGTACTTGTTTTGTACTTGTAATTACTAACGCATTTAATAATTTTTACAAAATCACCAAAAAGAAAGGCGTGGCAAATGAAACTTGCCACGCCGTTTTTGTGTGTTAATTTATATTAAGTAGAGTAATCGTTTTAACCTTTTATTGTTCTTTTGTTGACACGACTTGTTAGAAAATGTTAAAATTGCCGCTAGGTAAACAATGTAAAGGAAGATATTAAAATGAAAAAGTTTAAGTTATGCTTATCGCTTTTTTGGGAACTGTTTAAGATAGGCTTATTCACCTTTGGCGGTGGATACGCAATGATAGCGGTTTTTGAAAGGGAACTTGTGGAAAAAAAGAAATGGCTTAACAATGAAGAATTTACGGATATTGTTGCCATTGCAGAGTCTACTCCCGGACCGTTGGCGATTAACTCTGCAACCTATGTAGGGTATAAAACGGCAGGCGTTTTGGGCTCTTTTTTTGCTACGCTTGGCGTTGTGCTTCCTTCTTTTATTCTTATTTTAATAATTTCATTGTTTTTTGATGAGTTTTTAAAGTTGCAGTACGTAAACTATGCCTTTCGCGGAATTCAGGCTTGCGTGTCTTTTTTGATTATTTCTGCTGGAATTAAAATGCTTAAAAAACTTGAAAGAAACGTTTTGAACGTTGTTTTAACTTCTTTAAGTATAATTTGTTTGGTTCTGTTTACGTTGTTTGCAGTGGATTTTTCTACCATATTTTATATTTTGATTGGCGGATGTGTAGGGATTTGTGTTTACGGTTATGTTTGTATGAAAAACAAGGGTAAAAAAACAAAAGTCGAATTAAATAATGAAAGCCAGTTAAAAGAGCCCGTGCAAAACGAAAAGGAGGATAAATAAAAATGTCTATCCTTTTGAGTTTGTTCTTAAATTTTTTAGAAATTGGTACCGTTTCTTTCGGCGGTGGGTACGGAATGATTCCCCTTCTTACTGAAAAAGTTGTTGCAAACGGTTGGCTTACGCGAGAACAAATACTTAACTTTATAGCCGTTTCGGAGTCTACACCCGGGCCTATAGCGATAAATATGGCTACCTTCGTTGGGTATTCGCAAGGCGGTGTTTTGGGTGCGTTTTTGGCAACGCTTGGCGTTGTTTTGCCGGCATTTTTAGTTATTTTGCTTATTGCTTCCGTTATGAAAGGACTTATGAAGTTTGCGGGGGTAAAGGCGTTTTTATCCGGCGTTAGACCTGTCGTTATAGGGCTTATTATTGCAACGGGCGCCACTTTATTTTTGAATGTTATAATAGGAATAAACGCCATAGGAGATACTTTTTATTTCGACTGGCGTGCACTGGTTATTTTTGCAATCGTTGCGATAACGTACGTAGTATATAAACACTTTAAAAAGACGACTATATCACCCATATTTTTGATAATAATTTCAGCGGTTTTGGGTATGCTTTTGTACGGTGTTTTAGGAGCGGTTTAGTATGGCAACCTTCCTTTTGATTGTAATATACTTTTCGTTTATAGGGTTGGGGCTTCCCGACTCTATTTTCGGTTCTGCTTGGCCTGAAATTTACAGTGAGTTTAATATTCCTTTTTCTTACGGGAGTTTTGTGACGACGCTTATTTCCGTTTTTACGGTTTTATCGAGTTTATTCAGCGTTAAGATAATTAATACGTTAAAAACTTCTTTTACGGTTGTTTTGAGTTCTGCGCTTATTGCGCTTGGATTGATTTTGTTTTCTTATACGGAATCTTTTTGGGCGATGTGTGTTTTAAGTATTCCTTTCGGCTTGGGTGCAGGGTCTATAGATTCTGCGCTTAACAACTACGTAGCAATGCACTACAAAGCCTCTCATATGAATTTCTTGCATACCTTTTACGGTTTAGGCGTTATGATTACGCCTTTAATAATGCACTTTGCGCTTTTAGGAGAAGGTGGTTGGCGTTTAGGATACAGAACGGTTTTTTATATTCAGTTGATAATTTGTGTCGTTTCTGTTTTGGCTATTCCTTTATGGGGAAGAGTTCAAAATAAAAGGGAAGAGCGGTTAGAACGAGAAGAAGTAAAGTATAATACTAGCATACTTTCGGTAGTAAAAATGCGCCCCGTAAGAATTATTTGGCTAATTTTTTTAGGTTCTTGCGCGATAGAATTTACATGCGGAAACTGGCTTAGTACTTATTTTGTAGAAGGAAAAGGATTCGGTGCGGAAACAGGGGCTTTAGTAATGGTTTTTTATTATGCTGGAATGACAACGGGAAGGTTTACTTCCGGCTTGATTTCAGGCAAGGTTTCTTCTTGGAAAATTATTTATATAGGGCAAACGATAACTCTTGCGGGAATAATTTTAACCGCACTTCCGTTTTCGGTTGAATTTACGTGTGCGGGAATTATTTTAATCGGTTTGGGAAACGGTCCTGTGTTTCCTAATTTAGCACATTTAACGCCTATAAATTTCGGTAAAGAGAACTCTCAGGCGGTTATGGGCACGCAAATGGCTGCATGCAACGTCGGCGTGACGGTTATGCCGTTTTTGTACGGCGTTTTGGCACGTGCAACTACGGTTCATATTTTTCCGTGGTTTTTGATTGCAATGTTTGCCATTATGGCGTTGGGAACGGGATTGTTTTCTAAATTTTACGTGAAAAAAGAGCAAAAAGCGGTTGTTGAGCAAAATTAGTTTAAAAAAAATATTGACATATAAAATAAATAGTAATATAATTTAAAAAGATAAATTTAAAGGTGTTTTTTATGTTTTCCAAA
>CAYVPW010000005.1:0-51770 GCA_964453915.1 uncultured Christensenella sp. | reverse complement strand
TACCGAACTTTATGAGACTAACTTAGTGGTTTCTAATAAAGGTGAATTTTAAGCAAAACCACGTATGGCTTAACGGGTGGCTATGCGACAACGGTAAATGCTTGACAATTTAGCTTATAAGTGATAACATTACAACTATGGAATTAGTTATTCTTGGCGCCGGCAAAGTCGGCGAAACTCTTATTGAAAACCTTATAAAGGAAAATCACGACGTTGTTGTGATAGACAAAAACGCAAAAAAAATAGAATTACTCGTTAACAAGTACGACGTGAAAGGAATTGTAGGCAACGGCGTAAGCAGAGAAACGCTTATGGAAGCCGGTGTTCCCGCGGCGGACTTTTTTATTGCGTGCACTGCTTATGACGAAGTAAACGTTATTTGCTGCGTTTTGGCAAAAAGTATGGGCGCAAAGCACACCGTTGCAAGAGTGAGAGACCCCGAATATAACAAAGAACTTTCTTCTATGAAAGAAGCCCTCTCTCTCGACGCATTGTTTAACCCCGAATACAGAACGGCTAAAGAAATCTCTAAGGTGTTAAAATTCCCTTCGGCAACAAACGTAGAAAGTTTTGCAGACGGTAAAGTATCACTTGCTGAGTTCGTTATTAACGCCGATAATCCCATCGTAGGGAAAAGCGTTATGGATATCGTTAAAGAGTACGATAGCAAAGTTATATTCGCTATGGTAAAAAGGGACGATAACGTTTTTATTCCTTTAGGAGATTTCGTTATAAAAGAAGGGGATCGCATATCGGTTCTATCAAAAGAGTCTGAAATAGCGGATTTTTGCAAAAAGGTTAAAATGCTTAAAACACCCGTTAAAAACGTGTTTATGGTTGGCGGCGGAAAGATTGCGTATTATTTAGCAAAAGAACTTTCCTCTTGTGGAATGAGCGTTAGAATAGTGGAAAATAACGAAAAACGTTGTATAGAACTTGCAAATTCTCTTCCGAATGCGGAAATTTTATACGGAGACGGTAGCGAACTTTCTTTATTAGAAGAACTAAAATTGGAAAAATCCGATGCGTGCATTACGCTTACAGGTATAGACGAAGAAAACGCAATGGTTTCTTTATACGCTAAGCAACTTAACGTTAGAAAGGTAATTACCAAGTTAGACAGAAAGTCCGTTGTAAATATGTCTAAAACGTTGGGGCTAGATTCTATAGTGACGCCTAATACGATAATAGCAAACTATATTTTTAGGTTTGTGCGTTCATTGCAAGCTAGTTCTGGTAGCGGAGTAAGAAGGCTTTATAAGTTTGGCGATAACGTAGAGGTTCTAGAATTTATCGTTGACGAAAGTTTTCCTTGCGGGCAAAAACTGCGTGATTTAAAACTTTATAAAAACGTGGTAATAGGCGCTATCGTAAGGGGAGCAGAGCACGTTTTGCCTCGCGGGGATACGGCTTTTGAAGTTGGAGATAGAGTAATTGTAATAGTTTCTAACAGAAAAATAACCGAACTTAATCAAATATTGAGATAATTATGAACTATAAACTTATAGTAAACGTTTTAGGCAAAGTTTTGCTTATAGAAGCCTTGCTTATGTTGTTTCCGCTTGCGGTAGGCTTTATTTACGGAGAGAATACTTATATGGGCTTTATTTTGCCCATTATAGGGCTTTTCGCCGTGGGTTTGCCGTTATCTTTAATAAAGGTTAAAGATAACAAACTGTATGCAAAAGAAGGCTTTGTAATAGTTGCTCTTTCTTGGATATTGATGTCCTTAATAGGGTGCTTGCCTTTTGTTATAAACGATGAAATTCCTTATTTTTTAGACGCCTTTTTTGAAATGGCTTCCGGTTTTACAACAACCGGTGCAACTATTTTACCGGACGTAAGCGTGCTTACTAAAAGCGCAAACTTTTGGCGTGTAGCAAGCCACTTTATAGGCGGAATGGGCGTTTTGGTTTTTGTTTTAGCGGTGCTTCCGGAGGGAAATACCGGAAGTATACATATATTTAGGGCGGAATCTCCCGGACCTACCGCAACAAAATTTGTTAGCAAACTTCGCTTTACCGCAAGAATTTTATATTTGATTTACGTTGGTCTTACAGCGATAGAAGTAATACTTTTGCTTTGCGGCGGTATGAATTTTTACGAAAGTCTTTTGCACGCATTTTCAACTGCGGGCACGGGTGGTTTTGGTACAAGAAACGGAAGCATTGCGGCTTTTAACAGCGTGTATATAGAAGTTGTAATAGCGGTGTTTATGTTTATATTCGGCATAAACTTTAACGTGTTTTACCTTATTTTAATAGGTAAGTTTGCAAAGGCGTTTAGCGGAGAAGAATTAAGGACTTATTTTATAATAGTAATCGTTGCAATTGTTGCTATCAGCATAAATCTTCTTTCCGTATACGGAGATTTTGCTACCGCTTTAAGGTATTCTTCTTTTCAAGTGACTTCGGTGATTTCCACAACGGGTTTTGCAACTTGCGATTTTAACCTGTGGCCGGATTTTTCTAAAGCTATATTGTTGATTTTAATGATATTCGGTGCGTGCGGCGGGTCAACCTGCGGCGGACTTAAAGTATCAAGACTGGTTATTTTAACAAAGTCTTCCGCAACGGAAGTAAGGCGTCTTGTGAACCCTAGGGCAGTGCTTACCACCCGCTTTGAAAAAGAGCCTTTAAGTGAAGAAACCATAAATTCCGTAAGAACGTTTATGTTGCTGTGGCTGGCTATCGTAGTGGTTGCAACGCTGTTATTGACTTTGGATCCGTTCGGCGATATTTTAACCGATTTTACGGGTACGCTTACTTGTATAGGCAACGTAGGTCCGGGATTAAACGAAGTAGGACCTGTGGGAAGTTTTGCGGGATACACCGGAGCATCTAAATTGCTTTTATCTTTGGTGATGATAGCGGGTAGGCTAGAAATTGTTCCCGTGCTTATACTCTTTAACTATAAAACTTGGAAAAAGGCGTAGGGCACAAAAGGAGAAATAAATGGCAAAAAAACAAACCGAAAAAGAGATAGGGAAGAAAAAACTTTGGTTTAGAGTGTTAAAAACTCTCACAAAAATAAGATATAAAAAGCCGGAATTTCATTATCTTGGTGAAGAAATAGAAAAAGGCTCTCTTATAGTAAGCAATCACGAAGGAACGGACGCACCTATGTCTTTAGAGATTTATTCTGGTAAACACTTAAAGTTTTGGGGCGCACATCAAATGAACTCCGGTCTTAAAAAAATGTATTCTTATCAAACAAAGATATATTTTCACGAAAAAAAGCACTGGAATTTGTTTGCCGCAAGAATGTTTTGCCTTGTTGCCAGTCCGCTTACAAATTTGTTTTATAAGGGATTGGACGTGATTTCTACCTATCAAGACGGAAGATTAAAAAACACTTTAAGAGAAACGCTTCAATCTTTAGAAGAAGGCTATAACGTGGTTATCTTTCCCGAAAAATCCGACAGCGGATACGAAAAAACCTTAAAGGGTTTTCACGAAGGAACCGTTTATTTTGCGGAATTTGCATTAAAAAAGGGCAAAGATTTGCCTATATTCGTGACGTATTTTAATAAAAAGAACAGGGTGTATATAATAGATAAACCCGTTGCTTATTCTAAACTGAAAGAAAAGTGCGGAGATATGAAAGCCGTATCGGAATATCTTTGCGATAGATGCAATCAACTTGGTGAACAAACATACGCAATAAAACCCATAAAGGAAAAAAAGAAAAAATAGCGGTTTGGCAGAGTTATTATGAATCAAGATTATAAACAAATAGGGCAATGGGAAAGAATGGTTTGCGGAAAACTTTATAATTCCGCAAGTATCGAACTCGATAAAAAGCATATGGCAGGCTTAAACGGTTGCCAAAAGTATAACAAAATTCCATTTATAAAAAAGAAAGCAAGGCAGCGTGCCTTAGAAAAACTTATTCCTTCTTGCAAAGGCAAAAATTTTACCGCTTTTTCTCCGTTTCATTGTGAATACGGAGTAAATATTCACGTTGGGGAAGGCTGCTTCGTTAATTTTAACGGTGTTTTTTCTGACGTTTCGCCTATTACGTTAGGCAACGGGGTGTTGATAGGAATAAACGTGACGCTTGCAACGCCCATTCACCCTTTACTTGTAGAAGAACGGTTAGACGCAGATTATCCGGACGGAAGGCATAATTTAGAATATTCTGCACCGATAGTTATAAAAGACGGTTGTTGGATAGGCTCCGGCGCTATAATTTGCGGTGGGGTGACGATAGGCGAAAACAGCGTGGTGGCGGCGGGTGCCGTAGTTAATAAGGACGTTCCGCCAAACTGTTTGGTAGGCGGAGTGCCTGCAAAGGTAATTAGAAAGATAGATGAAGAAGACAGATTAAACGTTTGGGAAACTTACGTAAACAATCAAATTCCTATTTCCGAAAGAAAAAGAAAGGCAAAAGAAAAATAGAAAAGTTAAAGCGACTTAAAAAATTTAAGCCGCTTTTTATTTGCGCTAAATTTGTAATTCGTTATAAAATCGAAGATTTTTAAATAGATATATTATATGAAATTATCTCAATTAGAAGTTGGAAAAAGAGCAAAGGTGGTAAACGTTTCTTTGCCGGCGGCGGCAAAACAGCGGTTAAGCAACGTTGGGCTTACCGCAGGCGTGGATATTACGGTGATAAGAATTGCGCCTCTTGGCGACCCTATCGAAATAAGTTTAAGAAATTTTTGTTTGGCAATAAGAAGAGAAACCGCAAACGCTATAACGGTGAGAGTTTATGAATAAAAAAATCGCTTTGCTGGGAAATCCTAATTGCGGAAAGACTACCCTGTTTAACGCACTTACGGGAACGTATCAAAAGGTTGGAAACTGGGCTGGAGTGACAACGGAGGTTAAGGACGGCGTATGGAAAAAAGATAAAAACGTAAAAATAATAGACTTGCCCGGTGTATATTCTTTTTCTGCTTTGAGTTTGGACGAACAAGCAGTTGAAAATTTTTTAAAAACCGACAGACCGGACTGCATAATAAACGTTGTAGACGGAACTAATTTAGAAAGGAATTTATATTTAACCGTTTTGGCATCTAGGTTAAAAATCCCCACCGTAATAGCCGTTAATTTTTGCGACGAGTTAGAAAAAGCAGGCGCAAAAATTAACGTTTTTGAATTGTCTAATATTTTTGGAGTGCCTGCGGTAGGCGTTTCCGCACTGAAAAACATAAATTTGGACGATTTAATGGAACTTGCCCTTAACAACCGTTCTTTAATAAAGTATTCGGGCGGTTTTTTGGACGGCGAGATATACGGTAGAGTAGAAGCCGTTATAAAAAAAGTTTGTAAAAAAAGAGAATTGCCGTCCGCAAAGTTTACAAAAAGAGTCGATGCTTTTTTAATGAATAAATATATAGGGCTACCTTTATTCGTTGCCGTTATTTTTGTCGTTTATCTTTTAGCTAACGGACTGGGCGGTTATTTAAGCGGCGGGGTAAGCGAGTGGTTCGTCAACCTATCAAAGATTATAACGGGGTATTTAGATGAAAAAGGCGTGCCTGAAATTTTAATTTCGTTTTTTATCAACGGAGTTATAAAGGGCGTAGGAACGGTGCTTTCTTTTTTGCCGCAAATTTTAATCTTATTTTTTTTGTTGGCTATTTTAGAAGAAAGCGGTTATATGGCAAGGGTATCTTTTTTGACCGACGCCGTATTTAAAAACGTAGGGCTTGGCGGAAAATCCGTTATACCTATGGTTCTGTCTTGCGGGTGTGCAGTGACGGGCGCTATGGCGACTAGAACAATTGACAACGAAAGAGAGCGAAAGGCAACCCTATATTTATCGCCTTTTATGCCTTGCGGCGCAAAGTGTGCGGTTTTCGGTTGGTTTTCCGTAAAGTTTTTTAACGGCAGTCCGTTCGTTTCGGTCGCAATGTACTTTTTAGCGGTGGCGGCGGCTATTGTTTCTGGAAAACTGCTATATTATTTTAGCAAAAATAAGAATAAAGAAAGGCACTTTATATTAGAAATACCACCGTTTAGAAGACCTTCCGCTAAAGACGTTTTTATGGTGTTGAAAGAAAAAGTAAAAGAGTTTTTAATAAAGTCAGGCACGGTAATATTTTTAGTTTCCGCAGTGGTTTGGTTTTTAAATAATTTTGGATTTAACGGATATACTTTCGGGAATATAGAAAACAGTTTTATATACCATATAGGCGAATTTATAAAGTTTATATTTTATCCGTTAGGATTTGGCAACTGGAAGGCGGCAGTTTCCGCCGTTACGGGTATTTTTGCAAAAGAAGCCGTAATGGAAACGGCGGAAATTTTGGGGCTTTCTCAAACGGATTTTTTCAGCGTTTATTCCGTTTGGGCGTTTATGGCGTTTACGTTGCTTTCTCCGCCCTGTGTAGCTGCACTTGCGGTTATAAAAAAAGAATTAAACAGCAAAAAAGATTTTTTGTTTTGCATAACTTTTCAGTTTTTAACCGGATACTTTTTTGCGCTTATAATAAATCTGTTGGGAGTGCTATTTTCTAGCGTCCGCTTGATTTTATGCGTAATAATTGCTATAATATCTCTAATCGGAATTATAGCGTCTTTTAAGGCGCTTAGTTGCCGAAATAAAACTTGCAACGGTTGTAAAGGAAAAGAGAGATGTCGGATAAAATCAAAACGCAATACGATTACATGAGAGAATCCGAGTATAAAGAAGAAGACGCTTTGTATCCGGAAGAGTGGGTGGACAACAGAAAACAATCTGATAGAGAAAAGTACTTTGAGTTTTACGACGACGTAAAAACTTCTATAAAAGAAGATTGGTAAATATTGTCGCTTTTTTTCGTGCTGTTGTTGACATAAAAGAAAGCGTTTGATAAAATAAAAGAAAAAACGGAGGAAAGACGGTGAAAAAGCATAAGCCTTTTTTAGTTGAAGATAAACCCTTTATCTACGAAAAGATAAAGGAGTCTTTTTCGTCCGTTCTTCCCATAATATTTTTAGTGCTTATACTAAGTTTTACTATTGCGCCCGTGGATAGCGGGATGTTTTTAGCATTTTTGGCAGGGGCGGCTATGGTCGTAATAGGTATAGGCTTTTTTACTTTGGGTGCGGACGTTGCAATGACACCTATAGGAAATTACATAGGTTCTAATACTATAAAAACAAAAAAGCTTTGGGTAATTATCCCCGTATTCTTTTTGGTAGGCGTTTTAATTACCGTGTCCGAACCGGATTTACAAGTGCTTGCAAGTCAGTTATCTCAATCTATTAGACCGTACGTTTTGATTATTGCCGTAGGTATAGGCGTTGGCTTTTTCTTGGTCGTTGCCGTACTAAAAACGATCCTTAACGTTAAACTTGCTTATATTTTGATAGTAAGCTACGTAGCCGTTTTCGTTATGAGTTTTTTTGTGCCGAAATCTTTTGTTCCGCTAGCGTTCGATGCGGGCGGTGTGACTACCGGACCTATGAGCGTTCCGTTTATAATCGCTATAGGCACGGGTATGTTTTCTCTAAAATCAAGCGAGAAGGGCGGTTCTGACGACGGGTTCGGTTTAACTGCCTTGTGCTCTATAGGACCTATTATTTCCGTAATGATTTTGGGGCTTATATTCGGGGCGGAAGATATAAACAGCGAAACTAGCGCTGTGGTGGAAATTGCAAATTCTCAAGATATGTTTTTAGGCGTTGTAGGCGCACTGCCCGAATATATGAAAGAAGTTGCCGTTGCACTTCTTCCCATAGTGGGTTTGTTCTTTATATTTAACGTTATTTTTAAGGGTATAACAAAGAACGGCTTAATTAGAATAATAGTGGGCATTTTGTATACCTTTGTAGGGTTGGTGTTATTTTTAACGGGCGTTAATTTCGGGTTTTCGCCGATAGGCTCTTATATGGGCGGAGTGCTGGCGGAAAAAACTTATAACTGGATACTTATACCCATAGGTATGATAATAGGATTTTTCGTGGTTGCGGCAGAGCCCGCTGTGCACGTTTTGACAAAGCAAGTATACGAAATTACGGACGGCGCAATTCCTAAAAAAGCGTTGCTTATAAGTTTGATGATAGGCGTTGCTATTTCTATAGGACTGGCAATGTTAAGAATGTTATTAAACATATCTATATTGTACTTTTTGATACCTGCCTACGTTATAGCACTTGCATTAACGTTTGTCGTTCCGGATATTTTTACGGCGATAGCATTCGATTCTGGCGGGGTTGCTTCCGGTGCTATGACGGCAAGTTTTATATTGCCGTTTGCTTTGGGCGCATGCCAAGCGCTTGGCGGAAATATTGCCACGGAAGGGTTCGGTGTGGTTGCATTCGTTGCAATGACACCGCTTATAACGATACAAATTTTGGGTGTTGTTTACAAGATTAAACTTGCAAAAATTAAGGCGAAAGCTGCAAGTGAAGAACAAGAAACTTCTTCTGTTAGAGAAGAAATTATCGATTAGGAGAAATATTTATGAAAGGCATAAAATATTTCGTATGTATCGCGCGTAAAGACTATGCTGAAGAATATATAAAGTTCTTTAAGAGCTTTGGCGCAAACAACGTTTTGATAAACTTTGGTTTAGGTTCTGCGCCTGCAAACAAACTAGACCTTTTGGGCATTGTAGATAATGGCAAAGCGGTTTATCAAATAATGGTGAGAAACACCGTTTATAAAGAATTTTGCGAAGGGCTGTCCGAATATTTACACTTGGGTGACAATCACAGCGGTATAGGCTTTTTTATCCCCGTAGACGGAATAGGCGGAGAGTCTGCAAGAAGATTTTTTATAGGTGAACAACCGTTAGAAAACAAGGAGGATGACACTGTGGAAAACGTTCAGTCTAAATGTGTCGTGATAATAAGCATAATGGATAAAGGCAATGCCGAAACCGTAATGGAAACGGCAAGAGAAGCAGGTGCAACCGGCGGAACTATAGTTAAGGCAAAGGGCACGGGTGCGGATATCGCTAAGTTTTTCGGTATATCCATAAGCGAAGAAAAAGAAATGCTTTACATCGTTTCCGAAAGGGAAAAAAGAGATTCCATAATGCGTGCAATAATGGATAAAGCAGGTCCTTCTACAGATGCGCACGGAATAGTTTTTTCTCTTCCCGTGGATAAGGTTGTAGGGATAAGAAATTTTGAAAAACTTTACGACTGATGTACGAGTTTATAAAAAAAGCAAAAGCGTTCGTTTTTGATTTAGACGGAACGCTGTATCTAGAAGATACGCTGATAGGGGACGTTAAAAACACTCTTAATTTATTGAGAAAAAACGGGAAAAAGATAGTATACCTAACTAACAATTCTTCTAAAACGGACGACGAATATTTACAAAAACTAAAAAAAATAGGCATACTGGAAAAAGACGATTTGTTTTATTCTTCTTTAGACGCCGCAGTGGATTATATAAAAAGCAATTTGAGTGGCGCAAGGATTTATCCTGTATGCACGAAAAAAGTAAAAGAGTATTTAATTTCTTGCGAATTGTGCGTTTCGGACAGTGGGGATACCGTTCTTTTAACTTATGACAGAGAGTTAGATTATCAAAAAATAGTCAAAGCAAACGAGTTGCTTGTTTTGGGCGCAAAATACGTGGCTACTCATCCAGACTTGGTTTGTCCTGCAAAAGGAGTTTCCTTGCCGGATTTAGGTTCTTTTATAGAGATGTTTTATAAAAGCAGCGGAAGGCGACCGGACGTGATAACAGGCAAGCCTTATTCGGAAATGGCTAACGGAATAATGAAAAAACTAAACGTATTGCCAAGTGAAACGGTTATGGTGGGCGATAGGCTTAATACGGATATAGCGTTTGGTATAAATTCAGGCTTTAACACCGTTTTGGTTTATTCCGGAGAAACTACCGAAAAAATTTATAAAGAAAGTAAAATCAACGTGGATTTAGCGATAAAAGACGTAAACGAACTAATTAAATATTTATAATTCAAAAATATTAAAACCGCAAAAAGCGGTTTTTTTGTTTTTAAATTTGATAAAAAACGGTGATAAAAACTTACTCATATAAAGGCGGCTTTCGGCATACCTTTTATAGAGGTGTGTATGAATTATCACGATAAGACAATTGAATATACCGTAAAATCGCTAAACTCCGATATAACGCGTGGTTTAACTGTTTCCGCCGTAAAAAACGGGTACGAAAAATACGGCAAAAACGTTTTATCTAAAAAGAAAAAACGTTCTTTTTTTTCTAAGGTGATAGAAGCGCTGTCAGAGCCAATGTTGGTTATTTTGCTTTTTAGTTTTGTCGTTGCGTTTGGCGTTGAATTAGGTAAGCTGTTAAAAACGGGCGAAGGAAATTTTTCCGAATGCTTCGGTATAATAGGAGCGGTTGTTCTTTCTGTATCTATAACTCTAATAATGGAAGGAAGTTCTGAAAAGGCTTTTAATAAATTAGATAAAATATACGACAGAGTGGTTGTAAAGGTTATTAGAGACGGACAAACGGTAAGCGTGGCAAAAGAGTTTATAACCGTGGGCGATATAATAATTTTAGAAAGCGGAGATAAAATTGTTGCAGACGGCAGACTTATAGAGTCTAACGAATTAACGGTAGACGAATCGGCACTGACTGGTGAAAGCGTGCCGTGTAAAAAATATTCCGCTATTTTGCTAAATTCTTCTACACCGCTTGCGGAAAGAGCAAACTGTGTGTATTCCGGAACTTTTGTGTCCGGCGGAACGGGCAAAATGATAGTCGTTTCCGTAGGGGACGGCACGGAGATAGGGCAAATTGCAGACGAACTTAAAAACAAAAAAGAAATGTCATCTCCGTTGCAACAAAAATTGTCTAAACTTGGGCGTGGAATAACGGTTTTGGGTGTAGGGTTTGCCACGCTTGTTTTTATTATATCGCTTATTAAATCGATAGTAAGCGGGCAGGTGAATTTTTTTACGGTGCAAGAACTTTTCGTTAATTGTATAGTTTTGATAGTGGCGGCGGTTCCCGAAGGGTTGCCAACCATAGTTGCGGTTTCGCTTGCGCTTAATATGATAAAACTTGCGGGGGAAAACGCACTTATAAAAAAGATGATTGCAACCGAAACGACGGGTGCGGTTTCGGTGATATGTACAGATAAAACGGGTACTCTTACAAAAAACAAAATGAGCGTGATATCTTTTTGCAACGGCGATTTGTGTTCTAATAAAAGCTACTTAAAAAATCAAGCGCTTTTGCAAAATTATATTTGTAATTCTACGGCAGACGTTTTTATAAAAAACGGAGAGGTTGAATACCGTGGCAACGGAACGGAGTGCGCACTGATTTATTCGGTTTATAAATACGATAAATCTTTAGATTACAGAGAGTATAGAAAAAAATACAAAGTTTTATACAGAGAGCCTTTTTCAAGTGAAAAAAAGTATATGATAACCGCTATAAGTACTTTAGAAGGAGAGCGCACCCTTATTAAAGGTGCACCCGAAAAAGTGTTGGAGTTTTGCAATTTAACGGGTGAACAAAAAGAAAAAATTTATTTTGCCATAAGGCAAAAGCAATTAAATGCAGGAAGAGTTATTTGCTTTGCGCATAATGACGGTAAGGAATATATTTTCGACGGGTTTGCCGTGTTATATGATGAAATTCGCTCGGAAGTTTACGGGGCTGTAAAAGACTGCAAAAAGGCGGGTATAAAAATAAAAATTCTTACGGGAGATAATAAAAGCACTGCTTTTGCAGTGGCAAAAAAACTCGGTATTTGCGAAAGTGAAAGTCAGGTGATAAACGCAAGCGAAATAGAAAACTTGAGCGAAGAAGAGTTGATAAAAATTCTATCCAAAGTAAAGGTGATAGCTAGAAGTACGCCCATAGTAAAACTTAAAGTCGTTAAAGCACTAAAAAAATCGGGAGAAGTGGTTGCCGTCACGGGGGACGGGATAAACGATGCGCCGGCGATAAAACATTCAGACGTGGGTATTGCAATGGGAAAAACGGGCAGCGAAATAACGAAAGAAGCCGCAGACGTTATACTGTTAGACGACAGTTTTTCTACTATAGTAAGGGCAGTGGCATTCGGTAGAAACGTTTTTAAAAATTTACAAAGATTTATTTTGTTTCAACTATCCGTAAACGTTTCCGCTTTGCTTTTTATAACTTACTGTGCGGTAGCGGGGCTGGAAACGCCGTTTAACACCCTTCAACTTTTATGGATAAACGTTATAATGGACGGACCGCCCGCCCTTACGCTAGGGCTTGAAAGGTCTGATTTAGAGGTTTTAATGCGCAGTTTCAACTATCCGTAAACGTTTCCGCTTTGCTTTTTATAACTTACTGTGCGGTAGCGGGGCTGGAAACGCCGTTTAACACCCTTCAACTTTTATGGATAAACGTTATAATGGACGGACCGCCCGCCCTTACGCTAGGGCTTGAAAGGTCTGATTTAGAGGTTTTAATGCGCAATAAGCCCATAGACAGGGCAAAAAGCATAGTAAGCAGAAATATGCTTCTAAGAATAGCCTTTAACGGCATTTTTATAGGCGGCATACTTTGTGCGGCTTATACGACTAATTTTTTAGGACTAAAAAGCGCGGAATTAAAAAGCGGTGTGTTTACGCTTTTTGTAATGTTTCAATTATTTAATGCTTTTAACAGTAGAGAGTTGGGTTCGGAAAGCATTTTTAAAAGAATAGGCAACAACAAAATTATGGTGGTGACATTTTTCGCCGTGTTTTTATTGCAAATAATAATCGTTCAACACGCTTATTCTTTATTCGGGCTAGTGCCTATGAGTTTTTCTTCTTGGACAAAAATTCTTGTGCTTTCGTTTTCCGTGATTGCCGTATCCGAACTAGGTAAACTGTTTTACAGGCTTTTTGCTTTCGGTAAAGAAAAGAACGTAATCTTTTTAAAAAAGAACCTACGGATAAATAAAAAGTAAAGTCAAGGCATAAACTACATTATATGGCAATTATAACCGTTTCCGATAAGGACTATAACGAAGGTAATTTATATTACGTTCAAAACACAACACAAGAGATATTAAATACTACGGAGAGTAAGTATTATATAAAAAGGGCGGGAAGCAGAGCGATTTTATTTATTGACTGTCCGGACGGGTATTGCGACATCGTAGGGGCGGAAGTGGCGGATAAACTTGCGGACGTGGTAGTGATAAATTATAAGTACGAATATTTTAAAAGGGCGGTTTCGGTTGCGGGACTTGGCAGTGCGGAAAAAGAAATTTTAATGGCTAGCTTAATCGCCGCCGATTTAGACGAAGACAAAAGATATTCTTTTGATAAAATTAAGGGCGGAGAAGAAATAGCGGTAGACGGCGTTTATAATTTTAGGCTTCAAGCACTTAAAAAAAAGTGGGAAGACGTTGCTTCTTATATTCCTTCGGCTTTTACCAAAAGTCAATTAAAAGAGTTTATATCATATCTTTTAGAAAATAAAAGGAAAAGAATTTTTATAGAACAAGGCAGGGTGTACGACGCACATTACAGAAGACTAAAAAGAAGTTTGCTTTTAGGAGAAGAAAAGGTAAGCATAGTTAAAGAAGCCATTTTATCTAATTGCGGAGAAATAGAGTTATTTGGAGCGTTGCCCAAAGAGGACGAAAAATACTTAAAAGAATATTACGGGGACAGAATAATTTTTTCGGGCAAATATTAGAAAAAAGGAAATTTTCAAAAACGGTTGACAAAAAAAGTAAAGTGGTTTAAGATATATCTACCAACTTAATTTGCCACGTTTCGGATAAGTAGAGTCCCGTAAGTTTTTTAGAGAGTGGGGAAAGGTGCAAGCCCATAAACCTAAAGGAAAATCGAAACCGCCGTATTCGGCAAAAGTTATCGGTCTTAAACCGACTAATTAAGGGGCTGCAAGAAATTGCGGCAAGTAAGGTGGAATCGCGGAAATTTTCGTCCTTACGCAAGTTTATTTGCGTAAGGATTTTTTTATGAGGTGAAATATGGAAATTACTTTAAAAGACGGCTCTAAGATTTCTTTCGACGGGGCTATCAGCGTTATGGATGTTGCAAAGAGCATATCCGAAGGCTTAGCAAGAAACGCAATTTGCGGAAAGGTTAACGGTGAACTAGTGGATTTATCCACGGTGATAGACGGGGATTGCGAACTTTCTATCGTGACTCTTCGCGATAAAGAGGGTTTGCAAGTTTTAAGGCACACTTGCTCTCACGTTTTGGCGCAAGCGGTAAAAAGTATTTTTCCCACCAGCAAACTTGCAATCGGTCCTACGATAGAAAACGGTTTTTATTACGATATAGATTTTAAAACGCCTATTACTCAACAAGATTTGGTAAAAATCGAAAACGAAATGAAAAACATTATAAAAGGCGACCTTCCCATAGAAAGATTCGTTTACTCTAAAAGGGACGCAATGAAAATCGTTAAAGATTTTTCAGAACCGTATAAGGTAGAACTTATCAACGACTTGCCCGCAGGCAGTACCATATCTTTTTATAAACAAGGCGATTTTATGGACCTTTGCCGTGGACCGCATCTTCCTTCTACGGGTAAAATTAAAGCGTTTAAGTTAACCAGCATTACGGGGGCATATTGGCGCGGAAACGAAAAGAACAAAATGCTTACCCGTATTTACGGAACTGCGTTTGAGAAAAAGTCTGAATTAGAAGAATACTTAAATAAACTTGAAGAAGCCAAACTTAGAGACCATAACAAATTAGGTAGAGATTTGGGAATTTTTATGACGGAAGAAGTAGTCGGACAAGGCTTGCCTATCTTGATGCCGAAAGGCGCAAAGATTATGCAAATTCTTTCTCGTTTTGTAGAAGACGAAGAAGAAAAGCGTGGATTTATGATTACAAAAACTCCCAATATGGCAAAGAACGACCTTTACAGAATTTCCGGTCACTGGGACCATTACAGAGATAAAATGTTTATTATAGGGGACGAAAATTCTCCCGAAGCAATAGCACTCCGCCCGATGACTTGTCCGTTCCAGTATCAAATTTATAAAAACGGGCTAAAAAGTTATAGAGATTTGCCTTGCAGATACAGCGAAACCGCAACTGAATTTAGAAACGAAGCAAGCGGCGAAATGCACGGGCTTATAAGAATTCGTCAATTTACTTTGTCAGACGGGCATATTATCTGCCGTCCCGACCAAATAGAAGATGAATTTAAGCGTTGTCTTGATTTAAGTTATTATTTCTTAGATTGCTTGGGAATGAAAGAAGACGTGGCTTTCCGTTTTAGCAAAAGGGGCAAGGCTAACAAAACCAAGTATATAGATAACGACAAAGCGTGGAACGAAAGCGAAGCGCTTATGAAGAGCATTTTAGACGATATAGGTATTGACTACGTTGAAGCGGACGATGAAGCGGCTTTCTACGGACCTAAGTTAGACGTTCAAAGTAAAAACGTTTACGGCAAGGAAGATACAATAATAACCATTCAGTTAGACTTTGCCGCTGCACACAGTTTTGATATGACTTACGTAGACGAAAACGGAGAAAAACAATATCCTTTCGTTATTCATAGAAGTTCTATCGGTTGCTACGAAAGAACGCTTGCATTATTGATAGAAAAGTATGCGGGTGCGTTCCCGTTATGGATTTGTCCTGTACAAGTAAAGGTAATGAGTTTAACGGACAGAACCGCAGAATACGCTAAAAACATCGTAGAAGAATTAAAGCGTGCGGGCTTGCGTGCGGAAGCGGATATCAGAAACGAAAAGATAGGTTATAAAATCCGTGAAGCGCAACTGGAAAAAATTCCCTATATGTTTATAGTCGGCGATAAAGAAGCAGAAGAAAACACTGTTTCCGTCCGTTCCAGAAAAGAAGGCGATTTAGGCGCAACCGCATTAAAAGACATTATTGCCAAACTTGTAGAAGAAGATAGAAGCAAAAAGGTATAACTATATTAGGAGTAATTATGGAAAGACAGTTTATTTGCGCTGGGGAGGCGTTTAATTCAAGAGACCTGCACATTGCCGCCCCGTATTTTAGAAAGACTTTTGATTATAACGGCAAAAAGAAATGCAAGATTGAAATAGCGTGCACTGGTTTTTATAGATTATTTTTTAACGGTAAAGAGTTAACGAAAGGATATTTTGCCCCGTATATTTCTAATCCGGACCATTACATTTATTTAGACGAATATTGTGTGAGTGACTTAAAATCAAAAGACAACGAACTTTTGGTTTTAGTAGGAAACGGTTTTTCAAACAGCATAGATTTTAATATTTGGGATTTTGAAAAAGCACCTTACCGTTCTGCGCCCAAACTTTATTTGGGAATGTATTCCGGCAAAAAAAAGATATTAGAGACGGACGAGAGTTTTGAAGTGTTTGATTCTCCCATTACGTTTGACGATTACCGTGCAGGCGAAAGATACGACGCGCGTTTAGAAGAAAGCAGTTTAAGTCGTAACGTCAGGCATGCCGTTTTATGTGCGTCGCCTAATGGTGAAATAAAAAAATGTACTGCAAATCCCATAAAAGCCTTTGAGAAAATTTTTGTAAAAGAGATTATAAAAAACGACGAAGGGTATATTTTCGATTTTGGAAAAAACGTAGCAGGTATATGTAATTTCAAGATAAACGGGATAAGCGGACAAAGAATAGACTTTTTCTACGGGGAAGTTGTTATAAACGGAAAACTGGATATGGATAATATAAGTTTCCCCGGAAGAAACGACGTAGAATACGTTCAGCACGGCGTGTACGTTTGTAAAGAAGGATATCAAGAATATCAGCCCTCTTTTGCATACTACGGTTTTAGATACGTGTTTGTTAAAGGGTTAAAAGAAGAACAGGTTTCTAAAGAAATTTTAGAGTGTTCGGTTTTACATTCCGATATAAAAAAATCAGGTGAGTTTTGTTGTAGCAACGAAATAGTAAATAAAATTCAAGATTGTGTGATAAACAGCAATTATGGTAATTTTTATTATTTCCCAACGGATTGCCCGCATAGAGAAAAAAACGGTTGGTTAGACGATGCAGGGCTTTCCGCAGAGCAGTTTTGCTACAATCACGGCGTGTACGATTCTTTAAGAGAATGGCTTTTTAATATAAGAAAGGCGCAACTTAGCGACGGGCGTTTGCCCGGAATGGTTCCTACGGCAACCTGGGGATACGAGTGGGGTAGCGGACCGTTTACAGATATTGCGTTGATGGAAATACCTTATCAACTTTACAGGTTCTACGGCAAAAAAGAAATAATCAAAGAAAATTTGCCTGCGATAGAAAAATATTTGGCTTATTTATCCGGCAGAGAAAACGAAGAGGGACTTTATGCTTTCGGCTTAGGCGATTGGTGCGAAATAGGGCATCATATAGAGGGCGCTTGGTCAACACCGTTGGATTTTACCGATTCTGCTTTGGCTGTTCAAATGAATTTAATAACGGCAAAGTTATGCTTAGGGATAAATCAAAAAGCAAAGAGAGATAAGTATTTGGCAGAAGCCGAAAGAATAAAAGGTAATATAAGAAAAAAATTCGTTTCAAAAGACGGAAAACTTATATTCTCCACGCAAACGGGCTTAGCAATATCTATAGCACTTGGAATTTTTAATGAAAAAGAAATACCTTCTGCAGTTGAAACGTTAGTAGACTTAATCGGCAAAAGCGAAGAGCATTTAAATGTGGGTATTGTGGGCAGTAAATATATTTTAGACGTACTCTGCGAATACGGATATGCGGATTTGGCTTATAGAATGGTTGTAAATCCCACGTGGCCGAGTTATGCCGATATTATTTATAAAGGCGGCACGTCTTTATGGGAAATATTTATGAACTTTAAGCCTGTTCCTAATCAGTACGAAAGGGTAGACGGGGAAAACAGAAGAGTTTCTCTCAATCACCATTTTTACGGAAGTGTTTCCGCATGGTTTTATAAAAGGCTTGCAGGGTTAAATATTATAAGCGATAAAGAAGTGGAAATATGCCCGTATACCGTAGAAGATTTAACTTTTGCATCGGCAAGTTATGAAAGCGGCAAGCGTAATATAACCGTTCGTTGGGATAAAAAAGAAGAAAAGGTTATAATCAGCGTAATAAACAACGGGTTTAAGGGGTTGATAAAATATAAAGACAAAACCTTAAAACTTAAAAACGGGGAAAACGTTTTAGTTTATTGATAAAAAATTATAAAAAGTAAAAATCTCGGTAAATTTACCGAGATTTTTTATGTGTAAACTAATTATTAAGTCAAGTATATGCCTGCAAAAATTCTGTTAAAACTTATTTGATTATTTTTTATATCTTTTATCTTGATATATTAAGTATTTGGGAAGCAAAAACAAAAAAGGTTTGACACTTATCGTATCAAACCCATACTTATTAAATGGAGCAGGTGATGGGAATCGAACCCACCTCCAAAGCTTGGGAAGCTCTTATTCTACCGATGAACTACACCTGCAATCTGAATACATTATATCAAAACAAACGATAAAAGTAAAATCATTTAAAACAAAATATTGCAAAATATAGATTTTTATGCTATACTTTCTAAAAAACGGAGAGGGGATTTTTTTATGGCTTTTTTTTTAAAGGTAATAGAATGGGCGGATACTTCTAAGGATACTATCGTATATAAATATCCTTTGGCAAAATCCGGTAGAGAAATAAATCAAAAAAGCAAACTTGTCGTTAGAGAGTCGCAAGAAGCGGTGTTTGTTCATAAAGGGCAAATATGCGATATTTTCCCTGCGGGAACTTACGACCTTAATACGGAAATATTTCCTATACTATCAAAGTTGGCGGGGTGGAAGTACGGCTTTCAAACGCCTATACTAGTAGATATTTATTTCGTTAACGTTAAGCAGTTTACGGGGTGCAAGTGGGGAACTGCAAACCCCATAATGAAGAGAGATCCGGAATTTGGTATGATTAGGGTAAAGGGCTTTGGTTCTTATGCGTTTAAGGTTGACGATACGGCAACATTCCTTCGTGAATTGTTCGGCACGTGTTCTTCTTTTGCAACGAAGGATATAACGGACTGGTTAAAGACTATGCTAGTTTCTTCTTTAACGGACGCTATAGGAGAAAGCAGAATTTCCGCACTGGATTTAGCGGGTAATACTTTAGAATTTAATCAAATTGTTAAGGCAACCGTTCAAGATAAGTTTAAAGAAATCGGTTTATTGTTAACCAACTTATTTATAGAAAATATGTCCGTTCCCACGGAAGTGGAAAAGGCGATAGACGAAAGAAGTAAACTTGGGATTTTGGGCGACAAAACGGACGTTATGATGAAGGTTGCGGCAGCGGAAGCAATGAAAGACGCTGCAAAAAACCCCGGAATGGGCGGCGGAATGGCAAGTGCCGGAATAGGGCTTGGTGCAGGCGTTGGAATAGGTTCGGTTTTTGCCGAAGCGCTTAAATCTACGGCGGGAGAAAATAAAAAAGAAGAAAAATCTTCCGCAAGTATAAAATGCCCTAAGTGTGGTGCGGAAATAAATTCAAACGCAAAATTCTGTTCTGAATGTGGTGAAAAATTGCCGCAAAACAAATTTTGCACGGAATGTGGTGCAAAGGTGTCTTCTAGTGCAAAGTTTTGTCCGGAATGTGGAAAAAAACTTTGATTTAAGATTGTTAAAAAGGCAAAAGGGATTGACTTAGAATATAAAAAATACTATAATAAGACGGTAGAAACAAGACTTTACCGTCTTATTTTTATTAAAATTACCTAAAAAGGAGATATATAGAAATGGAAAACAAAATTACAGAGAACACTTTGATATTCGACGCATTAAATATCAATCCCAAAGCAGGTGAAATTTTGATGGCATACGGTATGCACTGTTTAGGTTGTGCGCTCGCTCACGGCGAAACTGTTGGCGAAGCGGCAAACGTTCACGGCGCAGACCTTGAAAATATGCTTAAAGACCTTAACGATATAAAGAAATAAAAACTTAAAGAAATGCAAGGCGATTTTGAAGAAATCGGTGCGGAAAAGCAAAAAAACGTATCGACGGAAATGATTAAATGCCCCGCTTGCGGCGGCAATATGGTTTTTGATCCGGAAACGCAAATGCTTTACTGTCCGCATTGCGATACAAAGCAAACCTTTAAGCAGTCTTTCGGTGCAAAAGAGATAGATATTTTGCAGGGGTTTGACGATAATCGCAAGTGGGGAAAAGAAGAAGCCGTTTGTTTTAGATGCGATAATTGCGGCGCAAAAGTTGTTTTAAATAAAGGCGAAACAGCAAAAGGCTGTCCTTTTTGCGGCACTGCACACGTTCAAAAGGTAGAGGAGTTGGACGGGTTAAAGCCAAATGCCTTGCTTCCGTTTTTGTTCGGAATAGAAAAAGCCGTAAACATAGTAAAAAACTGGGCTAAAAAAAAGTTATACGCTCCTTCGGACTTTAAAACAAATCTAAAAACGGAAAAGGTAAAAGGCGTTTATACACCTTGTTTTACTTTTGACAGCAAAACCACGTCTAGATACGTTGGTAGAATAGGAGACTATCACACCAGAGTAGTCGGGTCTGGGAAAAACAGACGCACGGAAACTTACGTTGTTTGGCGAAATATTTCCGGTACTTATTACGAAGATTTTGACGACGTTTTGATTACCGCGGGTTCTAAGTTCGATCAGCAAAAACTCAATAAAATATCCCCGTATCAAACGTGTGGCGCAAGAGAGTATGACGAAAATTATATGCTTGGGTTTATGGCGTATCATTACGATAAAGAGATTACCGATTGTTGGGCGGAAGCAAAAAGAACGATGGACAGCGTTATAAAAAAAGAGATTCTTTCGCAATATCATTACGACGTGTTATCGTATATAAACGTTTCTACTTCGCACGAGGCGGTCACGTATAAATACGTTATGCTACCGGTATACGTGGGGCATTTCGATTACAAAAAAAAGCTGTATAATTTTTACGTTAACGGAACTAGCGGAAAAGTTTGGGGGAAAACTCCCGTATCCGCACTTAAAGTTTTGGCAACGGTTGGAATAAGTCTTGCGGCGATAGGGTTGATAGGACTTTTGGTTTATTTAATTAACAGATAAAAAAGCATAAATGGCTAATCGGGTTTCGGTTAGCCTTTTTTGTTTTTATAAAAAGGACAGCAGTTATAACTAAACTGCTTTATTTTTGCCTTGTTTATTATTCTTTATCCAAAAAAAGGCCTAAAAATATAAAAAATTTAGGTTTTTCTATTGACCTTACCCCCGTTAATGATATATAATTTATGGGTATTATGCTAGTTTAATCGTACAGTCGGCAATTGTCGGCTTCGGAGGGCAAAAATGAAAAAGAGCAAGTCAATAGTTCTACTATCGATAATCGGCGTTATAATAGCGGGATTGATAGTTTTGTCTTTCTTGCGTTTCCCCGTGGGAATCAAGAATTTCAATTCTTTTATCGGTGCGGTAGATCTTGATTACGATTTGGAGGGCGGCGTGTCTTATACGCTTACCTTAAACAGAGAAAACGAAAACGAAGTTGAAGACGTTGAAGCGGTTATGGATACTATTAGTTCCAGAATGAACGCGCTCGGCTATCAAACTTATAAAATTTCCGCTTTTAGAGACGCTAATAAAGACGTTGAAGATTATTCTATAAGAATCAACGCTAAAAAAACGGACTCAATCGATAGCGATATAGAATCCGTTGTTGCCTACGGCGAACTTAAATTCTACGGCGGGCAAAGTGAATCTCCCACGGCAGAGGTTATGACGGAAGAAAAAGCGGTAAAGAGTGCGACTTACGTTGGAGAAAGTGTTTCCGGAAGTAGCACCGTTTACTTGGTGCAAGTTGAATTTACCGATTATGGATACAAAACTTTGGTAGATGCGATAAACGCTTCTAGCGATGCGTATTATTTAAAAATCGCACTCGGAGATTCTACGCTTTTAGACAGTTCTATCACGACTTCTTCTATTACCGATAAGTCCGTGTATATTCAAACGAGTAGCGAACAATCCGGTAAACAAGTAGCTATGCAAATTCAAACGGGCGGCTTGCAATATAAGTACGACGTTTCTGATGCTGTAAACGTAGACGGGTTGTTTGGTGCTAATTCCGATTTATACGTTGGTATCGCTTTGGGAATTTTGATTGTTGCTATTATTGCTGCAATGCTTATTGCATTCGGTGGATACGGCGTAATAGGCGGACTATCTATGATAGTATTTGCGCTAGGCGTTTTGGGCTTGCTTATTTCCGTTCCCGGAATAACGGTATCTCTTGCAGGTGTAATCGGTTTGGGCTTTGCGATAATTCTTTGTGCGGACGGATTGATGATAACCATAAAGAGAATTAGAGAAGAGTTTGCTTTGGGTAAAACCGTTAAGGCGGCGGTAAAAACCGGCTTTAAGCGTTCTTTTATTCCGGTGCTCGGTTCTAATTTGGCGGTTGCATTAGGCGCATTGATTCTCTTTGCTTTTGCAAAAGGCGCTATGGTTAGTTTTGCCGTCACGCTTGCTTTGGGTGCTGTTGTATCTTTCTTGGTGAACGTTCTTATTTCCAGAATGTTTACGGAATTGATTCTTCCCGTTTGCAAGGACAAAGAAAAATTCTTAAATCTAAAAAGGGCGGATAACTGATTATGAAATTTAGTGTCACCGGTAAATATAAAATTTGGATTTTGATTGCCGTTTTGGTAATTGCCGCAGGATTTGCACTTTTCGGAGTTTTCGGTTTTAATCAAACCGCAGATTTTAAAAACGGATTTTCCGTTTCCGTTAAAGTAGATGCAAATATAGGAAAGGCTAGTGAAATATTAGAAGAAACTTCTAAAGAATATTTAAGCGGAAAAGGCTTGAATTACGACAGAGTGGAAGTTTTAGACAACGGCGGAGAGTTGGTATATTATTTTTCCTCTTCCGTTAAAGACGTTGTAGACGTAAACGAATTGCAAAATTCTGTAAAACAAGCGTTTGCAGGTGAAGAAATTCTTTCCGGTCTTAACGTTACGGCAACGGTAGAAGAAACCGTTAACTATACTGATAATCATGCGGCAACTATAGCGATTGCAGGCGGAATTGCGGTAGTGATTATGTTTGTATACGCTTTGATAGCGGAAAAACTTTCCGGAGCGGTTGCGGCTATTGCGTCTTCCGTTATATCCGGTTTAATATGCTTTGCGCTTATGGGAATTACAAGAATCCCCGCATTGCCGTTTATGTCATACACGCTTCCCGTTTCCGTTTTGTTTGGATTTGCTTATTCCATAGTTATGGTAAACAGGTTTAACAGTGCGGCAAAAACCGTTGCAGGCGAAAAGACCTCGGCTTTCGATATTGCGGATAGAGAAAGTATTCAAAGTTTATTAAAGTGTTCCTTCACCACTGGTGCTATGATTGTTTTTGCAATAGCGCTTTTAGCGTTGGGTTCTTCTTTAGTAAAGATTTTGGGATTACAAATAATAATCGTTGCAATAAGTTCGCTCTTTTCGGCGTTTGCATTTAGCGGCTTGATTTGGGCAGGAATAAAAAGTAGCGTAAAAAGCAAATACGTTTCTGCAAATTCCATAGATAAAGAATAAATCTTGCAAAAAACTTCAAGGCGGGAATATTCCCGCCTTGTTTTATAAAGGAAAATATGAAGATTGTTTACGACAGTATTTTAGATAAAAAGGACGAGGGATACGTTAAATATCTTTCGCAAAAATGCGGTATCGCTTTTGATACAGCACGCCTTTTATATTGCCGTAAAATAGATTCCGTAGAAAAGATAAACGCATTTATTCATCCTAAAGAAAAGGCTTTTTACGATCCTTATTTGCTTTTCGGTGTAAAAGAAGCGGTTGAAAGAATAGAACGGGCAGAAGCACAAAAACAAAATGTTTTGATTTTTGGCGATTACGATGCGGACGGGGTTTCCGCTACAACCGTTTTATATTATTGCTTAAAAGATTTTGGAATAGTTGCAAAAACAATCGTTCCTGAAAGAGAAGACGGCTACGGACTAAATTTAGATATCATTTTGTCTTTAACCGATAAGCCGGATTTGGTGATAACCGTAGACTGTGGTATTAGCGACAAGGAAAAGATAGAAGAGTTAAAAAATCACGGGATAGACGTGATTGTCACAGACCACCACGAACCGCCTGCCGTTTTGCCCGATTGTATAAAAATCAATCCTAAAATAGCAGGTCAAGATTATCCGTTTAGCGGTTTATGCGGTGCGGGCGTTGCCTATAAACTTGGGCGTGCCTTGATAGGAGAACGGGCGGATTGTTATTTAGATTTCGTTGCGCTTGCAACGGTATCTGACAGTATGGAATTGATTGACGAAAACAGAAATCTAGTAATAGAAGGGTTAAAAATTTTCAATTCAGAATTTATACGCCCTGCGTTTAAGTTTTTGATAGGAGAAAGCAGTAAACAGGTATCCGCACATACGTTGGCGTTTTCTATAGCCCCGAAAATAAATGCAGGCGGAAGAATGGGAGACGTGAATACCGCCCTAAAACTTTTTATGACGGATAAAGTTTCGGAACTTGCCGAATATAGCGAAATGTTAAAGGCTTATAATGTTAACAGGCAAACTGAATGTGAAGAAATATATAAAAGCGCAAAGAGTAAGATATTAAACTCTTCCGCTATATACGACGATGTGATTACCGTTTACGACGAAAGTTGGAGAACAGGTTTTATCGGCATAGTTGCCGCAAAACTGGTTGAAGATTTTTCTCGCCCCGTGATAGTGTTCGGCTATCACGACGGAATGTTAAAGGGCTCTGCAAGAAGTATAGACGGTATAAACATACATAAAGTTATTTCTTCTTGTGAAGATATTTTAGAAGCGTACGGCGGGCACTCTCAAGCGGCGGGTGTTTCGGTAAAAACAGAAAATTTTAGTGAACTTAACAAAAGGTTGAATTTATATGTAAAAGAAAATTTTAAGGGTGTAGATTTTTCTAAAACTATACGCGCGGAATGGGAAGTAAAAGAGCCGTTATCTCAAAAATTCATTAAAGAATTAGATCTTTTAGAGCCTTTCGGAACGGGCAATAAAAGACCGCTGTTCGGGGTTAAGGTAAACTCTGTAATTTCAAATCCGCTTAAAAAAGATTCCGTGCATTTTTCTTTTAACACGGTTGCGCTAGAGATGTTGGATTTCAACGGAGAATCTCACGTAGAAACGTTAAGGCTGCCTGTTGATAAAACCGTTATTTTTGAAACTAACGTATCTACTTTCAGAAACAGAGTTTCCGTTAAAGGTTTTGTGAGGGAAGTTGTGCCGGAGTTTACCGATTTTGGCGGTCTTTATTTGGAAACGGTAGAAAACGAACTGGATAAATGTATGCATTGTTCCACTTTAGAAGAGATTAAAGATATTAAAGAGTACGATTTTAATTCTTTAGATAAAACGCTTTTCGTGGTTTCAGATGCAGGTTCACTTAAAAACTACGAACAATTAAAAGGTATAAACGCAGGATTTTATTTTCCGGAAAAGGGAGCTTTCGGTAACTACGTTTTGGTTTCTCCAAAAGAAGTGCCGGAGGGATATAAAACCGTGGTTTACTTAGATAAACCCGCTTGCTTTTTGCAAACCGGCGCAACCTGCTATTGCAATTTTTCTGTAAAGGGATATAATTATATTGATAAAATAAGCGTAGAGAGAGAAGTTTTGGCAAAAGAATATGCAAAATTGTGCACTTTATCCGGTACGGAATTTTACGGATATTCCGATTTGATAAGAAAAAATTTCGGAAGCGACATAAATTTGTTGTTTGCCGTAAAAGTTTTTGCCGAACTGGGTATCTTTAAGGTGAAAGAAGGAAAATTTATATTAGACGGAACGATTAAAAGTCGATTAGACGCTTCTAAAATTTACAATCGTATTAAAGAACTTAAGGGGTAATATGTTAGAAATATACGAGTGTTTAGAAAAAACTTATACGGGCAAGGACCTTGCGCTTGTAGAAAAGGCGTACGACTATGCAAAAAAAGCACACGCCAATCAAAAGCGTGCCTCCGGAGAAGAGTATTTTACTCATCCTTGCGCCGTTGCAAAAATATTAGTTGATTTGGGACTAGACGCTGCAACCGTTGCAGCGGCGTTTTTGCACGACGTGATTGAAGATACTCCCATATCAGAAGGGGATATAAAAAATCAGTTCGGAGAAGAGGTTTTAGAACTCGTTTTAGGAGTAACGAAGTTAGAGAGAATAGAGTTTACGTCTAGAGAAGAAGAACAGGCTGACAATTTCCGTAAAATATTCGTTGCAATGGCAAAGGATATCAGGGTTATTATAATAAAACTTGCGGACAGATTGCACAATATGCGTTCTTTAAACTTTTTATCTAAAGAACGCCAACTTAGAATTGCAAAGGAAACGCTTGATATCTTTGTTCCGCTTGCGGATAGGCTTGCTATTTCGCAAATTAAGTGCGAATTAGAGGACCTGTGCTTAAAATATTTAGATCCCGATTTTTACGAATACCTTATAGAAAACATAGATTTAAAGGTAAAAGAAGGCGTAGAATTAGTAGACCAAGTAGTAGAAACGCTTAAAAAAATGTTGGAAAATTCCAACATAAAAGGCGAAGTTTTCGGAAGGAAAAAGCACCTTTACAGTATTTATCGCAAAATGAAGGAGCGCGGTAAATCATTAGAGCAAATTTACGATTTGGTTGCCGTTAGAGTAATTGTAAACACCGTGGACGAGTGTTATGAGATTTTAGGTAAAATTCACCACGAATGGAAACCCGTTCCGGGAAGAATTAAAGATTATATATCTACGCCAAAGCCAAATATGTACCGTTCTTTGCATACTACCGTCGTTACTAATTTCGGAAAAGTTTTTGAAATACAAATAAGAACTTACGAAATGAACCACGAAGCGGAGTACGGCATTGCCGCTCATTGGAAATATAAAGAAAAACGCGAAGGGGACGATTTGGATTCTCGCCTTAGCTGGATTAGAGAGGTAATGGAATGGCAAGGCGGCTTAAAAGACAGTAAAGAATTTTTAGATACGTTAAAGGGCGATATTTACAGTTCGGAAGTTTTGGTGTTTACCCCTAAAGGGGACGTTATAAGTCTTCCTAAAGACGCAACGCCGTTAGATTTTGCTTACCGTATTCACTCCGAAATAGGCAATAAATGCGTAGGGGCAAAGGTAAACTCTAAAATAGTTCCCCTTAATACAACCCTAAAAGTAGGGGATTTAGTTGAAGTAATAACTTCGCAAAATTCCAAAGGTCCGTCTTGGGACTGGTTGAAAATTGTAAAAAGTTCAAGCGCAAAAGTAAAGATAAAGCAATTCTTTAAGCGTGAGATGAAAGAAGACAACGTAAAAACCGGTAAAACTATGTTAGAAGCCGAATGTAAACGCCGTGGTTTTTCCTTATCTCAACTGCTTACGGAAGACGCCTTTGAAAGAATTGCCGATAGATTTACCTATTTGGGACAGGACGAAATGTATGCTTCCGTTGGGTTCGGCGCGGTTTCGGCAAGTCAGATAGTAGTAAAACTTATCGATTATTACAGAAAATCTCAACCGACGGAAAACGTAAAAAAATTCTACGTAGGCAAAAGCCAAAGCGGTGGCGTAAAGGTAAAGGAAATGGAGGGGATTTTAGTCCATTTTGCGGGCTGTTGCAATCCCGTTCCCGGCGACGATATTATCGGATTTATTTCACGCGGGCGTGGAGTGTCCGTTCATAGAAGAGATTGTCCCAACCTAAAAAATGCCGAAGACGGAAGGCTTATAGAAGTGACGTGGAATGACGGCGGCTCTTGCGGTTATAATGCGGGGATAAAAGTAATAGGCAAAGACCAAACGGAAATATTAACAATTGTTGCCGGTGCAGTTGCCCAACAAAAGTTGGGTATCGTTTCTACAAACGGCAGACAAGACAGCCGTTCCGGACAGGTGATAGTGGAATTTTCTATAAGGATAAGCGACAAGCGACAGCTTGAAACATTGATAGAAAAGTTAAAGCAAGAGCGCAAGATAACGGACGTGTTTAGGACGGCAAAATAAAATGAAACTGTATTATTTAACAAGCGGTCCGCTTAGGGTTAATTCTTACTTTTTAGTAAACGAAGAAACAAAGCGCGCCGTTTTGATAGACGGTGGAGAAAACTATAAACTCATTAAAGAAACAGAAGAAAAACTTGGCGTAAAGATAGGCTGTTTATTGCTGACGCACGCACATTTCGACCATGCAGGAAATGCCGCAAAACTGCAAAAGGACGGCGTAAAGGTGTTTGTGAGTAAAGTTGATGCAAAAAAACTGCTAAACGACGATAATTTGGGCAAAGATTTCGGAAGAAAGTTTGAATGTTTAACCGCAGATTATATGTTTGAGGACGGAGAAGAACTTTTTTTAGAAGGAATAAAAATAAGGGCGGTTATTACTGCCGGACACACGGACGGTTCCGCAACTTTTATAGTAGACGATATGCTTTTTACAGGGGATACGCTTTTTTGTGAGTCCGTAGGCAGAACGGACTTTGTTTCCGGAAGCAGGATTGATTTGATAAATTCCGTAAAAAAACTGTTTGCGTTAAGCGGAGATTATAAAGTTTATCCCGGGCACGACGAGTTTACTACGCTTTCTCACGAAAGGAAATATAATATTTTAAGAGATTATGATTAAAACACAACTTGAATTTTGTTTAAGCGAACTTAACGAAGTGATAAATCTTTTCGACGGGGCAGAAGATTTTGATATACGCCACCTTTTTACTAAAAAAGAAGACAGACTGATAAATACTATAGTAGTCGGCGGAAAAAGTTATGCTTACGGCAACTTGGTAAAGCCGTTTAAGGACGAAATAGAAGAAAAAAGACTTACAAAAAGGTATGCAAAATTATCGTTATATAAAGCGCTTTCCGCATATACGGGCAAGGTTTTGCCGTGGGGTGCACTTACCGGCATAAGACCTACCAAACTTGCATACGGCGTTTTAGAAAGCGGTGAAGACTTTAAGGACTTTTTTATAAACACAATGAAGGTAAGTCAAGAAAAAACTTTGCTTACTGAAAGGGTTATTCAAGCCCAAAAAGGCATTTATAAAAAAGACGACGACAATACGGATTTGTTTGTGTTTGTTCCCTTTTGTCCGTCTAGGTGTAGGTATTGTTCTTTTATAAGTTCTGATATAAAGAGTGCAAAAAAATACGTAGACGTATACGTTGATACTTTGATTAAGGAGATAAATGAAAGCAAAAAGTTTATAAAAAACTTAAAGAGTATATATGTTGGCGGCGGCACTCCCGTTTCTTTATCTAACGAAAATTTAGACAGGGTTTTAACGGCGATAGACAGTGTAAACACCGGTGTAGAATTTACCGTTGAAGCGGGAAGACCGGACGTGATAACAAAGGAAAATTTAGAGATTTTAGCAAAGCACAATGTTTCTAGAATTTGTATAAACCCACAAACGTTTAACGACAAAACGTTAGAAAAAATAGGAAGAAATCATACGGCGAAAGACGTGGAAGAAAAGTTCTTTTTGGCAAAAGACAAATTTTCGGTAAATATGGACTTGATTGCAGGGCTTGACGGAGAGAGTTTTGAAGACTTTAAGTACAGTTTAGATAAGGCTGTGTTTTTGTCGCCGGACGGAATAACCGTTCATACTTTGGCAATAAAAAAGGGCTCTTATTTGGCTGAAACGGAAAAAAGACTTTGCGTTGAAGAAATAACGCAAATGGTTGATTACGCACATAAAACGCTTTTAGAAAAAGGGTATCGCCCGTATTACTTGTACCGTCAAAAATATATGGCGGGAAGTTTAGAAAACGTGGGGTATGCAAAGCCCGATAAAGAGTGCTTGTATAATGTAAACGCAATGGAAGAAATATCAAGCACGGTTGCTTGCGGTGCAAACGCTATAAGTAAAAGAGTTATGAATTTGGGCGAAAGGATAGAAAGGTATGCTTCCCCCAAAGACGTAAAAACTTATATAGAAAAAATAGATAAAATTTTAGAAGAAAAGAAAGTTCTTTTTGATTAAAATCGGTTAAAAACAGTTTACAATCTTAAAAATATTTGTTATACTTTATAGGCTTGATACTCTGGCAAGGTTTTGCGGGTCTCCGCCCTTAACTTTGGCATGAGCGAATTATTCCATAAGTAATCAGGAGGTAAAATAAAATGGATAAAGCAAGAAAAAGCGAAATAATCGCAAAATTCGGTCGTCACGAAGGGGACACCGGCAGTGCAGAAGTTCAAATTGCACTTTTAACGGAAAGAATCAATCACTTAAATCAACACTTAGCAACCAACAAGCACGACAATCACTCTCGTCGCGGGCTTTTGAAAATGGTCGGCGAACGTCGCGGACTTTTAAAGTATTTGCAAGAAATCGATATCGAAAGATACAGAAAGATTATTGCGGACTTAGAATTAAGGAAATAATAAATTATGGGGCGGCAATGTTTTTTTGTCGCTTTTTTTTGTTATATTAAGGTATTTTTACGCAAAAAGCGGGTGCTTTTGCGTTCCTAAATAAATCAGAGTTAGAAAAAGGAGAAAAAAATGACGAACAACTACAGAGAATTTAAGACGGTAATCGGCGGCAAAGAAGTTATCGTTGAAACGGGTAAGTATGCAGAGCAAACTAACGGCGCTTGCGTCGTTCGTTGCGGAGAAACTGCAGTTATGGTTTCCGTTTGTATGTCCGCTGCACCTAGAGAAGGAATGGACTTTTTCCCTCTTCAAGTAGACTACGATGAAAAGATGTATTCTATCGGCAAAATCCCCGGCGGATTTAAAAAGAGAGAAGGCAGAGCGTCCGATAAGGCTATTTTAACCAGTAGACTTATAGACAGACCTTTAAGACCTTTATTCCCCAAAGGGCTTTTTAACGACGTTGTGGTAATAGCGCAAGCGCTTTCCGTTGAACCGGATATTCAACCCGAACCCTTGGCTATGATAGGTTCTTCTATCGCTCTTGCAATTTCCGATATTCCGTGGGCAGGTCCTACCGGTTCGGTAGTAGTAGGAATGGTAGACGGAAAATACGTTATCAATCCTGACTTAAAAGAGAGAGAAGCTTCTGCAATTCATCTAAACCTTGCAGGTACTAAAGACGCTATTTTGATGATAGAAGCAGGTGCAAACGAAGTGACTAACGACGAAATGGTCGGTGCAATTATGTTCGGTCACGAGGAAATCAAAAAGATTTGCACTTTTATAGAAGAAGAAATAGTTCCCGCTGTGGGAAAACCCAAAAAGGAAATAGAACTTTATCATATCCCCGAAGAGTTGGATAAAGAAGTTCGCGACTATGCTTCCGAAAAAATCGACTGGGCAATTGATACCTTTGACCGTCAAGAAAGACAAGAAAGACAAGATAAGGTAGAAGCGGAAATAGTAGAATATTTCAAGGCTATTTATCCCGACAACATCAGAGAAGTAAAAGACAGTATATATTACTTAACCAAAGAAAAGGTTCGTGCAAAAATATTCGACAAGGGAATCCGCCCTGATGGAAGAGGATTAAAAGACGTTCGTCCTATTTGGTGCGAAAGAAGCGTTCTCCCCAGAGTTCACGGTTCTGCCGTATTCACCAGAGGACAAACTCAAACCTTAACTACCTGTACTTTAGGAATGCTTTCCGAAGCACAAAAGCTAGAAGGGCTTGACGAAGAAGTAGAAAAGAGATATATGCATCAATACAACTTCCCCGGATATTGCACGGGCGAAGCAAAGGCTATTAAATCTCCCGGCAGACGTGAAATCGGTCACGGTGCGCTTGCAGAACGTGCTCTTGTTCCCGTAATTCCCTCTAAAGAAGATTTCCCCTATGCAATAAGAGTTGTAAACGACATAATGTCTTCTAACGGCTCTTCTTCAATGGCTTCCGTTTGCGGTTCTACAATGGCTTTAATGGATGCCGGCGTTCCGATTAAAGCACCCGTTGCAGGCGTTGCTATGGGGCTTATCAAAAATCAAGAAACCGGTGAATTTAAGGTTCTTACCGATATTCAAGGTCTAGAAGACTTCTTAGGCGATATGGACTTTAAGGTTGCAGGTACGGAAAAAGGAATTACCGCTATCCAAATGGATATCAAAATCAAGGGTATTTCCGAAGAAATAATGCATACCGCAATCAATCAAGCAAACGAAGGAAGACAATTCATATTAAAGAAAATGTTAGAATGTGTTCCCGAAGTTGCTCCCGAATTGTCTAAATACGCTCCTAAGATTATATCCTTTAACATATCTCCCGAAAAAATCGGAGACGTTGTAGGAAAGCAAGGAAAGGTAATCAATAAGATTATAGAAGAAACTGGCGTTAAGATAGATATAGAAGAAGACGGAACAGTAAACATTGCAGGCGTTGGCGATGCTGCTAATATAGAAAGAGCAAAGGCTATTATCCTTTCTATTGCAAGAGATCCCGAAGTGGGCGATATGTTTATAAGCGAAGTTGTTAGAATTCTTCCCAAAACCGGCGCTTTCTGTGAACTTGCTCCCGGAAAAGACGGTATGATTCATATCTCTAAAATGAGCGACAAGCGCATAAACAGCGTAGAAGAAGTTTTAAGCATAGGCGACAAGGTAAAAGTTGAAATTATAAAAATCGGCGAAAAGGGCATAGACTTAAAACTCTTAGAAAAAATCGAAGGCTAAAACGAATTACCTAGCGTAAACGGCGTTTTAAGCGGACAAGAAAAAATCGGCACGCTATTCTTTTATAAAAAGAGGGCGTGCCGTTTTATTTATAAATAAAATACTTATTGCTTAGCTTGTGTGGGGTTGCATATAAAAAAGTACGGTTTTATATGTAAAAAGCGGCGAATATACCCGTATTTTCTTTCATAGTATGAATAGGGGTGTGTTAAAATGAAGAAAATAAGCAATAAGGTTTTAAAACCCGTAATATCCAACGCACTGCTTTTAATAATAGCCTTATCCGTGTTTATTGTGGGGTTTTCGGTAAAACCCGTATCGCCCATATACGGCGGAAAGGCAGTTAGTGCAATATACAGGGGTAACGTAAACAACAAAAACGCCTCTTTAATGTTCAACTGCTATGAGGGCACAGATATCGTTAAAGAAATTTTAGTCGTTTTGAAAAACAAAGGCGTAAAAGCAACGTTTTTTGTGGGCGGATGTTGGGCAGACGATAACGGAGAAACACTATCCGAAATAGTGTCCGCAGGCAACGAAATTGCTAATCACGGATACTTTCATAAAGATCATAAAAAGTTAAACTACGAAGAAAATTATAAAGAGATACAAAACGCAGAAAAGGTTATAGAAGGTTTGTGCGGAGTAAAACCCGTGCTGTTTGCGCCGCCTTCGGGTAGTTATTCAGATAAAACGCTTGACGCTGCAAGCGATTTAGGGTATAAAATAATAATGTGGTCTTCCGATACGATAGATTGGAGAGACGACGATAGAGAGCTTTTATATAAAAGAGCAACAAAAAATCATCAAAACGGCGAGTTGATTTTAATGCATCCTAAAAAGCATACGCTTGCCGTTCTTCCAGAAATTATAGATTTTTATTTAGAAAACGGGTTCAGTTTGGTGACCGTAAGCGAAAATATAGAATAACGGAGAAAAAATGGCTTATTACGAAACTTTTGACAACGGACTAAAATTAGTCGTAAAAAAAATACAGGGGTTGATGTCCGTATCTATCGGCGTAATCGTTAAAACCGGAAGTGCAAACGAAAGCGAACAAGAAAACGGCATTTCTCATTTTATAGAGCATAATTTGTTTAAGGGAACGGAAAAACGCTCTGCGTTTGATATTTCAGACCATATAGACAGAATAGGCGGGCAAATAAACGCTTTTACTTCTAAAGAGATGACGTGTTATTACACAAAGTCTACAAGCGACCATTTTGAGGAATCTTTAGAGATTTTATCGGATATATTTTTCAATTCCGTGTTCGACGAAAAGGAAATGGAAAAAGAAAAGGGGGTTATAATAGAAGAGATAAATATGAGCGAAGATTCTCCGGAAGATATTTGTTTAGACTTGCTTGCGGAAAGTTATTACGGAAAAACCGGTTTCGGAAGAACGATATTAGGACCTGCGGAAAACGTTAAGAGTTTTAGTAAAAAAAGCGTTCTGAATTATATGGATAAATATTATACCGCAGATAACATTGTAATATCCGTTGCAGGCAACGTAGAAGAAAAAGAAGTGGCAGAATTAGTTTATAAATATTTTGCCCTGAATTTTAAAAGGGCTAATTCCGCTCCGCAAGTTTTAACGGAAAAAACCTTCTGCGGAAATTTGATAAAAACAAAAAAAATAGAGCAAGCACACGTTGCGTTTTGCATACCGGCTTTATCTATTAAAGACGAACGGAGCGACGCTTTAAGTTTGGCAAACCTTATTTTGGGTGGCGGAATGAGCAGTAGGCTTTTTCAAAAGGTAAGAGAAGAACTAGGGCTGTGCTACACCGTTTATTCTTACGTTTCGCAGTATAAAGACGGCGGAGTTGTTGAGATTTACGGCGGAGTTAATACAGATAAAAGAGATCTTGCAGTAGAAGAGATAATAAAAGAGATAAATAAGTTTAGAGAAAACGGAATTACCGAGCAAGAATTTTTGCGTGGAAAAGAACAGATGAAATCCGCCTTTATAATGGGGCAAGAAAGCACTGCTTCGCAAATGCTTTTATACGGTAAATATCTTTTGTTGTTGGGTAAAGAATTTGACTTTAAAGAAAGGATAGAAAAAATAGAAAAACTTACCTTTAATAAGGTGAACGGTATAGTAAAAGAAATTTTCTTAACGGATAAAATGGCGGCGGCAACGGTTGGCCCTGCTAAAAAGAAGTTAAAAATTTAATAAAATTAAGGACTTTCAAAAAGGGAAAGTCCTTTTTTATACTCAAAAAGAATATACTTTTATTATGAAAATTTTAAAAGTACTTGTTTCTTCTTTTTTAGTTTTTTGCGTTGTTTTTACTCTTTTTTTCGGGCTTAAAAAGATAGGAGAGGGCAAAGAAATACAAGAAACTCCAAAGTATAAGGGGATACTCACCGTTTGGCAGATAGATTCTTTTGAAGGGGGCGTTGGTTCTAGAAAGCAATTTTTATTAGACCGTGCCGCACGGTTTGAAAAAAAATACGAAGGCGTTTTGGTTATGGTAATTTCTCATACGGTAGAAAGTGCGGAAGAAAACGTTAAAAAGGGCGAGTTTCCGGATATGATATCTTACGGAAACGGTTTTGAGGGGGATTGCTTTTGCAAACTTAATATATCCGGATTTAAGGGCGGCAATATAGGCGAAGACACTTACGCCGTGCCTTGGTGCAGGGGTGGGTACGCTTTGATTTATAATCCAAAATTATATAAAGACGATATAGAAGAACTTGTAGTTTCTCAAGGAGAATATACACAACCGGTTTTGGCAGCGTTAGAAGGTGGAATAAGTGCAAAAAGGATAAAGGTTTTAGCGCCTATGGAAGCATATACGGAGTTCGTTTCAGGAAAAACGGCGTATTTTGTAGGAACACAAAGGGATATAAACCGCTTGGATAGGAGAGAAGCGGAATACGGGGCAAAGCCGCTTTCTAAATTTAACGATTTATATCAATACGTTTCCGTTTGTACTAGGTCCGAAGAAAAAAAGTTTTACTCACAAGAATTTATAAAGTATTTATTGTCTAACGATTCTCAAAAAAAGCTTTGCGATATAGGAATGTTTCCTTGTGCCGATTTATCGGTAAACGAAGGCGTTTTGGGAGAAATGGAAAAAGAGAGAAACGAATTGACTTTATCTCTTTTTTTAGGTAAGAGCAGTTTTAAAAAAATTCAAGAATTATCGCTAAAAGCATTCGTCGGAGACGAAAACGCATACGCTAAAATAAAAAATATGATTATATAGCCTTGAAAAAAAATGCCGAATATAGTAAAATGATATAAGGAGTTCTATGTCGTTTGTTGAGAGTGTAAAAAGATTTACAAACGCAGAAATAAGATTAAAAGAATCTATGAAAAAACATACTACCCTTAGGGTTGGCGGAAAAGCAGATTACTTTATAAGGGTAAAAAGCGTAAAGGACTTACGTACAGCAATAGAACTTTGTAAAGATTACAAAATAAAACACGTTGTTTTAGGAAACGGAAGCAACGTTTTGGTGGCGGACGGCGGATATAAAGGTGCCGTGATAAATTTAGGCGGTTTGTCTTTTATAAAACAAGAAAAACAAAAAACCACGGCTTTTGCGGGGGTAAGCTTAAGTAAATTGTGCGCCTTTTTATTACAAAGCGGTTTTACCGGATACGAAGGGCTTTGCGGAATTCCGGGGTCCGTAGGCGGTGCGGTTGCAATGCATGCGGGGGCGTTTGGATATTCCGTATCCGATTGTATAGAAGAAGCCAGCGCTTTAATAAACGGAGATATAAAAAAGTTTTGGGCAAAAGAGTGCGGTTTTAAGTATAGAACAAGCAGATTTTTGAAACCTGATACGGTGATAGTTTCCGCAACGTTTGTTTTTAGCAAGGGAAATGCAGATAACGCAAAGAAAAAGATAGAGTATTACCGTTTAAAAAGAAAAGGTGTTCAACCGAGCGGCAATTCGGCGGGGTCGACTTTTAAAAATCCTAACGGTGACTATGCGGCAAGGCTTATAGACGAATTAAACTTAAAAGGATTTTGCATCGGCGGGGCAAAAATATCAGAAAAACATTCTAATTTTATAATTACAGACCAAACTGCCACTGCAAAGGACGTTTTTGCGGTTATAACAGAGATTGAAAAACAAGTAAAAGAAAGATACGGATTAAATTTAAAAAGAGAAATTCGTTTAGTTGGAGATTTTAATGATTTTAACGGGAGATTATCATACTCACACAATATATAGCCACGGCAAAGGCACGGTGCTTGATAATGCACTTTCCGCAAAAGAAAAGGGCTTAAAAGAAATAGGTATTACAGATCACGGTTTTTCTCATCCGGCGTTCGGGCTTACAAAAAGAAAGCTTTTTGCCCTTGGAAAAGATTGTTTTAAAGCCCAAAAACAAACGGGCGTAAAGGTGTATAGAGGGATAGAATCAAATATTTTGGGCGTGGACGGCACGGTGGATTTAAAGACTGAGTTTTACGATTCTTTCGATATTTTTTTGGCGGGTTTGCATAAATTCGTTTTGTTTAAGGTGGGAACGTTTTTTTCCGTTTCTTTGCCGGATATAGTAAATACTAAACTAAAAAAGAAAGAAGTGAGTAAAGCCCTAAAAGCTCGCAATACCAAAATGTACGTAAACGTGGTTAAAAACAATCCCGTAGACGTGATTACCCATTTGAATTATTATGCCTATGCCGATGCGGTAGAAGTGGCAAAGGTTTGCGAAGATTACGGAACGTATATAGAACTCAATTCAAAAAAAGTTCACTTATCGGACGAAGAATTAAGTAGCGTTGTTGCAAAAACAAACGTTAAATTCGTGATAGATTCGGACGCTCATTCAACCGATAGGGTGGGCGAAATTTCTTTGGTTAACGAATTGCTTAAAAGGGTAAACGTTCCGTTAGAGAGAATTGCAAATATAAACGGAAAGACTCCGGATTTTAGATTTAGGGCGTTTAAGGAAAAAAGTTTATGAATTTTGCTAAAGAGATAAAAAAAGAAATATTGTCTAAACCCGCAAAGGACAAGTGTTGCAAGCGTGCCTTTTTGGCGGGGCTTTTGCGCGGTACCGGGCGGGTGTTTTCCGACGGGGAAAATTTAGGACTTGATTTTTCCGTAACGGACGAAGAAACCGCAACACTTGCTTCTTATTATTTTTCTCTTTTATATAAATACGAAATACGGGAAGTTTCTGTTTCTGAAGACAGGTTAAACAAAAAAGACAAATTCGTTTTGAGTATTGCCGGAGAGAGAGCGCAAGAAATTTTAGAAGATTTAGGAATAATAGTAAACGACGGAGAAGATCTTGCGATAAATCTTAAAAATTACGGCAAGATTACCGAAAAAGAATGTTGCTTAAAGGCTTTTTTAAGGGGGTTGTTCGTCTCTTCCGGTAATTGCACTATTCCGTTTGAAAGCCAAAGCATAAAAACAAGATATCATTTAGAAATTTCTTTTTCTCATTCCGCACCTGCTATGGATACGGCGCAAAAACTTGCGGAACACGGGGTAAACGCAAAGATTACCACTAGAAAAGGAAACTACGTTCTTTATATAAAGAGTGCGGAAGAAATAAAAAACTTTATAGCCTTTATAGGTGCGCCCGTGTGTGTGCTTAAACTTACGGAATATATAATAGGCGGTGAATTGTTAAATATTACAAACCGCCAAAAAAATTGCGATTTAGGAAACGTTAACCGCCAAATAGAAGCATCTGAAAAGCAAATAGAAGCGATAAATAAAATTAAAGCCGAGCGCGGTATAGAGTTTTTAGGTAAAAAAGATTTGATAGACACGGCAAAGGCAAGAATAGATTATCCGGAAGACACGCTCGCCGAATTATCGAATAAATTGAACGTGACCAAAAGTTGCTTAAATCACAGATTAAGAAAAATAGTTGCTATTGCAAATTCACTATAAGAAAAGGAAAAGATATGCCTGATTTTGTTCATTTACATGTTCATACGGAATACAGTTTGTTAGACGGAGCCGCAAGGATAGACCAAGTATTTAAGGCTTGCAGAAAAAAAGGTATGCACGCACTTGCTATCACCGACCACGGCAATATGTTCGGAACGCTAAAGTTTGCCGAAACGGCAAAAAAAACTTATACTAAGGCTTTGGCGGAAGGATTATCCGAAGAAGAAGCAAAAATGCAAGCGATTATCGGTTGCGAAGTTTACGTGTGCGACGATCATTTAAAACAAGAGAGAGAGTACGACCACTTGATTTTGCTTTGCAAAAATAAAAAAGGTTATAAAAATCTAATCAAACTAGTTTCTATAGGATACGTAGACGGATTTTATTATAAGCCGAGAATAGACTATAAACTTTTAGCCGAGCACAACGAAGGGCTTGTGTGCCTTTCGGCTTGTCTTGCGGGCAGAGTGTCTAAAAGACTGGTAAGAAACGATTACGAAGGAGCCGTTGAAAGCGCAAAGATGCTTCATGGTATTTTCAGGGACGATTTTTACGTAGAAATTCAGGATCACGGCTTGGCAGACCAAAAGCGAATAAATCCGCTGCTTATCAAACTTGCAAAAGAAAACGGAATAGGACTTGTTGCCACTAACGACGTTCACTATATAGAACGAGAAGACAGCGAAGTGCAAGACGTTGTTGCTTGCATTGCAACAAAATCTACGATAGACGACCCAACCAGATTTAAAATGGAGGGTGATCAAGCCTATCTAAAATCCCCCGAAGAAATGGCGGAATTGTTTTCTTATATTCCCGAAGCCATAGAAAATACGCTAAAAATAGCGCAAAAATGCAGTGAAGAACCTGTTTTTGATTTGAACGCCAAGTGCGAGCCGATAAGGGATAATTCTCTTATCCCCGGATACGTTCCGGATAACGGGCAAACCGCATACGAATTTTTAAAAGACTTAGCGGAAAAAGGACTTAAAGAGAGATATCCCGTTATTACGGACGAAATTAAAGAGAGATTCGATTACGAACTTGAAACTATTCACTCTATGGGATACATAGAGTATTACCTTATAGTGTGGGATTTTATAAACTATGCAAAAAGCGTTGGTATATCCGTAGGTGCGGGGCGTGGAAGCGGTGTTTCCAGTATAATTGCATATTCCGTCGGTATAACGGACGTAGATCCATTAAAATACGACCTTGTCTTCGAGCGTTTTTTAAATAAAGAACGTGTAAGTATGCCTGACTTCGATATAGACTTTCAGGACGACAGGAGAGGTGAAGTAGTTGAATACGTAAGGAGAAAGTACGGTGCGGATAGAGTTGCGCAAATCGTCACTTTCGGAACGCTTGCGGGCAGAGTTGCCATAAAAGATGTAGGAAGAGTTTTTAGAGTGCCTTATTCCGAAACGGACAAGGTCACTAAACTTATGGACGGAAAAAGCAGCATATCGGAAAGTTTTGGATTTAAAAAGAATAAGGACGGAGAAGATATATCCGTAAAAGAGTTAAAAGAATTATACGAAAGCGACGAAACGATAAAAAAAGTAGTCGATATGGCTATCAAGATAGAAGATATGCCGCGCCAAACGGGCATGCACGCTGCGGGCGTGGTTATATGTGCAAAAGTAATTTCTGATAACGTTCCGCTACAAAGAAACGGCGACGACGTGACTACGCAGTTCTATATGAAAGAAGTAGAACAGCTCGGTATGCTTAAAATGGACTTTTTGGGGCTTAGAACGCTTACCGATATATCAAAAGCGAAACAGTATATTAAAGAAGATTTCGGCGTGGAATTAGACTTTCATAAATTAGGATACGAAGATCCTGAGGTTTATAAGCTTATAGGTGACGGAGAAACGGACGCAGTGTTCCAGTTGGAAAGCCCCGGTATGAAGCGTTTTATGAAAGACCTAAAACCGAGTACGTTTGAAGATATAATAGCCGGAATATCTATGTATAGACCGGGACCTATGGATTCTATACCCACTTACGTGGATTACAAACATAATCCTTCTCATATAAAATATAAACATCCGCTTTTAGAACCGCTTTTAAAAGCGACTTACGGCGTGTTGATATATCAAGAACAGGTAATGCAGATTTGCCAAAAGTTGGGCGGATTTTCTTTGGGGCAATCGGACATAGTTCGTAGAGCTATGGGTAAAAAGAACGTAGACGAAATGGCAAGACAAAAAAAGATTTTTATCGAAGGCGGCATAAGCGAAAAGGGAGATCCTATTTGCGGTGCGGTTGCAAACGGAGTTCCGATAGAAGTTGCAACCGAGATATTCGACGAAATGGCGGGCTTTGCAAAATATGCGTTTAACAAGTCGCACGCTGCGGCTTATGCGGTTTTGGCGTATCAAACGGCTTTTCTTAAACGCTATTACGAAGTGGAATTCTTTTGCTCCATTTTAAATAACCGTATAGACAAAATAGAAGAACTTTCTAAATATTTAACATACTTAAAGGGTAAGGGAATAGCCGTTCTTCCGCCGGATATAAATAAGAGCAAGGCGTACTTTTCTTGTGAGAACGGCGGTATTCGTTTTGGACTTGTAGGGCTTAAAAACGTTGGACTTGCAGTAATAAACGATATTATGAAAGAGAGAGAACGCGGCGGAGACTTTAAGTCTTTTGAAGACTTTATAAACCGTTCTATAAGTCTTGGAATAAACAAAAGACTTGTGGAAAGTTTAATTTTAGCGGGTACTTTCGATTGCTTTAATAAGCCGCGTCGTGCGCTTAGAGAAGTGTATGCGGATTATATGGACAGAATTGCGGCGGCGGAAAAAAAGAAAAATCAGGTTCAAATCAGCTTTTTCGGAACGGTGTTAGACGAAGACGAAGGGTTAAAGTTAGAATATCCAAACGTTTCGGAATATTCTTCTAAGGAAAAATTGATACTTGAAAAAACCGTTTTAGGAATATATCTTTCCGGACACCCGTTAAGCGATTACAGTGAGTATTTTAAGAGGTTTTCTTTTAATACGGACGCGCTTTCTTATTACGAAGAAGATGAAGAAGGCAACAGAACTTATACGGAAGTAAAAGACGGCGATCACGTTGTTATGGGCGGAATAATAAGCGATTTTAAGCGTCTTTCCACAAAGTCCGGCAGCACTATGGCTTATCTTAATTTTGAAGATATATACGGAATGATAGAAGTAGTTGTATTTCCTAAAATATTCGATAGGTCAAGGGCGATATTAAATCCAGAAGAAATAGTAGTGGTTTCCGGAAGAATTCAGTTTAAGGACGGCGTTCCGCAAATAATAGCGGACGACGTTAAAAAAATAGAGTCTTTAGAGCAGGAAACGCAAAAAGAGCCCGAAGAGTTTTTGGGTATAATTATTCCGGACGAAATGGAAGACAGGGTAGAAGAGATAAGAGACGTTTTAGAATCTTATCCGGGGGAAATACCGGCAATTCTTGCGTTAAAGGGCAAAAAATACAATTCGGGAATGAAAATCAGAAAGTGTGACGGCATAAACAGCGAGTTGGAGAGTTTAGTCGGCAAAAATTCTATAGTGTATTTTAGAAAAAAATAAATAAATAGTATAAAAAAAGTAGAAATTTTGACGTTCTTATGTTAAAATAAAAAAGTTGATTGTTAATTCTTTAATAAGGAGACTAAAAAAATGAAAAGGATAGCGGTATTAACCAGCGGGGGCGACGCTCCGGGAATGAACGCCTGCATAAGAGCGGTAGTTCGCGCCGCGCTTAACAACAACATTGATATATACGGTGTTGAAAGAGGATACGCCGGTCTTATCAAGGGAGAAATAACAAGGCTTGGCACAAGGTCCGTTTCTGATATGATTCATAAAGGCGGCACTTTTTTAAAGACTGCAAGATGCCCTGAATTTAAGGACGTTGAAACTCAGCGCTTGGCGGTAGACGCACTTTCTGCTTTCGGTATAGAAGGTTTGGTTGTAATAGGCGGAGACGGAACTATAAGGGGCGCAAAAGATTTAAGCGATAATTTCGGCGTAAAGGTAATGGCAATCCCCGGCACGATAGATAACGACTTGGCTTATACCGATTACACGGTTGGGTTTGATACTGCCGTAAACACGGTGCTTTGGGCAATAAACAATTTGAGAGATACAATGCACTCTCACGACAGAGTAAGTTTGCTAGAAGTTATGGGGCGTCATTGCGGCGATATTGCGTTGTACGCAGGCGTTGCAGGCGGTGCGGAATACGTTTTAGTCCCCGAAGTGCCTTATGATTTAGACGATATTGCTTCAAAAATAAAAAAGAGTTATTTAAGGGGCAAAACTTCTAATATGATTATTTTGGCGGAAGGCGCCGGAAACAGAGACGAAATAGCAAAATATATTCAAGAAAAAAGTGGTATTTCCGTAAAAGTAAACAACTTTGGATATATTCAACGCGGCGGCTCTCCTAACAGTCAGGACAGAATTTTAGCTGCAAGGTTCGGTTATAAAGCTGTTGAACTTTTATCTAAAGACGCAGACAGTTGCGCAATAGGTATAAAAGACAACAAGGTGATTACCGTTTCTTTCGACGAAGTGCAAAAGGCTCAAAGAAAGTTCGATAAAGAACTTTACGATATTGCTCACGTTTTGAGTTTATAACAAGAAAAATATTTTTACTTAAAGTTAAAAGGAGAAGACAAAATGAAAGGATTAAAAGGCGCATTAGTATTTGCTCAGTCAGGCGGTCCCACTTCCGTTATAAACGCAAGTGCCGCAGGCGTGTTTATCGAAGGCTTAAAGTCCAAACAAATCACTGCCGTTTACGGCGCTGCACACGGAATTAGAGGTATACTTGAAGAAGAGTTCTACGATATGTCTAAAGAAGACGTAAAAGAACTTATGCTTCTTAAAAATACCCCGTCTTCCGCTTTGGGTTCCGTTAGATACAAACTTAAAGACGCTAACGTAGACGATACCGATTACAAAAGACTTTTAGAGGTATTCAAAAAGTATAACGTTCGTTATTTCTTCTATAACGGCGGAAACGACAGTATGGATACCTGTAACAAGATAAGCAAATATATGCAAAAGTCCGGTTATGAAATGAACGTAATCGGTGTTCCCAAAACAATCGATAACGATTTGTACGGAACCGATCACTGCCCCGGATTTGCAAGTGCTGCAAAATACATCTCTACTTCTATAATGGAAATTAACCTAGACGCTAAGGTTTACGATACTCCTATGGTATGCGTAATAGAAGCAATGGGTAGAAACGCAGGTTGGCTTACCGCTTCCGCTGCTCTCGCTAACTACAAAGGATTAGGTGCAGACCTTATTTATCTTCCTGAAGTAGACTTCGACGTGGATAAGTTTGTAGAAGACGTAAAGGCGGTTTGTGCTAAAAACAACAACAAGTGTATCGCAGTAGTTTCCGAAGGTATTCACGATAAAAACGGCACGCTTATATGCGAAGCATTGGGCGAAACCGGTGCAAGAGACAGTTTCGGTCACGCTCAATTAGGTGGCGTTGCCGCTCAACTTGCAAGCTTAATTAAGGCAAAAACCGGATTTAAGACCAGAGGAATAGAATTATCTTTAATGCAAAGATGTGCAAGCCACTGTGCTTCTAAAACGGATATAGAAGAAACGTTCGGTGCAGGTAGACAAGCAGTTAAGGCTGCAGTTGCAGGCGAAACGGATAAAATGGTTTGCTATTCAAGAAAGGCAGGCGACAAGTACGTTTGCGAATACAAGCTTTTACCCCTAGAACTTGCTGCAAACACCGAAAAGACCGTTCCCCTAGAATGGATTACCAACAACGGCACTGGAATTTCTGATGAATTCGTTAAATACGCACTTCCCCTTATCCAAGGCGAATGTGATATGAAGAAGGAAGACGGACTTCCCAGATTTGCAAAACTTAAAAAAGTTTTGGTAGAAAAAAAGTAATTTTTTAACTAAAATAAACCTCTCTCCGCAAGATATGCGGGGGGGGGATATTTTTTTAGATTTTTAACCTTGTTTATCAATTTTTTGTACACTTATAAATCGATATGGACAAAAAATATGGAATACTGTATAATCAAATAAATAATACATGATAAGGAGGAAAGAGAAGTTGAAAAAACTTATTACGGCAATTTTGCTTGTTTGCGTTTTGATAACAAGTATTGCGTGCGGCTCTTCTGTAGGTAATTCTGCGTACGATAACGGAGACGGTGCAAGCATTGCGGGATATAGCCTTGCAATGCAAGATTACGTCGTAGAAATGCAAGTGGGAGATACTAAAGAACTAACCGTAAAAGAATTTAAGTCGGGTGATGCAAATTTAGATACTTCTTTATTGACTTTTGCGGTAGAAAATCAAGATATTGCTACCGTTAGCGGACAAACCGTCACTGCATTAAAAGCGGGCGACACAAAGGTAAAGGTTTCTTATAAAAACATAAACGTTTCCGTGACGGTTGTGGTTAACGATAGCGTTAAAAAGATATCTTTATCTAACGACTACGTCTACGTTGTAAAAGGTAAATCCGTAGATTTACCCGTTGCAACCGTTTACGTAAACGGCATTGAAACTTCTTTTACACCCGTTTACACGGTAAAAAATACCGGCGTGGCAACGATTGAGGGCGAAAAGATTAAAGGCGAAAGAGAAGGCTCTACAAGCGTTAACGTTTTTTATCAGGGAGTAAGCGTTGATTTTAATCTTGTGGTTTTAAAAGACGATATTATCCTTAAATGTGAAACGGAAACAAGCATTGTTGTGGGTGAAAGTCATACTTTGAATATACAAGAATTCACCGTAGACGGCAAAAATACTCCCGTAAGCCTTATTTCCTACAAGTCTAACAACGAAAGCGTTGTAAGAATAGACGGGCAAAAACTAGTAGGACAAAGTAAGGGCGTAGCAAACGTTAAAATGTATTACGGCGGAAAAGAAATAAACAGCGTTAGCGTTTCCGTTTACAATAAAGCCGGCGCAAACGATGCCACAAACCTTTCCGGTTCTGTAATGACGTTTGGCAGAAGTTATCGCGATGCGGAAAACAACTTGGTATTCGATAACGTTAACGGCGGTTTGGATTTTTGGTTTTACGGAACGGAATGTAAGTTGGTTTTGGATATAGACGAAATCGCAGATATGTCTCAAAAAATCAATAATTACACTTGGATTACCGCTTATTTAGATGACGAAATAAAAGAAGGTTTTATCACGGATACAATACCGGACGATACTTTATTGTATGATAGAGGGGATATGTTTTTAGAATGCAAGCATATGCCTATAGACGCGGCGGCTGGAAAGAACGTTGAGTTTACGGTGTATTCCGGGCTTGATAACGGACTTCACCACGTAAGAATACTTAAAGCGTCCGAGCAAAATATGGGCGACTGGTTTAGCTTTAGAGTAAAAAGAATAGTAGAAAGTTCTGCTTGTCAATTAGTAGAATCTCTAACGCCGCAAAAAACGTTAAAAATAGACGTGTTTGGCGATTCAATTACTTGCGGTGCGGGTATTTACGGCGTTGGTGAATCAAATATTACTAGTATAAACGGTGACGGAACTAAAACCTATGCGGCAATCACCGCAAGGGCTTTGAATGCGGATATAAACGTGTTTAGTCAAAGCGGGCTTTCCGTAGGTGCGGTTATGAACGGCGTCCCCACGGGTTGTTCTTTAAAAACTTGTTGGGATAAATATTCCGAAAGAAATCAATCCGTTTGCGAAATAGACGCAGATACACAACTTGTTGTAATAAACTTAGGAACTAACGATTTTGGTGCGTTGGCTGATACGATAGGAGATCCTACTAACGGCGGAAGATTAGACGCAAATTTCTTTAACGGAACAAACGGCGACAGAAAGGACGGAAAAAGCGGCGTTTATACGGCAGAAGAAATGAGCGTAGATATAAAAGATACGCTTACGGCAATGCGTGTAAAATATCCCAACGCAACCTTTATTTGGTGCTACGGTATGATGTACGAGCAAACTAATATTAGAGATATAATCACTTCTGCATTAAACGATTTGGGCGGAGAAACGGCAGGGTATTACTACTTAAAATTGCCATACGATATTTACGGCGGAGCAACTCACCCAACTACGTTAGGTCATATACTAGCTGCAAAAACGTTGATTAACTTTATAATCGATAACAATTTGGCTTAATAGGAGGGAAAGTATGAAAACGATATTTAAAAATAAATTTATATTGATTGCTTTTTCTCTTTTATTGGCTTTTTCGGTTTTGCTTTTTGTTTTGCCGATAAATAAAGTAAGTGCTGAAAGTTTAGGAAAAGACGTTGTTGTTTGTGAAAACTACAGATCTGTAGATGCTGAAACCTCGCCCGAAACAACAATATCCGGTTCTAAAATTTATCAAAAGAGCAACGTTATTCAAGGACCCGTTTCTACCTTTGGTATAGTCACGGGGGATAGTTGGGGAGCATACGTGTCTGCCGGAAACGGATACGTTGTATACAAAATTTCTGCGGACGAAGGATACGTTTTCGGTGATTCTTCAATGACTTTTTCCGGTATGCACGGTCATAAGTCTAACGGAGAGTGCTGGGGCGCAAACAACAGCGATATAAGAGTAAGCGTAAGCGAAGACGGCGTAAACTACGAAATGGTTTATTCTATCGCAATGATGCTAGACGTTGACTGGGAGTCTTCTAAAGAATACGAAAATATTCCGGTTAACGTTGGATATAAGGTAAAAGGCTTAAAGCAAGCGTTTATAAAGATAGACCTTATTCAGGTAGACGCAAGCAAAATTTCAAACGCCGACTGGAGAAATGCTTACGTTCAAGATGGTAAAATTCAGTTAAACGGACTTTCCGTTAATCTTTACGGTGTAAACATCGTTGCAAGCCAAAAAAAGATTATAGGCGGAACTTCTTACGTAACGGTTAATTACGGAACAAAGAATTCTAAAACCGTTTCCGTTTTGAACGGAGAAATATTCGGCGGTTTAGATTATGTTCCCGCGGGCTTTATTAAGGCTAACGACAAACTTTATTTAGATAAAGATTGCACGATAGAATATAGTGTAAACAAGGTCGTTAACGGCGATTTGGTTCTTTACGTTAATGGCGATTACGAAAATTATTCCGTAAACTATCAGTTAAACGGCGGAAAAAATCCTTCTTCTAATACTTCCGTTTATTACACGCAAGAAGGTTTAAGTTTAGATATACCTACCAAAGCGGGATACGTGTTTTTAGGTTGGTATGCGGAAGATACCTTTGTAAATAAGGTAGATTGTATTGCGCAAGGAAGCACGGGAGATATAACCCTTTACGCTAAGTGGCAAAAAATAGAAAATTCTTCTAGTTATTCGGAAAATAGCGGTTGCGGTTCTAGCGTTAACGAATTGCCCGTTATTTTGGGCGGTTTAGCGCTTATTGCGGGTGCATTTTTGGCGGTTAAAAGACTTAAAAAAAGTAAATAAAACAAATTAAACAAACTAAAAAACAAGTGCCGTTTTTGGCACTTGTTTTTATATTTTTTTGTTTATAAAAATTCTTTTAGACGTTCTTGATAGTTTTCTTCTAAACTTAAAAGTTTTTCTACGAAATCTAAAATTTCAGGGTCTAAATTATCGTTTTCGTTTTTCATTGCGGTAAGTTCGTTAATGCCCATTACAGTGCCGTTAATCATCATCTCTGCAACTTGGTTTCGGCTGTTGTTTATAATGGTTTTCATTTTAATACTGCCCCAAAGCATAGCCTTTTTCATAATGCCTATGTCTTCGGGCTTTATATCGTTTTCCGCCATAAAGGTGGAAATTTCTCCTATAAGTTTTTCGTAGCTTTCGTATTCTTCTTTTAATTCCGCTTTAATTTTTTCGTCGTTTACGGACGGAAGCAGGTCGGAAATGCTTTGAAGTGCAATATGAGCGTTCTTGTAAACGTCGTTAATCGCCTTTTCGTTATACTCTTTGTTTTGCATAAAATTCTCCTTTTTGTTTTATAAAATTAGTTTGATAAAATAAGATAAAATTATGCTAAATCGATTGACAAAAAACTTTTAATATTATAAAATACCGAATGAGCCGCACGAGAGGGGCTTTTTAAGTGTGCAAGCCGCCCCAAAAAATTTAATCGGCGAGACTGGAGAGTAGGAGGTATTTAACATGTACGCAATCGTAGAAAACGGTTCTAAGCAGTACAAGGCGGAAGTTGGTTCTGTAATCAGATTTGAAAAACTTTCGGGCAACGTCGGCGACAAGGTTGAACTAAACGTTATCATGGTAGCAGACGAAGCGGGCGTTAAACTTGCTAAAGAAGCACAAGGCTTTAAGGCAGTTGGCGAAATCGTTGAACAAGGCAAAGGAAAGAAGATAGTTGTCTTCAAGTACAAAGCAAAGAAGAATGAAAGGAAAAAGCAAGGTCATAGGCAGCCTTTCACAGCAGTTAAGATTTTAGAAATCTCTGCGAAGTAATAAGGAGGGTATTTATGATTTTATTCAGATTATTTGCACACCACAAAGGTGGCGGTAGTACCAAAAACGGTAGAGACAGCAATGCAAAAAGGCTCGGAATTAAAAGAGCAAACGGTCAAGATATTCTCGCGGGCGGAATAATCGTTCGTCAACGCGGAACAAAAATCCACCCCGGCAACAACGTTGGTATGGGTTCCGACAACACTTTGTTCGCATTGATCGACGGAGTAGTTAAGTTTGAAAGACTCGGCAAGTCCGACAAAAAAGTAAGCGTTTACGCTAAAGAAAACTAATAAAAGATAGGGACTGTTTTTTCGGTCCCTTTTTTTTATTTTACTATGGATAAGATAGTTGTTAAAGAAGAATTTTTTTCGGTAGAAGATACGTTAAAATGCGGTCAGGTTTTTAGATTTTTTCCTTATCAGAAGGGGTATAAAATTATTTCTCAAGACAAATGCGCATACGCATACAACGAAAACGGTTATGCGGTGATTGAGTGTCTAAAAGAAGACAGGGATTATTTTTGTGCTTATTTCGATTTGGGCAATGATTATTTAAAGATATACTCAAACGCAAAAACCTACGGCGGTATATTAAGCGTAGCTGCAGAAGCGGGAAAAGGAATAAGGATATTAAAGCAAGATAAAACGGAAACCTTATTTTCTTTTATGATTTCTCAAAATAACAATATTCCCAGAATAAAAGGCACTATAGAAAAACTTTGCACCGCTTTGGGAGAGAAAAAGGAATTTTGTGGTGAGATTTTTTACGGCTTTCCGTCTGTTTCCGTTATGGCAGAGCAAAGTGCGGAGTTTTACAAAAGTATAGGTTTAGGATATAGGGCGGAATACATTTTATCTCTTGCAAAAAAAATAAATGCGGGATATAACGTAAACGCACTGTCCGATTTAGAAACTATGATGCTGAAAAGAGAGTTGCTTTCTATTTACGGCGTGGGCGAAAAGGTGTGCGATTGCGTTTTGTTTTTCGGTTTCGGTAAAACGGACAGCTTTCCCGTAGATACTTGGTTAGAAAAGGTTTATAGAGAAGATTTTAGCGGTGAAATAAAAGACAGAAAAAAAATTTCCGCTTATTTTACCAATTTATTTAAAGAAAATTCGGGGTATTTTCAACAGTATTTATTCCATTATAAAAGAAACGTAGAAAATAAAACCGATAAAAAAGGCGAAAAATAATTGTCAAAATATAGGGAATATGTTATACTGTTTTGGCAATTATAAGAAATAATTTGGAGGGCATAACATTTATGCAGTATTCGACTGAAGTTAAAGAAATGTGCTGCGTGGCAAAAGGTCCGCATCACGGCCCCGCTCCCATTCCCGAAGAAGGAAAATGGGTTCAGGCTAAAGAAATCAAAGACATTTCGGCATACACCCACGGCGTAGGCTGGTGTGCACCCCAACAAGGTGCTTGCAAACTTTCGTTAAACGTTAAAAACGGTATTATCGAAGAAGCGCTTGTTGAAACAATCGGTTGCTCTGGTATGACTCACTCCGCTGCTATGGCTGCGGAAATTCTTCCCGGAAAAACTCTTTTAGAAGCACTTAACACCGACCTTGTGTGCGATGCTATCAACACCGCTATGCGCGAACTTTTCTTGCAGATAGTTTACGGTCGTTCTCAATCCGCTTTCTCTGACGACGGTTTGGTTATCGGCGCAGGATTAGAAGACTTGGGTAAGGGAACACGTTCTATGGTAGGTACTATGTACGGCACTAAAGAAAAGGGTGTAAGATACCTTGAAATGACCGAAGGCTACTGCACGAAGATGGCTCTTGACGAAAACGACGAAGTAATAGGATATGAATTCGTTTCTTTAGGAAAGATGACCGATTTTATCAAAAAGGGTATGGAACCCAACGAAGCGTACGAAAAGGCTAAAGGTACTTACGGTCGCTTTAAAAAAGAAGACGGTGCGGTTAAATATATCGACCCGCGTAAAGAGTAAGGAGGGAATTAAAGATGGCTCAATTTGAAGGATATGAAAGAAGAGAATCTAAAATTCTCGCAACGCTTAGTGAATACGGCATTTCTTCTATAGACGAATGTCAAAAAATTTGTGAAGAAAAGGGAATTTCCCCTTGTACCATAACTCAAGAAACTCAACCTATTTGCTTTGAAAACGCAAAGTGGGCTTACACCGTAGGCGCTGCTATCGCGATCAAGGCTGCTGAAAAGACTGGGGACAAGAGTGCAGCAACCGCTGCCGCTAACATCGGTATCGGTTTGCAATCTTTCTGTATTCCCGGCTCTGTTGCAGAAAACAGAAAGGTTGGTTTAGGGCACGGCAATCTCGGTAAAATGCTTTTATCCGAAGAAACAGAATGCTTCTGCTTCTTGGCAGGTCACGAATCTTTTGCCGCTGCAGAAGGCGCAATTAAAATTGCTCTAAACGCAAACAAGGTAAGAATTAAACCTTTAAGAGTTATTCTTAACGGTTTAGGAAAAGACGCTGCTTATATCATTTCCAGAATTAACGGCTTTACCTACGTTGAAACCGAATTCGATCCTTATACGGAAGAGGTTAAGGTTATAGAAGAAAAGGCTTTCAGCAAGGGTGCTAGGGCAAACGTTAAGTGCTACGGTGCAGATAACGTTCCCGAAGGCGTTGCTATAATGAAGCTAGAAAACGTTGGCGTTTCCATCACCGGAAACTCTACCAACCCCACTAGATTCCAACACCCCGTTGCCGGCACTTATAAAAAATGGTGTCAAGAAAACGGCAAAGGATATTTCTCCGTTGCTTCCGGCGGTGGCACGGGAAGAACTCTTCACCCCGATAATATGGGTGCAGGTCCCTCTTCTTACGGTATGACGGATACTATGGGTCGTATGCACTCTGACGCACAATTTGCAGGTTCTTCTTCGGTTCCCGCTCACGTTGAAATGATGGGCTTAATCGGAATGGGTAATAACCCGATGGTTGGTGCTACCGTTGCTTGTGCGGTTGCCGTTCAAGAAGCATTGAGCAAATAGTTAGATTTTATCTAAATAAATTTAAGAAAACG